>JAZRMG010000104.1:0-34475 GCA_045647345.1 Bacteroidaceae bacterium | reverse complement strand
AAACTCTTTTTTCGCTCATAATTTTAGAATTATTAAGGTAGTAAAAAATATGTTGTTTGATAATAGTCTAAATATAATATAGGTATACTTCGCCCATTAACAGAGCAAAGATAACATCTTTTTGTGAAACGATGAAATTATAGAGCTACGTTTTATGCTTAATACATAAAATTTTCATTTTCGTTATCGCCATAATGATATTTTATGTAATTTTGTCGAAATTAGAAAAGTTTAGACTGATCGTTGGGCATTGGTCGTTGTTGATTGATTCTTAATGGTTGGCTATAGGAAATAGAGGATAATGGCAAGAAAGAAAAAAGAACTCCCCCTGCTGGAGCAGGTGGCAATAACTGATGTGGCAGCTGAAGGCAAGGCTTTAGCCCGCGTAAACGACATGGTTGTATTTGTGCCCTATGTGGTACCAGGCGATGTGGTGGATCTACAGGTGAAGCGTAAGAAACATAGCTATGCTGAAGCTGTTGCTGTAAAATTTCATGAATATTCGCCTTTGCGCAGTGAGCCGTTTTGTAAGCATTTCGGTGTATGTGGCGGATGCAAGTGGCAGTGCCTTAAGTATGAGGAGCAGTTGCGCTACAAGCAAAAACAGGTAACCGATAACTTGACTCGTATTGGTAAAGTGGAGTTGCCTGAGATTTCACCCATTCTCGGCTCTGAATTTACCGAAAATTATCGCAATAAGCTCGAGTTTACCTTTAGTAACAAACGTTGGCTTACCCAGGAAGAGGTGGAAAGAGATTTCCAATATGATCAAATGAATGCTGTAGGTTTTCATATACCTGGAGCCTTTGATAAGGTGTTGGCTATCGATAGATGTTACTTGATGGACGATATTTGTAATCGCATACGAAATGGAGTACGCGATTATGCTTATGAACATGGCTATACTTTCTTTAATCTTAGGACTCAAGAGGGATTGCTGCGTAATATGATGATACGTATTGCCGAAGACGAAGATGATCGAAGTATCAAGGGATTGATGGTTGTGATGCAGTTCAAGGTTATAGATTCTACAGAGGAGATGCAGATGATGCAGTTGCTGAAATATATGTCCGATACATGGCCTGAGATTACATCGCTCATCTATGTTGTCAATAATAAATGTAATGATACCATCGGTGACCTCCCGATTCATGTATTCAAGGGCGATGATCATATTATAGAGGAAATGGAGGGGCTGAAATTTAAGGTTGGTCCCAAATCATTCTATCAGACGAATAGTCGTCAGGCCTATAATCTATATAAGGTGGCACGCGAATTTGCAGGGCTCACGGGTGACGAACTGGTATATGACCTTTATACTGGGACGGGAACCATTGCCAATTTCGTGTCACGCAAGGCACGTCAGGTTATCGGTATCGAGTATGTGCCCGAAGCTATTGAAGATGCAAAGGTGAATTCTGCGATTAACGGTATTGATAATACACTCTTTTTTGCTGGGGATATGAAGGATATCCTCAATCAGGAGTTTATTAATGAGTATGGCCGTCCCGATGTTATCATTACTGATCCTCCCAGAGCTGGTATGCATAATGATGTTATTGATACCATCCTTTTTGCAGAACCCAAGCGTATCGTGTATGTGAGCTGTAATCCAGCGACTCAGGCTCGTGACTTGAGTTTGCTTGACGTAAAGTACAGAGTGGTGCGTGTACAGCCTGTGGATATGTTCCCTCATACTCATCACGTAGAGAATGTGGTGTTGCTTGAGCTGAAGTGATAGTACCATGCTTTTTGAGAAAAATGATGTAGAGTTAGGACTTGTCAGAGAGAATTTGTATGAAGCAAGAATCTCAAATCATATTTGAACGCAATTCTGTAGAATTTGTAACAGTAGCTGCTGAATATTGTGCATTTATTGAACGGAGTGAAGGACAAAAACGGATTGAGTTTGTAGATACGTTACTCAAAATATTGCCTTTGTTGTATATAAAGGCGTTGATGCTTCCCGAGTGTGAGATGATGGGTGAAGACGAATTGGAGGCATTCGTTACCGAAGAAGACTATGAAGTGGTGCGTCTCAATCTGCAGGAGTTGCTTGCCGATTGTGATGATTATCTTGATGTCTTTGTTGAGGATATGAAGTATAGTGACACTCCCATCCGTAAGAGTATAGCGGAGGATTTGTCAGATATCTATCAGGTGATTAAAGACTTTGTCTGTCAGTTCCGTAGTGGACTCAACGAGACTATGCATGATGCGTTAGCACAATGCCGTAATCGCTTTATGGAGTATTGGGGGCAGACGTTGGTCAATACCATGCGTGCTCTGCATGAGGTGAAGTATGGCAATCTTAACGATGAAGATGAGGAGGAATACGATGGTTGAGATTCCGAATAATATTGTTAAATCTGATATCGCTCAGCTTCCGACTGAACTGTTCGGGGGACGCATTATTGTGATTCATTCACTGGCTGATGTCGAGAAGGCTGTCAGCTACCTTTGTGGTTTCCATATTGTAGGTATCGATACAGAGACTCGACCTAGCTTTGCTAAGGGAAAGACTTATGATGTGTCGCTGTTGCAGGTGTCAACTGAGGATACTTGCTTTCTCTTTCGTCTCAACTATATAGGCATGCCCGATGCACTTGTCAATCTTTTGCAGGATGATCGTCTTCTTAAGGTGGGGCTATCGTTAAAGGACGATATTCAAAACCTACATCGCAGGTATAGTTTCGAACCACGTGGATTTCTTGATTTGCAAAGTTACGTGAAGGAAATGGGAATAGAAGCTCAAAGTTTACAGAAGATTTATGCCTTGCTCTTTGGCAAAAAGATATCAAAGTCGCAACGTCTCACTAACTGGGAGGCTGATATTCTTACCGATCGGCAGAAGGGATATGCGGCTACGGATGCTTGGGCTTGTGTCCGTATATATAATTATATAGAAGAGATAAAGCGTACGCAGGGCTTCCGTGTTGCGGTAGTGGGCTCATAATTCTAATATTGGTAAGTGATGCCTTATGCAATGTACAAACTACTTCTTTACTAGTGGATTAACCGAAAGAGCTATTAATTGAAGAAATATAAACTCACATCAACTTATGTATAAAACAGTATATCTGAAAAAAGGCAAGGAGGAGTCGCTCGGACGTTTTCATCCTTGGGTGTTCTCTGGAGCAATCCATCGTATTGATGGCCGTCCCGAGGAGGGTGATGTCGTGCGTGTCGTCAGTGCTGATGGCCGTTTTCTAGCTGTAGGACATATACAGATTGGTAGTATTGCGGTGCGTGTACTTTCATTTGAAGACATAGCGATAGACTCAGCGTTTTGGAAAGAGCGTCTGAGCGCTGCATATGATGTGCGCAAGAGTATATTCGTGCAATGGAAGGTCGATGCTGCTCCATTGACCGATGCATTCCGTCTTATTCATGGTGAAGGCGATGGCTTGCCAGGTCTTGTTGTCGATGTATATAACCGTACAGCCGTGATGCAGGCCCACTCGGTGGGTATGCATGTGAGCCGTCACGAGATTGCTGATGCCTTGGCCCAAGTGCTTGATGGAGTTGTTGATAATATCTATTATAAGTCAGAGACTACACTCGCTTATAAAGCTTCAGAAGATGGTGGTAATGGTTTTCTCAAAGGCAGTTTGGCTACGGCTGATGATATCGCGACGGAAAATGGATTACGCTTTCATGTGGACTGGCTTGGTGGACAGAAAACGGGCTTTTTTGTTGACCAACGTGAAAATCGTGCTTTGCTGGAGCGTTATTCTCATGGTCGTAAGGTGCTGAATATGTTCTGTTACACTGGAGGTTTCTCTTTTTATGCCATGCGTGGTGGAGCAGAATTGGTACACTCCGTAGATTCCTCGTCACGTGCCATCGATATTACACGTGCCAATGTTGAACTTAATTTTCCCAATGATACTCGTCACGAAGCTTTTGCTGAAGATGCTTTCAAGTATCTTGATCGTATGGGTGATCAGTACGATCTTATCATACTTGATCCTCCTGCCTTTGCTAAGCATAAGGACGCTTTGCGTAATGCGCTAATGGGTTACCGTAAGCTCAATGCTAAGGCTTTTGAGAAGATTCGTCCTGGTGGTATCCTTTTCACTTTCTCTTGTTCTCAGGTAGTTACAAAGGATAATTTCCGTACGTCTGTTTTTACCGCAGCGGCCATGTCGGGTCGTAGGGTACGTATTCTCCATCAACTTACTCAACCTGCCGATCATCCAGTTAGTATCTATCATCCTGAGGGTGAGTATCTCAAGGGATTGGTGTTGTATGTTGAATGATGCTTTTTGCTAACTGTTGATTACAGAACTTAGGAGGTTACTGACTTCTTTATGAGATTTCTATAGGGGAGGTGTGAAAAAGTGTTGTTTCTACACTTCCTCTTTTGTTCTCTATTTGTAGATTCGAAAATAAGTGTTACCTTTGCACTGTGTTTTTCATGGTATTAGATTTTTAAAGTTGGAAGATTGGTCGTCGGGATGACGACCTTCTTTTTTATGAATTTATCGAATGTTAGTTTTACTTATATCTCATCATAAAGAAAAGGGTGCATCCTTTTGGGATGCACCCTTTTCTTTATTCTTTCTTATTTAGAATTATATTTCTAATAAATCTTTCAAGAAATTGTTTAGTTCTTCGTCAAGTCCTGTCATGAGCCCCTTCTTGACAAGTAGCGTGTCGTCATCAACCAACAGCAGGTCAGCGATGGTCTCACGCTCTTTGTCAACGAGTACGAAGGAATAGGGCATCCATACGGCTAACCTTTCCAATTCACCATCGGTGTTGGCGGTCTCTATAGCAGTCAATAGCTGTTCTGTCACTTTGTCGTAGAAATCTTCGGGAGCATACTCCTTCCATTCTGCGATGTCTATACTTGCGATTGTCTCGTCGTTGTCGTCGAATACCAATAACTTACCTTCCTCGCGTAGAGGTTGGAAATAAAAGTCCGTGGACAATAGTTGGTCTTCTTCGCCCGAGTATAGTTCGGAAATCTTGCGCAAGGCTTCGTTTATCAAAGCGGCAGATGAGGCTGTCAGTTCCATAGTGCACTTTTAAGTTTGTGAATCTTTGGGGTTATAAGTCCATATTCTTTATGAGTTGGTTGAAACTTATAAAACCTATAAACTTACAAAGCACAAATGTAGGTATATTTTTCCGAATTCCATTCGCTTTGTTCATTATTTTATATAAAAATAGTGTTTTCTGTTATCGTAGAATGGTTGGTTGTGCTATGATAGTTATTCTGATAGCCCCTTAATAAAGGAGCTTGCAACTCTTTTCCCTTTCTAATGCTTATCTTTTTTCTTGTACCATTCCAGTAGTTCGATTTCTTTCTTTCGGCTTTGTAGCGCTTTTCGATATTTTTTTACCATGGATGTATCGATGACTTGTATCTCGGTGTCATGTCTCGGGATTTTTTTTATGGCAATTTCTTTGGCAAGGTCGAGCGAGGCTATAGCCTTATCTAGACTGTCAGTCATTTCATGATAGAGTGCCATGTTGTAGGCTGATTGGAATCGGCGGAGTCGTTGTCTGCTCGTAGCGAGTGTTCTCCACTGTTTGCTTGCTTCTTCCCAATTATTTTCGTCTACGTATACTTTGGCTTCGCGTAGCTCGTAGCAGAGTCTATCGTAGTAGAACACGCGCTCTCGCTCTTTCCACAAGGGGAGGTAGGGCTCTATGGCTTCCTCGGCCAGCATTTTGGGGACTAGTGGTATGAGGCTTCGTACTTGGGCTGTGTCATAAGACCATTTTTCTATGATTTTGCGATCCATGGTTGCTGTACCTGAGATGCTGTCTGTATCTGGAGTATAGATTCGAGAGCAAAGATAGGCAATCACGGGACGTCCGATGCTGCGTGCTGCCGGATTGGTGATTACACATGCGTAATCTACAGAATAGAGCATGTCAACTTCAAGCTCCTGGCACAGGGTGTTTACTTTTTCCTGAGGGAGAATATATGGAGTAATACTATCTAGAGGATATAGAAGTGAATCCAGTACTACTACTCTGTCCAATATGTCAGCATTGGCAAACGAAAGAGCTATCTGTTCTTTTACAGAGTCTGGGTCGCAGGGGAATATCAGCGCCTCTTCATTGATAACTATGACGTTATGCTGGCTGAAGTTATTGACCACACCGATACTTTTTGCTGTTTGTTTGGGCATAATCTCGGGAGGTAACATCTGTTCTACTGAGAAATAGAGGAGCTCGGAGCAGGAAAGCAAGAGGAGGGGAAGTAGAAAAAGAAGCTTTTTCATGAATTAGAGTGTGGAGTTAGATGTAAGGAATTTGGGATTTGTGGTTTTAGATGAGGATAAAAAAGAGTTAGGAGTTGTCTGCCGGATGGATTACATCACGGAGCTAAACTCCTAACTTCTTATGTTTAATTTTTAACTATCAGAGTCCTTTTCCGTGACAATTTTTGAACTTCTTGCCACTACCACATGGACAGGGATCGTTGCGGCCTACGGTATGCTCGGCACGTATTGGCTCGCGGCGTTGTGTGCGGGTGTCGTGCTGTGCTGCTGCCTGTTGGTTGCGGTCGCCCAATTCTGTTCTGTTCTCCTGTACCTGTTGACGGCGCTGTGTGCGGGTTTCAGCGGGAGCTTCGTGTACTTGTTCTGGCTCGCGCATGGGGATTTGTCCGCGCATGAGGATAGACAGAGTCTTGTCGTTAATCTTGGTCACCATGGTGTCGAAGAGATTTACAGACTCGAGCTTATAGATGAGCAAGGGATCTTTCTGTTCGTAGCTGGCGTTGCGTACTGAGTGCTTTAGCTCATCGAGTTCGCGCAGATTTTCTTTCCAGGCATCGTCGATGACGTGAAGCATGATAGCTTTTTCAAAGCTCTTGACTACCTCTTTGCATTCACTTTCGTATGCAGCTTTGAGATTGCAAGGAATCTGGTATACGCGCTTACCATCAGTGATGGGTACAAGGATGTTCTCGTAGCGCATGCCTTGGTTCTCATACACTTGTTTGATAACAGGATAGGCTATCTGTGCCAGACGATCCATCTTGCCCTTGAAGTTGGCCATGGCGGCATCGAAGGTGAGTTCTGCCAGTTCTTGAGGTTTCTTACTGGTGTAGTCCTCCTCTGTGAAGGGGCATTCGAGTGCCATCACACGGAAGAGTTCCATGCGGATACCTTCATAGTCGTTGTTCTCGATGATGCTGGCGCAGCGATCCCATATCATATTTGCAAGGTCCATGCCTATACGTTCGCCCATGAGAGCGTGGCGGCGCTTTGTGTAGACTACTGTACGCTGTTTGTTCATCACATCATCATATTCGAGCAAGTGCTTACGAGTACCGAAATGGTTTTCCTCAACCTTCTTTTGGGCATTCTCTATGCTCTTTGAAATCATCTTGTGCTCCAGCATCTCACCTTCCTGAAAACCGAGTTTATCCATCACATTGGAGATGCGGTCGGCAGCGAAAAGACGCATGAGGTTATCTTCTAACGATACGAAGAATACAGATGAGCCTGGGTCACCTTGACGACCGGCACGACCACGCAGCTGGCGGTCTACACGGCGGCTCTCATGACGCTCGGTGCCGATTATGGCAAGTCCGCCAGCAGCCTTCACTTCATCAGACAGTTTGATGTCAGTACCACGACCTGCCATATTGGTAGCGATGGTTACGGTACCTTTCAGACCTGCCTTGGCCACGATGTCGGCCTCTTTTTGGTGTAGTTTGGCATTGAGCACATTGTGTTCTATCTTGCGCATGGTGAGCATGCGGCTCAAGAGCTCGCTGATTTCTACAGATGTAGTACCTACGAGTACGGGACGCCCCAAAGCAACCATCTTCTCAACTTCAGCGATAACGGCATTGTATTTCTCGCGTTGGGTCTTGTAGATGCGGTCGTTCATGTCGTTGCGTGCAATGGGACGGTTAGTGGGAATTACCACTACATCGAGCTTGTAGATGTCCCAGAATTCGCCAGCCTCAGTTTCAGCTGTACCAGTCATACCTGAAAGTTTATGGTACATGCGGAAGTAGTTCTGTAGGGTGATAGTGGCAAAGGTTTGCGATGCAGCTTCTACCTTCACACGCTCCTTGGCTTCGATGGCTTGATGCAAACCATCGCTATAGCGGCGACCTTCCATGATACGACCGGTCTGCTCATCTACAATCTTTACCTCTCCCTTTTCGGTTACGATATATTCGGTGTTCTTCTCGAACATGGTGTATGCCTTCAAGAGTTGGTTGATGGTATGTACGCGTTCGCTCTTTACGGCATAGTTAGTAAACAACTCATCCTTTTTCATCAGCAGTTCCTCACCTTCAAGGCCGCTTCCCTCAAGGGCTGACATCTCTGATGCAATATCGGGGAGTATGAAGAGGGTGGGATCTGATGCGTTACCCGTGATGAGTTCGATACCCTTGTCGGTGAGATCTACACTGTTCATCTTTTCATCGATGACGAAGTAGAGCACATCGGTAGCCTCGGGCATACGACGGTTGTTCTGCTCCATGTAAATGGCCTCTGTCTTGAGCATACCGGTCTTGATGCCAGGTTCGCTGAGGAACTTGATGAGGGGCTTGTTCTTGGGCAGAGCCTTGTGGCTGCGGAAGAGGGCTAGGAAACCAGCTTCTACTTCCTCTTGCTTGTCTGAGTATACGAGTCGCTTGGCTTCGGCAAGGAGTTGGGTCGCTAAGCGCTTTTGTGCCTCGACGAGGCGTTCCACGAGGGGACGCAGGTCATCGAATAGCTGGTCGCTTTTCTTGGGTACGGGACCAGATATGATGAGTGGTGTACGGGCATCGTCAATCAATACCGAGTCTACCTCGTCTACGATAGCGTAGTTATGGCGGCGTTGTACAAGGTCGGCAGGCGATGAGGCCATGTTATCACGCAAGTAGTCGAAGCCGAACTCGTTGTTTGTACCAAAGGTGATGTCTGCAAGGTATGCCTGGCGGCGGGCTTCGGAGTTGGGCTGGTGCTTGTCGATGCAGTCTACGGTCAAGCCATGGAACATGTAGAGCGGACCCATCCATTCTGAGTCACGCTTGGCAAGGTAGTCGTTCACTGTTACCACGTGCACACCATTGCCTGTAAGGGCGTTGAGGAACACGGGTAATGTAGCCACGAGAGTTTTACCTTCACCTGTTGCCATCTCAGCAATCTTGCCTTTGTGTAGTACTACACCGCCGAAGAGTTGTACATCATAGTGTACCATGTTCCAAATGGTCTCGTTGCCACCGGCCTCCCAATGATTCTTATAAATAGCTTTATCGCCCTCAATACGTACGAAGTCCTTTGTAGCTGCCAATGCGCGGTCCATGTCGGTAGCTGTTACCTCTACTTCTTCGTTTTCGGCAAAGCGCTTGGCTGTTGCTTTTACAAGCGCAAATGCTTCGGGTAGGATTTCATCGAGAGCTACTTCGTATTTGTCCAATACGGCAGTTTCCAACTTGTCTATTTCGTTGAAGAGCTGTTCGCGCTCTTCGATTTCGGTTTCTTCAACCTTGGTTTTCAATTCGGCAATCTTGGCATTCTCTGCTGTGGCCGATTGTTTGATGCGCTCCTTAAATTCCTGTGTTTTGGCACGCAATTCATCGTTCGTCAACTTTTCGATATGGGTGTAGGCGGCTTTTGCTTTCTCTACCCACGGTTGTATCTCACGCATATCACGTGTGTTCTTGTTGCCGAACAACTTTCCGATAAATTCATTAAATCCCATATATGTATAATTTTGTTTCCTTTTTTTGAGTTTTAGCGAAGGTTCTTACGACCGAACCTTGCATTGTGGTTTTATCTTTCCTTTAATGCTTCTGTTTGTCTAATCAAACTGCAAAAATAGCGCCAGTGAATAGTTTTCGAGGTTGTTCTGCTATTTTTGTCACTTATGCTGACATTCTTTCGCATTAAATTGCAAAGGTAGTGCATGATAAGCGAAAACGCAAATTTATTTGTTGTTTTCTGTTGATGCAAATGAACGTTGATTGTATAGGATTGCCGTAGTCGTATTTGTTTATTCAACCGGTCGTGTAGAGCATCCATTAGGAGCACTTATGCGTAGAATATGTGCGATTGTAGGGGCAATACTTTCTACAGGTGTGGGTGTACGGTTGATGCCAGGGGTTAGTCCTGCACCATATAGTATGATTGGAACGGGTATATGTGTCTGGCTTGCGTATATGCGCTCCCCCCATCGCTTGTCTATAAGTGTCCATCCTGGTGCTATCTCTAAAATGAGATCTCCTGAGCGGTCAGCATTATAGCTGTTGCGAACAAGGTCGTCTGTAGTGCCTGAGAGAATATCAATAGAAGAGTGTACGCGTTTTATTCCCTCCATTTGGCAAAGGAATTCAATACAGCGCTCTTGCAACTCTTTCATCCTTAATTGTTTTTTCTCTATGAGGCTGTGGTTGATGTATATTTCATTGAGGTACGATCCTTCTATATAATTGTCTTTCCCATATAGTCCTCCCAAGTACATGTTAAGCAGTGCTACACAGCGTTCCATCTTCAGTTCTCCAGTGGGAAGCGTGAAGAGTCTGCTGTCCGGTAGACTTGAATCATAGTACCCTGTGGAGGTAATAAATATGACTGCATTTTCCAAACCGATTTTGTCTTCAATTGTTTGTAGGAGGTCTGCAATATTCCGGTCGAGGCGGCAATAGATATCTTGTTGTTCGATGGGTGCTTCCCATTGTGGGGCATGGCGGTAGTTGCCTGCGTAGTATCCAATGCAGAGCATGTCAGTCGTTTTGTTCCGTCCAAACACGTTTCCTGCAATGCATGTCTTTGCTAATTGTGTTACTTCGTCGTTGATACATGCCGATGTCTTGTATCGTTTTACGGTTTCAGTATCTCCGTTGCGGAATGTATGGTGGAATGCTTTGGGTATGCCATCGTATACCGAGTAACTGTATACTCCAGTAGGATAGTAAGGCTCCCATTTGATGTCATTCCAGTCAAATCTTGTTCTGGTGCGATGGTTGTATTGCCGTGTCCAGGCAGGCAGTCCATTGTAGTATGTTGAAGTGCTCCATAGTGCATTGTCGTCAGAAAGCCACATGACGGCATTGGGGACGTGTCCGCCGGCGAGGACTGCGGCATCGCGTTCGGGGGCTATAGACATCACGTATGCATGTCCTTTGGTCGCTAATTTAAGTTCGTCGGTGAGTGTAGTCACCATGAATCGTGAAGGCGATGATTGGTCTTCTGTGTTTATTCCCTTGTATTTTGTGTCGTCAACGGTAGACATTACTTTCATGTTCTTGCGGTCAAGAAAGTAATTCCCGATAATGCCATTGTAGTAGGGTGAGGTGCCTGTATATATCTCAGCTACTGCCGATGAACGGTCTGGTTTGTCGTGGGAGAAATAGCCATTGGTATATAATCGTCCTTGTGTAAAGAGTTTTTTAAATCCGTTTTCTCCGTAGAGGTGTTCATATTTCTCCAGGTAGTCGGCTCGTAACTGGTCTACGACGATGCCTATCACTACTTTCGGAGGGGCAGAGGCCTGTGCTCGCTGTGTGGGTAGTATCGTAAGTAGAAGTATAAGTATGCGGGCTGCTGCTTTTTGGGAGCGTATAGACATCTTCTTTATTGCTCTAGGGTATATCCAGATATTATGTAGTGTTCGGATAAGTAGTGCGATAACTAGGATCCATGCGGCAGGTTGTATAGATTGCTTGAGGATAATTGCTGTAGCTGTGAAGATGATCAGCATCAGTGCCTCTATGTGGTATAATGCACTGACCTTATGTCTCAGCAAACTGCTGATAATAAAAGGTATGAAAATGAGAGGGAGGGGATTGAGGTAGATGGCATGTATGTTGCTTCCTACGGTGGGGTGCTCAGAAAAGAAAAGAAGGAAGGTGACTATGCTTCCCATTATGCCTTGTATAGTCAGCAATAAGATATCGAACCATCCTTGGCGATGTTCTGCGAAAATCTCAAACGTGCTTACTACCATCACAAGTAATAACAGTAATATCATTGCTTGTGTTGGGTTGAGCGGGAACCTCCATACATCGTCTTTCTCTTCTGTTGGTTCCACTATTGTGGTATCTATTACATAAGGGAATTGCTTATCGTTGTCAGTCAGTTGAGCTCTTGTCATATAATTCATCAGATATTCAGGAGCAAACATCTGTTGGCGGGCATTGATGGCGCGATCTGCCTCTATACCCAATAAATAGTCTATCCCGAATTGTAGCCATGGATAGTCTTCCGTGTATTGGTGTATGATGGAACGGTAGGTGTGTTGGTGCTGTTCGTCTATAGTGATATGTCCAGTCAGTGCTTCCTCTACCTTGTCGCGAGCTTTGGTACTACAGTTGTTGTAAAGGAAATTGTATCTGTATTCGCGATTTTCGGGGCGTAGGTTTTCGTTAAGCAGGCGTACTAGTTCTATTTTCTCCTTTTCGCTGAGATTAAGTTTCTGTAAAGTTACTTGGGAACCTCGTGTGGTATACTCTTGCTCAAATATAGGATAGCCAATAAGACCTACGATGTAGTCGGTTTCTCCTTTGATGAATCTCCAAATGAAATTGGGCGCATCGAAAGCAAACAGACCATAGTTGACGGCCATATCAATACCTTGTGAGGGAATCTCTATGCGTAGTGCGGTATGGCCATATACGGCATATACCTCTGTGCCAGGCGAGCAGGTGATCAGACTGACGAGGATAGAGTCGTTAGTGTCTCGTACTTGTGTAGAGTCGTTTGCTGCTAAAGAGGTGAGCAATGTCGTGCATAACAGTATGGCCAATAGTATGTATCTTCGCATATATATGGTTTTGTGGATAGTTGCTAGTCTTAATTGCTGTTTATTGTTATTCGGATAATTCGATTACTTCAAGGTTGCTGAATGCACCGTTGTCGATGGTGAAGCGTGTGAGGGTACGTACTTTATGAAAACCGTAGATACCAGCTGCACCGGGGTTGATGTGTAAGGTGTTGAGAGTGCGGTCATGCATAACCTTGAGGATGTGCGAGTGCCCGCTGATAAAGAGTGAGGGCGGCTGCATGAAGAGTGTGTTGCGTATAGATGCATCATAGTTTCCAGGGTATCCACCTATATGCTTGATGAGGATGTTGGCTCCCTCAATGTCGAATCTGTTTATTTGTGGATAGCGTAAACGGATGTCTTGTCCGTCGATGTTCCCATGAACGGCACGGAAGGGACGGAAGGCTTCAAACTTCTCGGCCACTTCCAATGAGCCAATGTCTCCGGCATGCCACACCTCATCGCACTCGGCGAAGTGTCGTGTGTAGCGTTCGTCCCAATAGCCATGGGTGTCAGAGAGGAGGCCGATGCGCTTCATGAGTGAAGTTTTTTAGAATGATAAATGATGTTCAGTAGGAGACGTCTTCATTTACTTAGCCATTCTTGATTCGATATATTCTTTTAGTATCTCTGCCGTTCTTTCATGGCCTAGGTATGAGGTGTTGATGCAGAGGTCGTAGCTTTCGGCGGCTCCCCATGTTTTCCCGCTATAATAATTGTAGTAGTCGGAGCGACGTCTGTCTGTTTTTTCTATCAGTTCTTCGGCCTGTTCAGCAGTGATGCCCTTTTCGCTGGTCATGCGTGCTATGCGGTCTTCGAGATTGGCTGTGAAGAATAGATTGATATGACAGGGATGATCACGCAGGATGTAGTCGGCACAGCGTCCGATGAAGATACATGATTCACGCTCTGCTAAGTCGCGTATAATGTCGCTCTGCACCTTGAACAGCGCATCGTTACTCAAGTATGAGTCATTGTTGCCGAGTGCGTTGGCTGCTGCACGGGCTGAAAAGATGGAATGGAAGAACCCGTGCGATTTCTTCTCGTCGGCATTTTCGAAAAACTCTTGACTGAGTCCGCTCTCTTTAGCTGCTAACTCTATGAGTTTGCGGTCATATACGGTGATGTTATAGTGTTGTGCTAAGATGTTGGCAATGCTACGTCCACCGCTGCCGAGTTGTCGGCCGATATTGATGATGAAGTTCTTTCTCATATTAGGTTAGTTCTGAAAGTTGAATTATGATTATTAAACCGCCATGTTAGTAATTCACAATCCGAAATTTATAATTCTTTACATCTTGTGTTTCTTAAAATACTGTCCCAACATTATGGCAGCAATAATCGATGATACGAGGTCTGAAGCTGGGAGGCTCACCCATACACCATCGATTCCCCAGAAGTGAGGGAAAATGATGATAAATGGTATCAGGAATAGTAGTTGGCGGCTCAGCGAGAGGAAGATGGACTTTCCCGGCTGGGCTATGCTCTGGAAGAAGTTGCCTGCAACCATTTGGAAACCCACAATGGGGAATACAAGACAGTTGTAACGCATACCCACAACAGCCATTTCAATCATCTTTGTGTCGGAAGTGAAGATACGTGCCACGTATTCGGGGAAGAATTCACCAATAACAAAAGCTAACGTGGTAACTACGGTGGCCAATGCAATGGTGATTTTCAGAACCTTGGTCACGCGGTCATAAGCTTTGGCTCCATAGTTGTATCCAGCAATAGGTTGCATACCTTGGGTGAATCCCATTACAATCATTACGAAGATGAAGGTCATCTTGTGTACGATACCATAAGCACCCACTGCGTAGTCACCGCCATAGTTGAGTAGACCACGATTGATGAAGATGACCACAAAGCATGAAGCAAGGTTCATTAGACAGGGCGACAATCCGATGGTGAGAACCTCTTTTACGATATAGCTTTTCAGTCGATATATACCACGTTTGAAATGTATGAGTTCGCGTTTGTCACTCATCACGCGCACCTGCCAAACTAGCGATATGCACTGGGCCAATACTGTGGCAATGGCTGCTCCTCGGATACCCCAGCCTGCTCCGTTAAATTGGATAAAACCAAGGTCTATGGTGTCGAAGATAAACAACGGGTCAAGTATCGTATTGATAATCACTGTAGCAATGGTGGCTTTCATCGCCATCTTTGGGTGTCCCATAGCGCGTAACAATGCATTGAACCCGAAATACATATGTGTGAATATGTTTCCTAAGAGGATAATCTGCATATAGTCGCGTGCATACTCGATAGTTGTATCTGTGGCACCGAAGGCAAAGAGTATTGGATCGATGAATATGAGCGCTATGGCACCAAATATAAGGCCCATTACTATATTCATCACCACAGCATTACCCAGGATTTGTTGGGCTGTCTTATAGTCTTTCTGTCCCAGCTTTACTGAAATCAGCGTAGATGAACCCATACCTACCATCGCTCCGAATGCGGTGGATATATTCATCAATGGAAAGGTCGCGGCCAGTCCAGATAGTGCTAAGGCATTTACTCCATGTCCGATGAAGATGCTGTCCACGATGTTGTACAGCGAGGAGGCCAGCATGGCAATGATGGATGGCAAGGCATACTGTCTTAGTAACTCGCCTACAGGGCGGGTTCCCAGTTCGCTCGGGATTTTCTTTTCAGTCATTCTAATTATATATAATCATTGTTTGAAACGCAAAATTAATTAAAAAAACAATATTACTGGTGTTTTTGGATTTGTTTCTTGGTTAAACTAGTTGTTATATGGTAGAAAAATACTAACTTCGCCCTATATATAATAGGTATATGGAACGTGACAGACGAGTATTGATAGGGATGAGTGGCGGCATAGATAGTACGGCCGCTTGTTTGATGCTACAAGAGCAGGGCTACGAGGTGGTAGGGTTGACGATGCGTGTGTTTGATGTACCCTCACAGCTTGGTGACGATGGTGAGCCGCATTTCATCGGTGAAGCTCGTGAAATGGCTGGCCGTTTGGGTGTAGAGCATCATGTGGCCGATGGACGTGAGGGGTTCCGTCGTCAGATAGTACAGTATTTTATTGATGAATATATGCAGGGGCGTACGCCCAATCCGTGTGTGAAGTGTAATCCGCAGTTCAAATTTCGTGTGCTTGCCGAGTGGGCCGACCGTCTTGATTGTGCTTATATCGCCACAGGGCACTATGTGCAGACGGTATGTGATGAAGGACGTTACTATATTGTTACAGGCGATGACCCGCAGAAAGACCAAAGCTATTTCCTGTGGAATCTCAGTCAGGAGGTGCTGTCGCGTTGTGTGTTCCCTCTTGGTGGATGGAAGAAGCCCGACGTGCGTCAATACCTTGCCGATAAAGGCTTTACACTTAAGGCCAAGGAGGGCGAGAGCATGGAGGTGTGCTTCATTGAAGGCGATTACCGAGACTTCTTGCGCGAGCATTGTCCGCAGATAGATACGCAGATAGGGCCGGGTAAGTTTGTCGATGTTATGGGGCGTACGCTTGGTATGCATCAGGGCTATCCTTATTATACGATAGGTCAGCGCAAGGGATTGGGCATTGCGCTGGGCCGACCGGCTTACGTGCTGAAACTCAATCCTGACAAGAATACAGTGATGCTGGGCGATGCCGAGCAGTTGCTCACACGCTATATGCTTGTCGAACAGCTTTGCCTAGTGGATGCCGACCGTTTCTTTGCTGAAAAGAATCTGGCGGTACGCATCCGTTATCGTAGTCGTTCCGTGCCCTGCGATGTCGTACGTGAAGTTGATGATGGTAGGTTTCTTATACGGTTTTCCGAAGAAGTGTCGGCAATTACTCCCGGACAGTCGGCAGTATTTTATGTGGGCAACCGTCTTGTTGGCGGAGCTTTTATTGCTTCGCAACGAGGGATAAATATGTATATATGATATGGAGGCGTTATCGCTATACGAACTGAATCGCCTCATCCGCATCACCTTGCGTGAGGGTATGCCCGATACTTATTGGGTGCAGGCCGAACTGAGCGAAGTACGTGTAGCTTACAATGGACATTGCTACATCGAACTGGTGCAGAAGGCCGAGCGGGGCAATACGCTCCTGGCCAAAGCACGTGGTACTATCTGGGCCAATATCTACAAGATGTTGAAACCCTACTTCGAGAATGAGACTGGGCAGGCCTTCACAGCAGGCATCAAGGTGTTGCTGCAGGTGTCAGTGGAGTTTCACGAGCAATATGGCATGTCGCTTACGGTACATGACATAGACCCGACCTATACACTCGGCGATATGGCTCGTCGTCGTCGTGAGATATTGATGCAACTGGAAGACGAGGGAGTGCTTACGCTCAATAAGGAACTGCCGATGCCTGTCCTTCCGCAACGTGTGGCTGTTATCTCGGCTGCCAGTGCAGCGGGCTATGGCGACTTTTGTGACCAGTTGGTGGGCAACCCTTATGGATTTGTCTTCTATCCCAAGCTTTTCCCTGCTGTGATGCAGGGCGATAGGGTGGAGGAGACCGTCATTGCTGCACTCGACCGCATTGCTGCCGAGCGCGATGAGTGGGATGTGGTGGTCATTATCCGTGGCGGTGGTGCAACGAGCGATCTCTCGGGATTCGATACCTACGCTTTGGCGGCCAATTGTGCGCAGTTCCCGCTGCCGATAATTACGGGTATCGGACACGAGCGTGACGATACTGTGCTCGATATGGTATCGCACACCCGAGTGAAGACACCTACGGCTGCTGCTGAATATCTCATTGCTGCCTTGACAGATACTGCTGCCAAACTTGATGATCTGGTGGAGTCTCTGACAGCAGGTGTTACTGAACGTATGCATCGGGAGGAGAAACGTATAGAGCAATTGGCGCAGCGCATCCCCGCGCTTTTCTCAGTGTTGTATACCAAACAGATGTATCGTATCGAGCAGTTCGAACAACGTATACAAACAGCTTTGCAGCAGACCTTAATAAAGCATACCCATCGCTTGGAACTGATAGAGAAAATCCTCGAAGGTGCTTCACCCAAGCAAATCTTGCAGCGCGGCTATACCATCACACGCTGTGAGGGTAGGGTGGTTCGCGATGTGGCTTTACTCCCCGAAGGCGCAGTGCTCACAACGGAATTTGCCGATGGTGAGGTAAAGAGTAAGAGAATTTGATAAATAATAAACAATGAAATACGAAGAAGCCCTACAGCAACTCGAGACCATTGTCTCGCAGATAGAGAACAACGAACTGGATATAGACCAGTTGGCCGACCGCCTCAAGGAGGCCCAAAAGCTCGTCAAACTATGTAAGGACAAGCTCTACAAGACGGATGAGAAGATTAAGGCGTTGTTGGAAGAAAAATAAGAGGGTGTGCGTACACCCTCTTGGATTGTGACATTGTCACTGTAACATCTTTTCTACACAATCTTTTTCACCAAACCGAACATCTTGTAAGGCATGTAGCGGAAGGGGAGGTCTATCCAGGTACCTGTGGTCACTACAGTACGGCGGTGCGAGAAAGCGCGGAAGCTCTCTTCGCCGTGGTAGCCACCCATGCCCGAGTTGCCCACACCACCGAAAGGTACGTGCTCATTGGCAATGTGCATGATGGTGTCGTTGATACAGGCTCCGCCCGATGAGGTGTGGCGGATGATGTCCCAGCCGTCGCTCTCGTTGCCGAAGTAGTAGAAGGCCAGCGGCTTCTCGCGGCGGGTGATGTATCCAGTCACCTCATCTATATGTTTAAAGGTAAGGATTGGGAATACGGGTCCGAAGATCTCTTCGGTGAGCACTTCGTGGCTATTGGCTTTGGCGTCGGCATCAGCTTCGCTGAGGCTGATGTGCATGTCGAGTAGGGTTGGCTCTATGAAGCGCTCCTTCTCGTCGGTACGTCCACCATAGAGGATATCGCCCTGTGCGATGTAGCTCTTCACACGCTCAAAGGCACGGTCATTGACCATACGCACATAGTGCTTGTGCTCCTTGATGTCGGTGCAGTGGAGGGCTTTCACGGCTTTGGCAAATGCTCTGACGAATTCGTCCTTGACAGATTCGTGGATGAGCAGATAGTCGGGCGCGATGCAGGTCTGCCCTGAGTTAAGTGTCTTGCCCCAGGCAATGCGCTTGGCTGCGAGCTTGATGTCGGCTGTGCGGTCTACGATGCAGGGACTCTTGCCACCAAGTTCGAGCACTACGGGAGTAAGATATTTCGATGCTGCCTCCATCACAATCTTGCCCAGCGAGGGACTACCGGTGAAGAAGATGAGGTCGAAGCGCTGGGCAAGCAGAGCCTGATTTACCTCACGATTGCCCGGCACGATGGCGATGTACTGCGGGTCGAAGGTCTCCTCAATCATCTCTTGGAGCACCTTCGATACGGTAGGGACGTAGGGCGAGGGCTTCAGTACGGCAGTGCATCCTGCGGATATTGCACCTACGAGTGGATTCAGCAGCAGTTGCACGGGATAGTTCCACGGTGCCATGATGAGCGTGTTGCCCAATGGCTCACTCACGATATAGCTTCGTGAGGGGAACATCTTGATGGGAGTGGGCTTGCGCTTGCGGCGGCTCCACTTACCGAGGTTGCGGATATGATTGGCTATCTCACCCTTCACGATGCTCAGCTCGGTGAGATATGCCTCTTCGTACGACTTGTGAAGATCGGTCCATAACGCATCTGCAAAGGGCTTCTCCCATTTCTCAAGAGCTGTCTGCAATTTCTTCAGCATGCCAAGGCGGAAGCTGAGATCAAGTGTTGCGCCACTGTGAAAGTAGGCGCGTTGCGATTCTATGATGGATGGTATCATGGGTGTATGACAAATTATTCAATAATTGAATTGACAAATAAATCGTAAATCATCAAATTGTAAATGAGGAATTACTTTCTGCCCGTAAAGTTATCCATTGTGTGGTAAATACCAAAGACTTTCCCGAAGAAAAAGTCAAAAACGCGTATCGGAAGGATAAATTGCCAGAAACGGATGAAGTGGAGTCCGAAAGGAATGCCGCGGAAGATACGGTTCTTCTCGATGGCACGGATGACTCTCTTGGCCACATACTCGGGTTTGAGGATGGGGATGATGGGCGATTTCACACCATCGAACATCCCCGTATTAATATAATAAGGAGTGATGGTGGTGACGCGCACGGGGCTTTTCTGCTCCTGCAGTTCGATACGCACCGAGTCGGACCACCCGATGGCTGCCCACTTGCTGGCACCATATACGGCCATGCGCGGATTGCCCAACATTCCACCTGCTGAAGTGATGTTGCAGATGTGTCCCACGCCACGGCGCAGCATATCGGGGAGGATCTCGCGGGCAACATACATAGGTGCCACGGCATTGATGCGTATGGTACGGTCAATTTCTGAAATTTCCACCTGGTCGAAGGTTCGGTTGCTGGTGATGATACCTGCATTATTGATGAGCAGGTCTATATCGCCACACTCTTTCACTGTAGTGGCATAGGCTGTGCGCACGGCTTCTATGTCTCCCACGTCTACACGGTATCCCTTGACCTTACCTTTGGCTTCAAACTCTTTTACGGTGGAGGCAATGTTCTGTTCGTTGATGTCCCAAATGATAAGGCAGCGTGCTCCCTTCTCCAGTGCTATGCGTCCCATGATTTTGCCTATACCCGAAGCTCCTCCGGTAATAAGCACGTTTCGATTGTTGATGTTCATAGTTTGCTTTTGTCTTTCACCTTAAAAAACTAATATCTACATTAAAAGTTTTACGACTGCAAAGATTGTGCAAGCGCCGACGCGGTATGAAAGTGTCGGTTGCGACGAAGAGGACTTCAGTTCTCCGAGGAGTCTCATACACAGTCAATCTTCGCAGTTTATGTTGCAAAGGTATAACAAATCTCCACTCAAAGGTTTCATGCTAATCCCTAACCCTTTTCGTTCGTCCCTACAGCAAGGCCGTTCGTCCCAAATGTATGTGTAGAGGTGTCTGAGAACTTGCGAATAACGTGATAGTATGTTTGTGTAAAGGCCACCCGTCCTCTGTTGAAGTTCTACTATGTGATGGATGATGAGAATACATCAACCCTTGACCATGTACTCATCTATGCAGCCATCATGTATACCATTTCCCCCTTGAGTCTTCTGCCCAGTGCCGTTTACCGTTTCCTTGGCGTGCTCGACGAAGGAGCTGCCCTGCTCTATGTATATAATAAGGTGAAGGATAAGATCACTCCTGATATCAATGCAAAGGTTGAGGATACGCTCAATGCGTGGTTCGGACCGGAATATGTGTGGAGTGAGGGGTGAATCTATAAATAATCAATAAACTTATCTCCCTCTTGCGAATCCTTCTGCCAAAGTGTTGCCATTACGAGATAGTACGATGAGTATTAGCACGTTGATGGCGACACTTCTATATTGTTTTCGTTATCGTCAACGTTACCAACCCAAAGCTCCTGGCATGGGTTGGTAAGCTCTCGTGTTCTGTTTACCTATCACCTCCAGCTTGCCCGCCTTGACTAACTCCTTAATTTTGGCCAGTGCCGCATAGCGGCTACACTCACACACGTGCTCAAACTCCGAGCGCTGTATGCTGCGATGCGTGGTGAAAAACTCCGTGAGGCGCTTCTCGATGACGGCATCGGTGAGCTGTTTGTTTCCCGTGGGGCCTCCACTCACGATGACAGCTCCGCGCATGGCACGTTGCAGCTCGGCGCAGGGGCTGAAGACGGTGCGGCTCACCTCGATGTCCTTGCTCGTGATGTGATCCTCCTTGCGTTTGTTCTTGCAGGTCAGTGCCAGGCTGAAGGTGCCTATGTGGTCTATCTCCACGCGGTTGCCGTCGAGTAGGGCCTCGCCGATGCGCTGCCCCACAGCTTGTAGCACGGATAGCACATCAGCCTCGGTGGCACTACAGGCGTGGTTGATGTCTTTGGCTATTTGAGCGGTGGTTACAACTTCGCTACTCACGGTGCTCACCGCCATCGTAGGGTTCTTCTTTGTGGCCTTGCCTTGCAGGTCGTTTCTCACATGGAGCTGGTAGGCAATGGTGCCCGACTTCTTGGTTGCTGTTCCTCGTTTCATCTCTGATATTTACTATTTACGAATTTACTATGTACTATTTATTTACAATTGAGCAATTTGGCAATTTGAATCCATCTATCTGTTTAATTTTCAAAGTTCGTACCAACGAGCGAGAGTCAAATAGGTTTGAACTATCACTGCGAGTGCAGCCGAACTAAAAACGAATGTTTAATTTAATCATCGTACGATGGCCATCATACAACTGATTGATGGCTATCAGCCAGTTGATTGATGGTGGTCGGACAACTGTACGTTGTCCATCATACAATAATTTTTCTTTGTGCAAAATTACGAAACGGAAGGCACTTTTGCAAGCATTTACCCACCCAAATTATCTTATTGATTTCGCTTTTTGGGTGCATTAACTTTGCTGCGTAAACAATAAGGAACTATGAAAAAAACTATTTCAAAATGCAATCGAGTGGCTGCGAAGCAGAGTAACAGCCATTGTAAAGGTTAAAGGTGATAGGTTAAAGAGGAGCGAAGCTCGAAATCCGAAGATCGAAAGACTTCATAGTAACGATGACCGATTAAAGGTTAAGGGTGATGGGTTCTCGGATCATGGGAAAAAAGTAATTGTCAATTCTCAATTGTCCATTGTCAATTCAAAACTCACCATCCCCGACATCGAGGCCCTGCTCCGCGAGAAGTACGACTTGCGCTACAATGTACTCACCGAGCAGTCGGAATACCGTGCGAAGGGGAGCGATGCACCGTTCGCTGCCGTCACCCAGCGCGTCTATAAGACCTGGATGGCCGACCTCCAGGCCGATGGGTACAACGTGTGGTGGGCCGAGGGCGTGCGCATTGCCGCCGAGTCCATGCACATCGAGCCCTATCATCCCGTGACGCACTATTTCGCTTCGCTTCCCGAGTGGGATGGCGAGGATCGTCTGCGCCCCCTGATGCGCCGCCTCACTACGGATGAGACCATGGTGGAGTACCTCTGCCGCTGGCTGCTTGCCTTGGTGATGCAGGCGCAGGGCAGGGACGATGCCCTCTATGCCAACAGCGTGGCACCCATCCTCGTGAGCGAGCAGCAGGGTATGCACAAGAGCACCTTCTGCCGCCTGCTCCTGCCGCCCGAGCTGCGTATGTTCTACACCGACAACTTCGATCTCTCGGCCGAGAGCCAGTGTGAACGCCGCCTGGTCGATAGCCTGCTCATCAACCTCGACGAGTATGATCGCTACTCGGCCACCAAGCAGAGCACGCTGAAGAACCTCATGCAGATGACCACGCTGCGCATGCGCAAGGCCTACGCCAAGCAGTGCACCACGTTGCCTCGTATCGCCTCGTTCATCGGCACCAGCAACAGCCACGCCCTGCTCACCGACGAGAGCGGCAGCCGCCGCTTCCTCTGTCTCGACATCCGCGAGATGATCGATGTGGACACCCCTGTGGCCCATCCCCAGCTCTATGCCCAGTGCATGCACCTGCTTGCCCAGGGCGAACGCCATTGGTTCAATGCCGATGAGGTGCGCGATATTGAGAAGCGCAACCGCCGTTTCCGCCGCCATCAACCCGTAGAGGAGCTTTTCTTCCGCCACTACCGCTTGCCTAACGAGGGCGAGGTGGCACAGATGCTCAGCTCTGCAGATATTTACGAGCACCTGCATGGCATCAATGCCCGCCTGATGGAGCGAGTCAGTGCCTACCGCTTCGGCAGCATCCTCCGTGCCATGGGCGTCACCCGCCACCAGCACCACGACCGCCGTGTGTATGCGGTGATCCCAATCAATCGCTGACTCTGTCAGAATTCACAATTCATAATTCAGAATTCTAACGAAGTGTCGCCATTATTCCACTCATGCATAGTGCATTAACGGGCTGTGGCGACACTTCGGCAGATAGGAACGGGAAGTAGGTGAAAATCCTTTTAGCGACAAAAGATAAGCGCTATTTCCTTATTGAAAGGAAATATAACCGCAAACATTTCCTTATTAAAAGGAAAATGCCTATATTTGCGGCATAAATAAATGAATACTATGGAATTCAAGAGTACCTTTCAAGCAATAATAGCGTTACACCAAGAGGAATTTCCCTTTATGTTGTGCGAACGAGAGACTAAGCTGCCGATACAGAGTGGTCGAATAGTAACTGTAACGGGTATACGTCGATGTGGTAAATCCTCGCTGCTGGGCTTAGCAGTCAACAAGTTATTGCAGGCTGGAGTCCCAAACGAAAGAATCCTGTTCGTTGGATTCGACGACGAGCGTCTTATGGACTTGAAGGCCGAAAATCTTGATGAGATATTGCAATCCTACCGTGAGATGTATCCTACTGAAAGCCTGAAGGATGTGTACATGTTTTTCGACGAGATACAACTCGTGGAGGGGTGGGAACTGTTTGTACTTCGAGTATATAAGAACTATTGCAAGAATATATTCATTACAGGTAGCACGGCTAAGATGCTATCAGAGGAGATGGCATCAGCATTGCGCGGATGGCCCGATGAATGTAGAGAATATACGTTGAGTTTTCAGGAGTATCTCAGTTTCAAATCAGTACAGGCAAACAAGTATAGTGAGAATGGAGCAGCAGTGTTGGCTCACGCATTCCGTGCATACTGCAAGGAGGGAGGATTTCCACAGGTGGTGCTTACCGAAGGACAAACCGAAAAGGTAAAGATACTGCAATCTTACTTTAATACGATGTTGTTCAGAGATATGATGGAGCACTACCATATCTCGTCGCCATCCGAAGTGGTGCGTTACTTCTTGAAGCGGGTGATGAATAACCTGACCAAACCGACAAGCGTCAATAATATATATAACGAGCTGAAATCTCAAGGACTGAAGGTGTCAAAAGACTCTTTGTATCTGTGGCTCGACTATGCATGTAACATATTTCTATTCCATCGGGTCCCCAAGTATACACGTTCGTTGGTAAAGGAGCGTACCATGCCCGCCAAGTATTATGTCGCGGATATCGGGTTATGCAATGCTGTGTTGCTGTCGCAGAGTGAAGATGAGGGTAAAGCGTTGGAGAATATTGTCTATCTCATGATAGAGCGCACGCTCGAAGTGGATAGCCGCGTATTCTATTTTTCTGAAAACAATGAATGTGATTTTGTAGTGCAGCGCGGTGATAACATCTCAGAGCTGATACAAGTGTGTTGGGAACTCAATGCGGAGAACATCAAACGCGAAGTCGATGGTTTGCTTGCAGCAGTAGAGGCCACCAATTGCGAGAAATGCAAAATCATAACATACAATCAGACCGACACGCTGCATTATGGTGACATCACCATAGAAGTTGTACCTGTCTGGAAGATATAACTGTCGTAAACTCCTGAAAAAATGTCAAAAGTATAGGGCTTAATGTGTGACATGAAAATATTACAACTCTCGTCTTCCAAGGCGGGAGTTTATCTTTTCTCTAATTAATTATGGAACTGTAAATCTTTGGCAATTAAAGATTTTGCGTTCCAGTGGATGTGTCATCCGTTGGCTATGAGCATCAGCATCTCCTGATGTAAAAAAAACAAGGAATCGGCTTCTACGTGATAGAGTAAATTTCTATACTCGGGTACAGCGGATGAGAACATCCACCGTTCAAATATGTAGTATCGATGATTTCAGATAGTTGTCTACTCTAATCCCTCAAACCTCAACTTTTAACCGCAGCTCTGCTGCTTTGTCGGCGTTATCGTTAACGTCATCGTATACGTAAAACATGTTTTACAACATTATTTACGAATAATTGTCAACTATCAATTGTTAATTGTGAATTTTTGTTTACATTTGCAACCAAGAACCCCACGCTGAGCCTTACTGCAAGGTGAGGAGGTCGGGTGGGATTTCTTTGACATAAGAAAAGGCGTTTACTTAGCGCTTTGTGCTTGACTGTTTGGAACTTCGCAACTTTCAATTATCCGTCAAAGACAAGGCAACGGTAGATGTCTGCGGGATATGTATATACAGTATAGCATATCGACTGCGAGGATTCCTCGAAGGCTTTCAGTGTCTTTGTGTCCTTGTTGGCTATATTTTACATATCAGCGTGGGCTTCTGCGTTGCTCGTTTCGACGGATGGGCAATGCGAAGGCCTCAAACAGTGGGACGAGTGACAGGTACAGATTCCCACGTTTTTTCTTTTTAAAATGTTAGCTGCTCGTACTTGGGAGTCTGCGAGATAGATGTGTTGCTGTGATTAACAGCAGTTGCATAAATAACACTGTATGACTGACGAAAACAGAACATACATCCAATCACTGACAGACCAAGAAGTAGTGAAAGGAATATTGGATAGAGACACCCGAATCACTCGGTTGTATCTTTATATGAAATGCTATCCATTGTTCAATGCTCTTTATAATAAATACTATACTGATTGTGAAAGTTGTGTGGAGTTCATCAATGATGTATACCTATACCTGATGACTCCTAATGAGTCAACAGGAAGGTGCTATCTTTCGACCTTTAGTTTTGGATGCAGTCTTCCTTGTTGGTTGAAGATTGTTGTAGCTAATTATTGTCATCAATTATTTCGCAGAAAAATAGATGTAGTCAGCATCGACGACAGTGAACAGGAAGAAAACGGCAGTCTTGCTGATAGATTACCTGTCGATTCGGTTACTATGGATACAGACGAACTTACCAAAGAGGATGCTGCAATAGTTTTACATCTGATGCCTAATCCGAATTATCGCAGCTTAATACGTTATTTTGTTGTAGAAGAAAAAAGTAATGAAGAAACAGCAGCATTGTTAGGCATCACAATGGGAAACTATTATAACACGAAGCGAAGGGCTATAAGACAATGTAAAGAAGTATTGAGAAAGGAGGGATTGTTATGATAAAATATATAAAACCGTTACCCATTTCCGAGGAAATGCTTGGTGCATATCTTGAAGGCAATCTGACTCCAAGTGGTGAAAGGTATGTTGAACATATAATTGAGAGTAATAGTGACTTCTCTGCTTTTGTTGATGAATTGGCAATCGCTGAAGATTTGGATTCAGGTTATTATGCCTATGAAATAGCAGATTATGATAATTTTATACTGCCAGAGATTCCAATAAACGCAGAGCCTTTTATTGACAATCATATACTCCCTTTGGGCCTTGAACCATCATTTGGCGAGTTTGCAGCTTGTGTAATAATGCCAGAAATAGTTGATGATGGTTACAACTGTGATGTGAATATTGAAAATACTATATTTGATAATGGCATTGATGAGTATTCTTCCCCTTCAGACAAATACTTGATTGATTATAATGAAGATTCAAACATGTTTAATGATAATTGTATAGACTTTTTATAAACACTTAAATAATAAAACTATGGCTTTTTATGCTCCTGCAACAACAGTTCATGGGGATGCTCCCGTGAATATCTTGTCAGATGACGTGAGACAATTGTATAGCGACACTTGTGCTATAAAATCCCAACAACTCATTCTTCAAGATTTTGGATTCAACATCTCGGAAAATCAATTGCGCGATGAAGCAATAATGAATGGATGGTATAATGGGAACGGTACTTCTCCTGCAGATGTTGGTAAACTTTTAGAATTACATGGTGTTGGAGTCTCCCAATACGATAATGCTAATATTTTTAACCTTGTCAATGAATTATCATGCGGGCATAAGGTAATTGTTGGTGTTGACTCTGGAGAACTGTGGGAAGACAATGTTATGGATAAACTCTTTGAAGATTCTCAAGCTGATCATGCATTGATAGTTTCGGGAGTAGATACCAGTGACCCTAATAATATTAAAGTGATACTTACAGACCCAGGGACGGGCGATTTGCTCAAAGAATATTCTATGGAGCAGTTCGTTGATGCATGGCAAGACTCTAATTGCTTTATGATGACGACCAACGACCCTGTGCCTGAGATATTTGACCCATTCAATAACCTGCCGGGCTTCCAATTGCCGATTAACAATATTCCCATGATTGGTCAAATGCCTTATGACGTATTCTATAACGATTTGGCATTCCTAAACTGTACTACGGATATACCAGATTGTGTATTCAATGATTTTGCAGATTTTGTAGGCGGTGACATCTCCATGTTTTCTCCTGAATCTATGGGATTCTTTGATGATTTCAGTAATTGGGACAGTTTAGACCTTTCTCTTTGTTGATATGGAACCGTTTACTATGATGTTAGGCTATGGCCTAGTAAATTCGTTGTCTCAACTTGTTGTCCGACCTATAGCCGATAAACTATCGGCGCCGGGACGGCAAAAAGAGATGCTGATGCAAATGGAGGCCAAACATGCGCTTGATTTGGAGGCTGTAAGACTAAACAAAGAAATCGAGCTTGAAAATCAAAAAGATATTCAAGCCTATTGTCATAACTTTAGAATTCAAGAAGCACAAAATCAATTTGACAGACAGCTCCAGATGTGGCAAATCGGGAACTTTAATGATAAAGTATGGCCTCTAAAAACTCCATTTGACCACCCTTCTCTACATCCACAATATGTAAAAGGGAAGCCTACGCCTGTTAATATATTTTTAGCACAAACTGATCCTCGTTCTCCATTTAGTTCTTTGATACAACCTGATTTGAAAAACCGTTTGAGTAATTTCCTACAAACGACATACGTTAATGACTCGCTATTACAACATCCTTGTATATGTAGAATTGGAGATTGGAAAGACGGATTTCAGGATGCTGCTTTTATAAATGCATTATGGTATGGAATGCAAGGACAACCGACTCTCGTCATCAATCCGATACAATCGGAATTTGGAGAGACATTGGATTTGAATGTCAGCATGTGGGGATTGGGAGAATTTGGAACGAATCCCAAAACACAAAATGTTCTGACTGGTTCATTTGCATCAGCTATAGGCAGGATTAAAAAGCAAAAGACAGAACTTTGGATAGCCTGCGGCCTGCCAGTTGAATCTAAAGAAATGATTCATAATGTGAATTTGCTGGAGCAAGAAAAGAAAATGATTGCAGAAGGACATGGAGAATATGTAGATAAGTTGTTGGTTCAGTATAAACTTCCAGTAGAAATACAGACCGAAGTCATTACAGAATTCTCTAGTGAGTATAATCATTTGATTGCATGTATTACAGGAATGTATGCAGATATATACCATATGATAGAATATGGTGCTCAACCTTATATGCCTGCAGCAATCAATCAATACAATAAAAACACGGGCAGTTCTTTTCAAATACCAGATATTGCCATCCAACATTATCGTAAAACTCTTACAAACATGGTTTGTACAAACTATTTGCAAGATAAACTGCCTTATACATTTTTAGGAGTCGCAAAATCTTTGAGCTATACCCCAAAAGATTCTATGCAAATATTTCAAGAAGGAGTAGGATTATGGGTGAATAAAAAGTTGGATTTAAATCATGAAGCTAATATTCCAACAAATATAGACGAATGTTTGGGACTTTTATACGATAATGCAACTGATAGCGACAAACCTTACTTGGAACAAGCGAAAGATGTCCTGATATCAATGAATTTACCTGAAGCTGCCAATTCGTTAAATAAAAAGATTTCAGTTTTGGTTAGTAATCCACAACAAGTAGATACACCCCGTTTTGAAGATATAGAATGGGAAGTTGTAGAAAAGGAAACTTTTACTGATGTAGACTATTTGAAATGGATTTCAAATAACAAATCCGTTGCTATAGAAAATGATGCAGAATATGCTGTAATGGCATTTAGAGAAACATACTTTGTTATGATGTTTCTCGATAGTAGCGCTAAAGTAATATGTAATAGGAATCTCTCAGGGCAGTGTGTCATCGCAAAGAGATACCTTTTTGCAGAAGAGAAAATAGAGGGATCTCTCTCAGTTTTTAACATTAGGACAAATCAGTTTATCTCAAAAAAGATACTTATGGATAAGAAAGAATTTGATTCGTTTGAACGATTAGGAAAACAGTTAGACGCTTTGGTGAACAATTTAGGAAATATAAAAAGGCCCAGCAGAGTTGATGATAAGGCTAAAGCACCAAGTAAAAAGAATGAGAATGATGATGCTTTCCAACGGCAATTGGCAGATATTTTCATATCTGGGAAATATATTTCTTTGGAATCCGAGAACTGCGAAACAGCAAGCTTTGATTCAATCAAAGATTGGATAACAAGAAAGTTGCCCATTCAGGATGCTGTTAGTGCGCATATTCTTAAAACCGATATGGAAGATAATATCATGCTATGTATATTCTTTTCAGATAAGGAATGTAATACACTTATTGGTAATGACTATCCAATGAAAAGAATAATATGCAAAAAATGTGATTCAGATATAAATGTGTTTTTTAACGGACTTACAATAGGAACTATTAAATTATAACAGCTATGGGAGTTTTAAGAGAAATTGGACGCTTTATAGGTAATATCATTGATTTAATTGTATGTGCTATAGAAGCTTTAATTGCAGCTGCGATATGGGCTGTAGGCTTTGTCATTGACATGGTCTCAGATATTCTTTCTTGGATTAATGGTAAACTGGAAGGTTTGTTAAATCGTGGCGCAAAAGAAGTGGACGTTGTTCGAGGCGATGCTCTTGCTGATTTTATCAAACAAAATCAAGCAACAGGGAAATATACTGAAGTTTCGTTAGAGGATCTGAATGCCTTGAATAACAGTGTTATTAATGTAGCTATGAATGGTAATGGCGTTGTGGATGATCAAATGATTCGTTCAAATGGAGGTCTTTCTTCTGCAGCAAAGTCACAGTTTAAGGGGCAGCCTACCTTGAAAATAAAGATTGCTGCATAAAAAACGAGACAGCCAACCTATATTCATTTTAATCATTAATAATAGCCAATAATATGGAAGAAACGATTAAACCGATTTTCTCATATATTATAGGAACCTTGGTGATTGTGATTGTTGTAGGAATAGCCTATATGCTATATAAATATAGACAGGATAAGGCAAAAGTGGCTTCATCAAACGAAGCAATCATTGAATATATAGACTCTTTAACTATTGAAGCGATATGGGCTGTAGGCTTTGTCATTGAGATGGTCTCAGATATTCTTTCTTGGATCAATGGTAAACTGGAAGGTTTGTTAAATCGTGGCGCAAACGAAGTGGACGTTGTTCGAGGCGATGCTCTTGCTGATTTTATCAAACAAAATCAAGCAACAGGAAAGTATAAAGAGGTTTCGTTAGAGAATCTAAATGTCTTGAATAACAGTGTTATTAATGTAGCAATGAATAGTAATGTTGTTGTGGACAATCAAATGATTCGTTCAAATGGAGGTCTTTCTTCTGCAGCAGAATCTCAATTTAAGGGGCAGCCTACTTTGAAGATAAAGATTGCTGCATAAATAAAAAACATAATATGGTAGAGGAAACAATAAAAATGATATTACCTTACATTAAAGGTATATCTTGGACTGTGATTATAGCTGGAACAGCCTATATCTTATATAATCGTAGTAAAGTCAAAATCGTCTCATTAAAGGATATAACAGAGTGGGCGAACCAAAATAAAGGTGTAGGTACGAATATGTTTGTGTCAAAACTTAGCGTAATGCCGATGGAAGTTCGCAAACAAGTACAGCATGAAATAGGACTTAAAAGAGTTCTTAATGGATATAAAGATGATACATCTATTTTTGTAACAATAATAGACGACTCAAATAATGTAATCTCATCAAGTTATTTCTTGGGAACAAAACTAGATGAAGAACTAATAGTCGCTTTAGGGAACAAAACAGGTATAAACATTAAATTGAATTAGTCATGTTAGAATGGTTATTAGAAGTCGCCGGAGATTTTTTAGGTGATTTGTTTGAGAGCGGTGCAGAAGTTGTTGGAGAATTAGTGTCATCTATTGATATTGGTCAAGTAATCAGTACCGGATTATTGATAGCGGGTGCTATAACTGTGGCTAGTCTTACAGAAAGTGCCATTAGGAATGAACTTAAAAACAGGAATGAACTTAAAAACAAAGGAGTAACTAGTGCTGTAATAACGGATTTCATTCAGAGTAATGGCTATGTTGAAGTGGATTTAGCCGCATTAAATGCAAATAATCAGCAAGTGGGAACTGTGAAGATGAGAGCAAAGTCCGCCTCAGGAATCAAAAAAGGTGATAAGATAAGATTATAGTATGTACGACAATATTGAAATTATTGCTGGAAATAATATTGACAAGCAACTTCTTGCCAATATTGTGGAACAGATTGCTAATAACATTAAGGAATCAGATGTTTTAAGTAATTCACAGAATTGTGATTGTGTCAGACTTGCTGTTAATGTGAAAAGGAGTGATTATCCTACGGCACAAGAGTTGAATAACAAAATACTATGGGCCATAGGTAGTAAAGACATCCAATTGTCCAATAATCATATAAGAAACTTCTTGTTACGTTGCTTGCATCTTGAACTTGAAGCACAAATTGAAAATCTCCTCATAGTCTTTTGCTCCAAAAAAGGATTAAGCGATGATACAAAACATAACAACATTACGGAGCATAAACAAGACGATGAAGAAGATGTAAAATCGTTTGTAGCGATAGAACCGAAGTTCCGACTGAACAAAGTCATAATGTCGGGCGGAACAAAGCAACAAATAGAACGTGCCATAGCTTTAATTCGAAATAGAAAGAAGATATTTGAGGAATGGGGATTCTCGGAGATAGATCCACATACCAAAACAATCCTATGTTTTTACGGCTCCCCAGGAACTGGAAAAACTATGTGTGCACATGCTTTGGCTTCAGAACTAAAGAAGAAAATATTAGTTGCAAGTTATGCCTCAATAGAATCAAAATGGGTTGGTGAAGGCCCAAAGAACCTACAAAGAATATTCAAAGATGCAGAAGAACAAGATGCGATATTATTCTTTGATGAGGCTGATTCTTTTTTAAGCAAACGAGTGAACAATGCAGAAACGGGTTCGGACAAACATTATAACAGAATGTCAAATGAGATGTTCCAACTATTAGAGGATTACAATGGTATCATTATATTTGCAACAAATTTAGTCTCTGATTTTGATAAAGCTTTCAAATCAAGGATTTTGTCATTTGTCGAATTTGAAAAGCCCGATTCAGAAGCTAGAAAGCGACTTATCAGTATTATGATTCCATCTCGTCTTCCTATGTTTCCTGAACTTACTGATTCTGATTTAGAAGAATTGGCAACTATCTCAGAAGGATTTAGTGGAAGAGAAATACGAAAAGCTGTTCTTACCACTCTTTCAGAAGGCGCAATGAGTGGAGTGGATTCTTTTTCTAAAGAACAATTCCTCGTTGGTTTTAAATCAGTTAAAGAGGAAACAGAAGCTATTGAAACATCAATAAAAGAAACTTCTGTCTCTAATTGTCTTGAGGATTATTTGCAATACAATCGTGAAAACGAAGCTATTATCAATGTATGTCTCAAAGCATTTTGGCAATTTGAAGCATCTAAAGATTCTGCCAAACAACATTTAGTAAGAATATGCAGAAGCTTAGAGCAAGAAATTCCAGATTTTTCTATTTCTTATAAAGATAAGGATATTACAGAGGATGTTATTATTATAAAGAATGCTAATAGAATTAAAGAATGTGCAATGTATTGTTGTGAGCTATTTGCATATCAAGCAGAAGAGACTGATAATTGCACTATGATTATATCCTCAACTCTATTACAAGAATTGGATATTTACGATAGCGATAAGTACTATAGTTACATTGAATCAATAAAACAAATAAATAAATTGTATAAGTTATGAAAGTCTTACGAATGGCAATGTTAGTCTGCTTTATCTTATTTGCACATAATGCAGACATTAATGCTCAGACAGCCGCAAAGGCCGGAAAAGTAGTAAAAGAATTGGTGAAAAAAAGTGCAAAATCTGCAAGTAAAACAAAGCCCAAATCGAATTATACTCATTCAACTCCCAAAGTGAAGCCCAAAGCAAGAGTGACAACTGTAAAATGCAATACCTGCAAGGGTACAGGCCAAGTTAATGTTTGGAATCAGTACTATGGCTGGCAAACTCAAACATGTGCCAAATGTAATGGCTTAGGACGTGTAAGGTCAAACTGATTTTTGTATTTAAGAGTCGTAAATATCCCAATTTGGTTATAGTTGGATTGTACTGTGTCTTTTTACATAGTGCATTCCAACGATGTTTATATTTAAAGCCTCAGAAGTCCTAGAAATTGCAAATGAAACAATCGGTATTCATAAATGTAACAGAGTGATGGCTAACGTAAATACTTGCCGTTAGATTCACGTCTGTAGTAATTGTAGCTCGTTTGTTGACAGATTGCAAATATGCAGCATTAATACAACAATCGCAACAAGTAACTTGTTGCGATTGTTGGCTATAGAATGTCTCTTTTATGAATTCATGCTCAAGAGGAACTCCTCGTTGTTTTTGGTGTTCTCCAGACGGCCCTTGGTGAAGTCCATGGCTTCGATGGGGTTCATGTCGGAGAGGAACTTGCGCAGGATCCACATGCGGTCGAGGGTTTGCTTGTCGTGCAACAGGTCGTCGCGGCGGGTACTTGATGCTACGATATTGACGGCAGGGAAGATACGCTTGTTGGCCAGGTTGCGGTCGAGCTGGAGCTCCATGTTACCTGTACCCTTGAACTCTTCGAAGATGACCTCGTCCATCTTTGAACCTGTCTCGGTGAGGGCTGTAGCGATGATGGTGAGCGAACCTCCGTTCTCGATGTTACGTGCAGCACCGAAGAAGCGCTTGGGCTTGTGTAGGGCGTTGGCATCGACACCTCCCGAGAGGATTTTACCTGATGCGGGTGAC
>JAZRMG010000103.1:0-23050 GCA_045647345.1 Bacteroidaceae bacterium | reverse complement strand
CTGTCTTGATGAGTTGGCCAATGTGTATCATAAAGGGCGGAATTATTTGCTAAAGACTTATCTTCAGCCGAGGTACCGCCAAGTAACCATTGTCACAGATAAGCACAAATAATCCACGCCCATGCAGGACGTGAACTCTATTGCTTATTCTCGTGACTTCAAATTGGCGGTTTTCTGCTGAGAGAATCAAAGCATAAAGCTCAAGTTCTTTATATGTCTATACTCTAATATGTTGTTTACTTTCCTATTTGTTCAATCAATTATTATTAAATATGTTTCGTTAACTTTCTGCCAAGGCATCGGCCTTTAGCCTTGCAAAAGTAGCTAAACTTTATCAAAATCCGCATAAGGGGCAAAGATATTTTGTGACAAAAAATATAATTTATTACCTTTGCGACTCTTACATCAGGCATAAAGGAAATGATACAGCAACTCACCCAAGAGTCTATCGTTCTGCTCGACCAACTGATAGCTACGCCATCGGCCTCGCGCGACGAGGCGGCCACGGCAGACATCATAGAGGCGTTCCTCAAGGCACGCGTCAGGGGCAAGGTGGAGCGTATACATAATAATGTATTTGTGCGCACACCGCTGTGGGACGACACACGCCCCACACTGCTGATGAACTCGCACCACGACACGGTGCGCCCCTCGGCATCGTATACGCGCGACCCCTACGCACCCACCCATGAGGAGGGACGCATCTATGGCCTCGGCAGCAATGATGCCGGAGCCTCGGTAGTGAGCCTCATCGCAGCATACCGCTACCTCGAGATGGAACCTCTCCCCTACAACATGCTACTGGCCATCAGTGCCGAGGAGGAGGTGATGGGCGAGCACGGCATGCGTGCCCTATTGCCCGTACTGGGGCATATCGACATGGCGCTCGTGGGCGAGCCTACGGGCATGCAAGCGGCTGTGGGCGAGCGCGGACTGGTGGTGATGGACTGCACGGCGCACGGCGTGCGCGGACATGCCGCACGCAACGAGGGAGTGAATGCGCTGTACAAGGCCATGGAGGACATCGAGCGCATACGTGACTTCAAGTTTGAACGCTGCTCACCGCTCCTGGGCGATATCAAGATGACAGTAACACAGATCAGTGCCGGCACGCAGCACAATGTGGTGCCCGACGAGTGCAAGTTTGTCATCGATATACGCACCACCGATGCCTACACCAATGAGGAAACAGTGAAGATTGTACAAGATATTTTGGAGGCCGACGCTAAGGAGCGCAGCACACGCGTACATGCCTCGGCCATCTATGCCGAGCACCCCTTAGTGAAGGCGGCCACAGCCATCGGGCGGGAGACCTTCGTGTCGCCTACCACATCGGACATGGCGCTCATGCACGGCATACCCTCGCTGAAGATGGGCGTAGGCCAATCGGCCCGCTCACACGGAGCCGACGAGTATGTGCTCGAGAGCGAGATCGTGGAGGGAATCAGGATATATATCGACTTCCTAAAGAGTTTAGGAATGGTGTTGTAATGTCAAAACAGAAATGAATCATGATGATTGAAGAGATATACCAACTGTATAAGCAGAGCAAGGGTATCACCACGGACACCCGACGGTGTGAAGCGGGGATGATGTTCGTGGCGCTGAAGGGCGAGAACTTCGATGGGAACAGCTATGCTGAGGCTGCTCTTGCGCAAGGGTGTAGCTATGCGGTGGTGGACGATGCCGACTGTGCATCGCCGACCGACAAGCGCATAATCCTTGTAGAGGATGCGCTGCGCACGTTGCAGCTGCTGGCGCAGTATCATCGCCGTGTGATGGGGACTACTGTCATAGGCATCACGGGTACGAATGGAAAGACGACAACGAAGGAGCTGGTGGCTGCTGTGCTGGGCAAGCGCTACAGGGTGCTCTACACGCAGGGCAACCTGAACAACCATATCGGGGTGCCGCTGACGCTGCTCGGCCTCACTCGCGAGCACGAGATAGCGGTCGTGGAGATGGGGGCCAACCATCCCGGCGACATCAAGGAGCTGGTAGAGATTGCCGAGCCTGACTATGGCCTCATCACCAACGTGGGTATGGCCCACCTGCAGGGCTTCGGCTCGCTGGAGGGAGTGATACGCACCAAGGGCGAATTGTATGACTATCTGCGCACTACAGCCAAGCGGACGGTGTTCCTGAATGCCGATAATGCACACTTGAGGGGCATTGCCGAGGGTCTGGAAAGGGTGTGCTACGGACAGGTGTGCGATGCCGACATACGTGGCGAGGTGGTAGCCTGTGACCCTTACCTGCGGTTCTGGTGGAGGCGTGGCGAGGGCGAATGGCATGCCGTGGCTACGCAGCTCATCGGCAGCTATAACATCGACAATGCGCTGTGTGCTGCCACCGTGGGATGCTACTTCGGCATACCCGAGAGGGAGGTGACGGATGCCCTTGCCGCATATACTCCGCAGAACAACCGCTCGCAGCTGACCCCGACGGCACACAATATGCTCGTGGTGGATGCCTATAACGCCAACCCTACAAGCATGCGTGCGGCGCTGGACAATTTCGCCCGTATGGAGGTGCCGCGCAAGATGGTCATCCTGGGCGATATGAAGGAATTGGGGGATGCCACGGCCAAGGCACATCAAGAGGTGGTCGATATGCTCGATGCTTGTAGCTTCGATGAGGTATGGCTTGTGGGCGAAGCCTTTGCCCATACCGTGCATGTGCAGCGCACGTTTGCCGACGTGGATGAGGTGAAGGCGGCACTGCAGACGGGCATGCCCGAGAATTATTATATATTGATAAAGGGCTCGAACAGCATGAAGCTATCTTCGCTCGTCTCTTGCCTGTAATGACGTTAACGAAAAATCAGATTATGGATATCAGACATTTTATCGTGGCAGGACATGCCTTTACCGTGAATCTCCCCGACAATGATGCTGGGATTGCTCTGCCTTCGTATGAGCCCTTTGCCGTAGCGGCCGATGAGGGCAGAGAGCAGCTCTTCACGCTGACGATGGACGATGGGTTCTATCCCTCGGAGAAGGGTGCGCTGATAGGTGAGTTTGACTGCGGAGCGGCCGACTTTGGCGTCTATCGTTTGGCCGACGGCACGTATCAGATGCTCATCAGTCCGCCCGGAGGCAAATATTGCGGGTTGCTGCAGGCAACGGCCGACTTTCGTGAGGGCATTATCGCCACGCGAGGCGAGGATGCATGGCGCACCTTTGCTGTGAACAATGCGCTGATGCTGATGTATGCCTTTGCCGCGGCCGACAGATATACGTTGCTGGTGCATGCCTCCGTCATCAAGAATGAGGGCAGGGGGTATCTTTTCTTGGGCAAGAGCGGTACGGGCAAGAGCACGCATAGCGGACTGTGGCTCAAGCATATTGCCGGTAGCGAGCTGCTCAACGATGACAACCCCGTGGTGAAAGTCAGAGAGGGTGGCGCGAGGGTGTACGGGTCGCCCTGGAGCGGCAAGACACCTTGCTACAAGAACGACAGTGCGCCGATAGGTGCGTTCGTGCAAATCAAGCAGAAGCCCGAGAACCGCATCGGGCGGGAGCTCCCTTTGCAGGCATTTGCCGTGCTGCTTCCCTCGATGTCGACCATGAAGTGGGATGAGCGTGTCTATAGAGGCGTGTGCGACAGTGTGGGTAAGCTGATAGAGCAGGTGCCCCTCTATACTCTGGGCTGCCGTCCCGATCAGGAGGCCGCTGAAGTGTGTCATGCAAAAGTGACGCAGCGATGAAGAGGGAGGCAATGCATACGGGTATGGTGGAGCTGCCTAACGAGATTTTCCTCAAGGAGGTGCGCACACTGATTGCCGACGGACATGATGTGACGCTCCGGGTACGTGGCGTGAGCATGCGCCCCTTCCTGGAAGACAGGCGCGACAAGATTGTTCTCACGCGACCTGCAGATGTCAAGGTGGGCGATGCCGTGCTGGCCGAGATAGCACCGGGCAAGTATGTGTATCATCGCATCATCAGCATCGTGGGAGATAGGGTGACGCTCAAGGGAGATGGCAACGTGCATGGTACCGAACAGTGCGGTATGGCCGATGTAGCGGCCGCCACCAAGCAGCTTATCCGCAAGGGACGTTGCTATTCGCCCGAGGGTAGGGCATGGCGCTGCTATTCGGCCTTGTGGCCGAGCAATACCTTCGTCAGGCGCGTATTGCTGGCCATACATCGTCGTCTACCACGGTGCTGGAGGTAGATAGCAGATGGACCCATGAGACTCTGAAAGATAATATTAAGAATAGATTCTAAATAAGTGACATTATGAAAATCAACAAAGGATTCGAATTGCGAGAGATGTGTGGTGAACATATCATTATCGGTACAGGAGTGGAGAACATAGACTTCAGTAAAGTCATCAGCCTCAATGAGAGTGCTGCATGGCTGTGGCGCGAGGTCGAGGGCAAGGAGTTTACGCCTCAAACGCTGGCCGAGCTGCTGATACAGCAGTATGAGGTTGATGAGGCTACAGCATTGGCCGATGCCCGTGCGCTGGCAAGCCGGTGGGTAAGTGTGGGCATTGTGTGCGAATGATAAAACAAAGAATTTGTAATCGGAATTATTAGGATAGTAAAGATATTTCACTATCTTTGCACAATAATCTTTACAAAGTTATTTATGGAAATCTTCTATTTCGCGATTATCTGCGTCCTGTTCGTATTCGCGGTCATCGACTTGAATGTCGGTGTGAGTAACGACGCCGTAAACTTTCTGAACTCGGCGGTAGGTGCCAAGGCGGCATCGCTCAAGACAATCTTGATTGTGGCAGCAATCGGTATCTTTATCGGAGCATCAACCAGTAGTGGTATGATGGATATTGCTCGGCATGGCATGTTCCAGCCCGAGCATTTTTATTTCCGGCAGTTGATGTGCGTGTTCCTCGCCGTGACGGTTACCGACGTGGTGCTGCTCGATATCTTCAACTCACTCGGTATGCCCACCTCAACCACCGTATCTATGGTGTTCGAGTTGTTGGGAGCCTCATTTGCCATCTCGCTCATCAAGATCGGTTCGGACGAGGCGTTAGAGGGTGTCAGCACCTTAGGCGACCTGCTCAATACGGGCAAGGCACTGGAGGTGATAGCCGGTATCTTCCTCTCCGTAGCGATAGCCTTCTTCTTCGGTATCATCGTACAGTGGATAGCGCGCCTTATCTTTACTTATAATTATAAGAAAGGACTTACCTCAAAGATCGGTATCTTCGGTGGTGTGGCAGTGACCTCTATCCTCTACTTTATGCTCTTCAAGGGTATGAAGAACGCTGCCTTCATGACCCCCGAGATCAAGGCCTACCTCAACGAGAACACCCTCATGCTGCTCGGCATCATCTTCGTGGTGAGTACCGTGCTCATGCAGCTCTTGCATGCCTTGAAGGTCAATATATTTAAGGTAATCATCATGATCGGTACCTTCGCCTTGGCTATGGCCTTTGCAGGTAACGACTTGGTGAACTTCATCGGTGTTACCATGGCTGCGCTCGATAGTGTGCTCCATTTTGCTCGCGAAGCCGTGCCTGCAGGTATCTCTGCCGATGAGTATATGATGGGCTTCCTCAATGAGCCTGCACAAACCTCTATATGGTTTCTTATCGGTGCTGGTGCCATCATGGTATTTGCTCTCTGTACTTCAAAGAAGGCTCACGAGGTGTTGAAGACCTCTATCAACCTCTCTCGTCAGGACGAGGGCGACGAGATGTTCGGTTCGTCAAGCATGGCCCGCAAGCTGGTTCGTGCCGGTATGAGCTTTATTACCAGTATCCAGAAGATTAGTCCCAAGAGCGTGAAGCGCTGGGTGGCCAAACGCTTTGACCAAGAGCATGCAACCTTGGATGAGGGTGCAGCTTTCGACCTTGTGCGTGCTTCTGTCAACCTCGTGCTCGCAGGCTTGCTCATCGCTCTCGGTACCTCACTCAAGCTTCCTCTTTCTACCACCTATGTGACCTTCATGGTGGGTATGGGTTCGTCTTTGGCCGACCATGCTTGGGGACGTGAGAGCGCTGTTTTCCGTATTACAGGTGTTATTTCTGTTATCGGTGGCTGGTTCCTCACCGCAGGTGCAGCCTTCATCCTTGCCGGTATCGTAGCCTCTATCATGTACTTTGGCGGTCCTGTGGCTATGGTTGTCATGGCAGGTCTCGCTCTCTTCCTACTCATCCGCAGTCATATCTCTTATAAGAATAAGAAGAGCGAGGATGTGCGCGATGAGAAGATGGATATCGTGCTCAACTCAGAGAACGCTCAGGAGGTATGGACTGCGCTCAGCAGCCACAGTGCAGATACACTGTGCCACTCGCTCGACTATGCAGCCAAGACCTACGACTACGTTATCAACGCCTTTGCCAAGGAGGATGTACGTAAGTTGCGTACAGCTCTTGACAAGATTGTCGAAGAGAAGGCATGGCTCAAGAAGATGCGTCGCCATGAGACACTCGGTTTCCGCCGTATCGACAAGGGACTGGCTATCGAGAAGAACACTTGGTACTATCTGAGCAGTAACAATGCACAGCAGATCCTCAATACGCTGACCCGTATCACCAACCCCATGAAGGAGCATACCGACAATAACTTCCGTCCGTTGCCCGCACAGTACCTGGAGGAGTTCGCTCCTTACCGCACACGCCTCATTCAGGTGTTCCAGGGTATCAGTGAGATCATCCGTACGGGCGATTTCAGTGAGGCTGAGAAGATTTCTGCCGAGGGTAAGTGGTTGAAGAAGGAAATCTCTAACCTCCGTCGCGTGCAGACTCACCGCTTGCAGCAGGAAGATGCTGATAAGATTAAGGTAGCCTTCGTATACCTTAACCTCATCCAGGAGTCACACGAGTTGCTCTCTGAGGTGCGTAACGTGCTCCGTGGTTGCGAAAAGTATTTCAATACCGAAGGATAAGCACTGATGTCAACGTGTTAGTAGCAAAGTGTACCGCATGCGTGCGGTACACTTCACATTTTCTATAGATAAAAGATAAAAAGCAATATGAAACTTTGGGACAAGGGCTTCGAGCCCGATAAGATGATAGAGAATTTCACCGTAGGTCAGGACCGTGAGCTCGACCTACGTTTGGCACGTTACGATGTAGAGGGGTCGATGGCTCATATCCGCATGCTTGAGAGCATCGGACTCATCGGAAAGGAGGAGCTGCCTGTGTTGCTCGCAGCATTGGAGGAGATTCGTGCAGAGATTCTTGATGGCAAGTTTGTCATCGAGGAGGGCATCGAGGACGTACACTCACAAGTGGAGCTGTTGCTCACCCAGCGCCTTGGCGATATGGGTAAGAAGATACACTCGGGACGCTCGCGCAACGATCAGGTGTTGGTGGACCTCAAGCTCTACTTCCGCGACGAAATCAAGCAGATCGCCGATGAGGTGGGGCACCTCTTTGACCGCCTGCAGGCGTTGAGCGAACAATACAAGGAGGTGCTCATGCCTGGCTATACCCACCTGCAGATAGCCATGCCCTCATCATTTGGCTTGTGGTTCGGGGCCTATGCCGAGACGCTCGTCGATGACCTCCGTCTCGTGGCTGCAGCCTATAAGATAGCCAATCAGAATCCTCTGGGCTCGGCAGCTGGCTATGGCTCATCGTTCCCCCTGAACCGCACGATGACCACCGAGCTGCTCCATTTTGAGACCATGCACTACAATGTGGTAGCTGCACAGATGAGCCGCGGTAAGACCGAACGTGCCACAGCCTATGCCATTGGTGCCGTGGCCTCCACACTCGGCCGCTTTGCTATGGATGTGTGTCTCTTTATCAACCAGAACTTCGGGTTCATCAGCTTCCCCGACGAGTATACCACAGGTAGCAGCATCATGCCGCATAAGAAGAATCCCGATGTGTTTGAGATTATGCGTGCCAAGTGCAACCGTCTGCAGAGCGTAGCTGGCGAGGTGGCCTTGATGACTACCAATCTGCCCGTGGGCTACCAGCGCGACTTCCAGTTGCTCAAGGATGTGATGTTTCCCGCTATTGAGGAGATTAAGTCGTGCCTTACCATGTGCGACATGATGTTGCAGCATATCCGCATCAACCGCGATATCCTGGACGACCCCAAGTATGACTATCTCTTCACCGTAGAGGATGTCAATCGTCTTGCCCTCTCAGGTATTCCCTTCCGTGAGGCCTATCGTCAGGTGGGCATGCAGGTGCAAAAACATACCTATACTCCCACGCGTGAGGTGCACCACACGCACGAAGGTAGTATAGGCAACCTCTGCAACGACCGCATACGAGAGAAGTTGTGCGAGGTGATGTCTGAGTTTGAGTGAAATGAGAGAAAAACGGAGGCTCTTGATAGTGTAGATTAAAAATAAAATACTATCTTTGTCCTCGTATTAACTTTTAACAACAAATGATTATGAAAAAGTTTTTGATGATGGCAACCCTTTTGGTTGCAGCTTTGACAGTAAGTGCTCAGGAGTATAACTGGGCTATTGGCGTACGTGGTGGCGCACTCAGTGGCTTGACAGCAAAGCATAACCTTGGTGAGAATGCTGTTGAGGCAGGTCTCTCACTCAGTACTAATACTATAAATGTTGATGCTACATATCAGTGGCAACAGCCCATCATTGCTGATGGATTCCATCTCTACTATGGTGTGGGTGGATACGTAGGTCTATATACTTTCGAGAATGCGGCAAACCTGCATCTTGGTGCAGAGGGCGTTCTTGGCTTGGAATATCAGATTCCCGGTGCTCCTATCGCTCTCTCTGTAGACTATCGTCCTACATTCAATATCCTTGGAGGCTTCGGGTACTCAAATTTCTACAACTTTGGTCTGGGTGTGAAGTTCTGCTTCTAAGTCAGTTCAGGATAATGTATTGTGAAGGAGGGTCAACGACCCTCCTTCATCTTTTTTGCCGGTATGTGGTGTCCTGGCTATGTCGTCGGGCGTTTCCTGAATATCACGCATTCGCCCATCACGAAATTCAATGTTCCCGATATGCATAGGGCTGCAAGGTTGCACACTACCACGTTCCATCCGAAGATGCGCTCAAAGAGCAGTAAGAATCCCATCTTGACGAGAAAAGCTCCCGTAGCAGAAAGATTGTAGTAGATGTATTTGTGCCAAAAACGGGGTTTGATGTATCTCTTTACTCTATCGCGCCATATGAAATGCCACGAGCAAAGGTAGTTCGAGAAGACGGCACATTCAAACGAGATGAGTGGCGATGCCAGATATTGTCCTAAGTAACCGTGGAACACGAAGCGTGAGAGCATCCATAGCACAAGGGTGTCGATAAGCGTTCCAAACGAATTGGCGATGAGAAATCTGGGAATCTTGTGCATGTCACGTACTGGCGTTTGATTGATGTGGCTTGTTCTTATCTGTACTATACAATACTCGTTGGGGTGAAAATGTTCAATAAACCTTTATTGGAGGATAAGGGGCAGGACGTGATTGGATAAGCACTGTCTTTCGTTTTGATGATAAGAAAGACAAAACAGCTCATATAGAGGTGGTTGTCGTCATGTTTTTGCTAACATATCTGCTAACTAACCCTTAGAAAACCGGTGTGTCTGAGGCTTATTGAAAAGAAAAAAGCACTCACGGATGTTCGTAAGTGCTTGATTTTCTGAGTAGCGGGACCCGGGATTGAACCGGGGACCTCATGATTATGAATCATGCGCTCTAACCAGCTGAGCTATCCCGCCATCCTTTCGAATGCGGGTGCAAAGGTACAGAGTTTTTTTTTGTCTACCAAATAAAATCTGCATTTTTTTACAACTTTTTTCAAAACAATGAGACTGGATAAAAAAATAGGGATAAAGTTTGTTCGTTCCCTCCTTTTTTGTATATTCGCAATCAAAAGCTTTTACTATGAATAAAATACATTTGCAATATCCGCTACAAGGGAATACCCGGAATATCGTATGGAACTTTATAGGTACGATAGGCGGGCTGGAGGCATGGATGGCCGATAGGATTACAGAGAAAGACGGAGTGTATACTTTCTTGTGGGGTAAGGACGAGACGCGTGAGGCCGAGCTGTTGGGCTGTCGTGAAGGGGTTTATATCCGTTTTCATTGGCTCGATGAGGCTCCGAAGACTTACTTTGAACTTCGCATCAACGTGAGCGAGTTGACCAAGGCACATGTGCTTGAGATTACAGAGATAGCTCGCAATGAAGAGGAGGAGGAGCTCGTGCAGATGTGGGAGAGCCAGTTGGAGGAGCTTCGCCGGGTGGCTGGGTTGTAGGCGATGTAGGGTCGTGAGATTCCTGCCGCAATTGTTCCCCATCTTGTCCTTGCTCGCAGATAGAAGTTGGGCGGTGCTTAGGAATTATTCAAATAAATTTGATATTTCACTTGCCTTGCACTAACTTTGTACGTGATTTTGGCAACACGGTTGTGCGCATTAAGAAACTCGACATATTTGTACTGAGAAGTTTCGCTTTCTTATTTGTCGGAACGTTCTTTATCTGTCTGTTCATCTTTATCATGCAGATGCTTTGGCTGTATATCGATGAACTGGTGGGCAAGGGTATCCCGATGGATGTGCTGGCTAAATTCTTTTACTATTCGGCATTGTCTCTTGTGCCCCAATCTTTGCCTTTGGCCATATTGCTGGCCTCCTTGATTACCTTTGGTAATTTCGGAGAGCGTGTAGAGCTGACGGCGATGAAGGCCGCAGGCATTCCTTTGTTTAGGGTGATGAGTCCCCTTCTTGCGCTTTGTGTCGGATTGTGTGTCGTGTCTTTCTATTTTCAGAATGTGACGGTCCCGCATGCCAACTTGCAGATGCAGACCTTGCTGATATCGATGAAGCAGAAGTCGCCCGAACTGGAAATCCCCGAAGGTGCCTTTTATGATGGCATAGAAGACTATAACCTTTATGTCAAGCGCAAGGACAATAATACGGGTATGCTCTATGGGGTGGTCATTTATAACATGACCAATGGATTCGAGAATGCCACCATCTTAAAAGCCGATAGCGGACGACTCGTGACCACAGCCGATAAGGAGCATCTGATGTTTGTCCTCTATCACGGCGAGCAATTCGAGAACCTCAAGGACGGACAGATTAATTCAAGGAATATACCCTATCGTCGTGAGCAGTTTGTCGAGAAGACCATGTTGATTGAGTTTAACAACGATTTTGACCTCATGGATGGCAGTTTCCTGAGTGGCAATGCGATGAACAAGAACCTGACGCAATTGACACACGATATTGATTCGTTGACAACTGTGCAGGATAGTATAGGGCGTGTCTACTATAATCAGCTCTCCAATAACACCTATTCATCGTATAGGCTTACCAAGTCCGACACTGTCAAGCTGAATCAATATGTTGAGGAACAGCGGGCTACGCGCATCAATGTAGACAGTCTCTTTCGCTCTTCTACACGTGCACAGCGTCAAAAGTGGCTCAAGAATGAAGAGTCCCGTATCAACAACTTGAAGAATGAAACCGCTCTGAAGAATCGCGTGGTGTTTAATGCCGATAGGAATATACGCCTCCATAAGCTGGAGAGATTCAAGAAGTTCTCGATGTCTCTCTCATGCATTGTTTTCTTCCTCATCGGTGCCCCATTGGGTGCTATCATTCGTAAGGGTGGCTTGGGAGCTCCTGTCGTAGTATCGGTTTTCACCTTTATCGTATACTATATCTTGGACTCCTCGGGCACGAAGCTGGCCAAGGCCGATGCCATACCCGTTTGGTGGGGAGCGTGGATGAGCACCTCTGTGTTGGCTCCTTTAGGCATATTCCTTACCTATCAGGCGAACAGGGATTCTGGTGTATTCAATGTCGATCATTATAAGAGTGCTTTCTGCTGGTTGTTGGCCTTGCGTACCAAGCGTACCAATGCGATGAAAGAGGTAATTATCGATGACCCTGACTATTGTGCGGTGAATGCCGATATCGCCGCACTATCGGCTGCCTGCAAGGACTACAACCGTACTCGTTTGTCAAGGCTGCTTCCTGGCTATGTTAGCCTGTTCACGGCCAAGAACAACCGCGATAGAGCGCTGCTCGAGGCTAATGTGCGGCTCAGTCGTGTTGTGGAGCAGTTGGGCAACAGCCGTCAGCATGAGATTATCAACAAGATCAATACTTATCCGGTGATTTCGGTGAATGCACATATCGCTCCCTTCCCGCGTAGATGGATGAATGTGACTGCTGGTGTGGTGCTCCCTATAGGGCTGTTGCTCTATGTGCGAGCCGTCTTCTTCCGTTATAGATTGAAAGGTGACTTGAAACGAATCGTTAAGACAAACAAAGAAATACAATATATCATCAATGAAAGAATTCTCAAATGAACAAGCATGGCAGCTGAGCTCCATCCAGCAAGCGGTGGAGGAGTTTCGTCAAGGCCGTATCGTGATTGTGGTCGATGATGAAGACCGCGAGAACGAGGGCGACTTCATCGTGGCTGCCGAGAAGATAACCCCCGAGATTGTCAACTTCATGCTCCGCTATGGTCGTGGTGTGCTGTGTGCACCCATCACCTTGTCGCGTTGCGATGAACTCAACCTCGCTCCGCAAGTAAACAACAATACCAGCATTTTGGGAACACCCTTCACCGTGACTGTAGACCTCATCGAGGGCTGCACCACGGGTGTGTCGGCTGCCGATCGCGCTGCTACCATACGTGCCTTGGCCGACCCCACACGCAAGGCTGAGGACTTTGGTCGCCCAGGGCATATCAATCCGCTCTATGCACAGGACAAGGGTGTGTTGCGCCGTGCCGGACATACCGAAGCCGCTATCGACCTCGCTCGCTTGGCTGGCTTGCAGCCTGCTGCTGCCCTCATCGAAATCATGAATGAGGATGGCACCATGGCTCGTATGCCTCAGCTGATGGAGATCTCGCGTGAGATGAATATCCCCATCATCACCATTCACGACCTTATTGCCTACCGCCTCGAGACCGAATCGATGATTGAGCGTGGCGAAGAGGTTGATATGCCTACTGCCCACGGGCACTTCCGTCTCATCCCTTTCCGTCAGCTCTCCAATGGTGCCGAGCATGTAGCACTCATCAAGGGTGAGTGGAGCGAAGATGAGGCCATCCTTGTACGCATGCACTCCTCATGTATGACAGGCGATATCTTTGGCTCATGTCGTTGCGATTGTGGCGACCAGTTGCACAAGGCTATGGAGGAGATCGATGCTGCTGGCAAGGGTGTTGTGGTATACATGATGCAAGAGGGTCGTGGTATCGGTCTGATGAACAAGATCAAGGCCTACAAGTTGCAAGAAGAGGGGCTCGATACAGTAGATGCCAATATCCACCTCGGATTCGATGCCGATGAACGCGACTATGGCGTGGGTGCTCAGATACTCCGCTCGCTCGGTGTGCACAAGATGCGTCTGCTCACCAACAATCCTGTGAAGCGCATCGGGCTCGAAGCCTACGGCCTTGAGATTACCGAGAATGTGCCTATCGAGATTACCCCTAACAAATACAACGAGCGCTACCTCCGTACCAAGAAAGAGCGTATGGGACACGCCTTGCACTTCAAGAATTAAAGAACAAGTACTAAAACGATAAAAACTCTGTTGACCGTTGACAATAAATGAAATTACTATGAACGCATTAAGCAATCTTATCAACCGTCTGTCGCCGTCAGCTACGCTGGCGATGTCACAGCGCAGTGCCGAGCTTAAGGCTCAGGGCGTCGATGTTATCAACCTTAGTGTGGGCGAGCCCGACTTCAATACTCCTGACCATATCAAGGAGGCTGCTAAGCAGGCTATCGACGACAACTTCTCACGTTATTCACCCGTGCCAGGCTATCCCGCCTTGCGTCAGGCCATTGTAGATAAACTCAAGAACGAGAATAACCTCGAGTACACCGTCAACCAGATCTCTTGTGCCAATGGTGCCAAGCAGTCGGTATGTAACGTGGTGATGGCTCTCGTCAACGAGGGCGACGAGGTTATCGTGCCCGCCCCCTATTGGGTAAGCTATCCCGAGATGGTGCTTATGGCCAACGGTACTCCTGTGATTGTACCTGCAGGCATCGAACAGGACTTTAAGATTACCCCCGAGCAGCTTGAGGCCGCTATCACCGATAAAACCAAAGCCATCATCCTCTGCTCACCCTCGAACCCTACCGGTTCGGTATACAGCTACGACGAGCTCGCTGCATTGGCAGCCGTGCTCGAGCGTCATCCCCAGGTATACGTCATCACCGACGAGATTTACGAGCACATCAACTATGTAGGCCGTCACGAGAGTATTGCTCAGTTCCCTGGTGTACACGACCGCGTAGTCATCATCAACGGTGTGTCTAAGGCATATGCCATGACAGGCTGGCGCATTGGCTTCATTGCTGGTCCCGAGTGGTTGGTAAAGGCATGCAACAAGTTGCAGGGCCAGTATACCAGCGGTCCCTGCTCTGTATCACAGAAGGCTGCCGAAGCTGCTTACCGTGGCACACAGGAACCCGTGGAGGAGATGCGTAAGGCCTTCGAGCGCCGTCGCGATCTCATCGTGAAGCTCGGCCGCGAAATCCCCGGCTTCGAGGTCAACGAGCCTCAGGGTGCTTTCTATCTCTTCCCCAAGTGCAGTGCTTACTACGGCAAGAAGTTTGGTGCTAAGGTGATTGAAACCGCTTCAGACCTCGCCATGTACCTCCTCGAAGAGGGTCACGTAGCTTGCGTGGGCGGCGACTCATTCGGTTCGCCCGAGTGCATCCGCATGAGCTACGCTACCAGCGACGAGAACATCGTAGAGGCCATGCGTCGTATCAAGGAGGCATTGACCAAGTTGGTATAAAGAAAAAGCTGATATGTCATAGTAAGAGGGAGTGTCGCACGGCACTCCCTCTTATTATTCTTGCATTACAAGTTCTTACCGCCTTTGCTTTTCTTACAGAAAAATGTATACGCACGAAAAAAATAGGGTGAAGATGAGATGTTTTTTAGGGATAAAAAGTATCTTTGCAAATATTATGTATTAACACACAACCAAAAAATTATGAAAAAACTGACAACATGGCTACTTGGAGTAGCAAGCCTATGTGCATTAACAACAACTGCACAAGAGAACAATCACGTAAACCTTCGTATGGAGGCGCGTGGCGATCTGCAGAACGAACTCATCAGCGGCGATGTGAATGCTGGCAATACAGGATTCCGCGGCAAGCAGTTCAACCTGCGCCTCAACGGCAACATCAACGACTCGTGGAGCTACGTATATCGCCAGCGTATGGGCAAGCCCAATAGCGATGCCAGCTACTTCGATGCTGTTGACCATATCAACCTCACTTACACCACTGGGGCATGGTCGTTCACCGGAGGTAAGCAGACGGTGGCTGTGGGTGGATACGAGTATGACCGCGCTCCGATAGACTTCTACTTCGGCTCTGAGTACTGGTATAACATGGCCTGCTACCAATGGGGTGTGAATGCAAAGTACAACTTTGGTAACGAGAGTAACGATGCGCTGACGTTGCAGGTGGTGCAGAGCCCCTTCCGCAACGTATCGCCCGAGATGCTCTCCTATAACTTGATGTGGAGTGGCTCGCATGGCTGGATCGACATCCTCCACTCAGTGAATATGGTAGAATATCTGCCTGGTAAGTATGTCAACTTCATCGCCTTGGGACACCAGTTCAATATGGGCGACTTCAAGCTTCAACTCGACTGGATGAACCGTGCCAACATGAGCAACTTCGGATTTGATGACTTCTCGGTAATGGCCGACCTCTCATGGAGCGCATCGGACAAGATGAACATCTTTGCCAAGTACTCTTACGATGTGAATGGTAGTAATACTGCCGACTATTGCGTACTCCCTGGTACAGAGCTCACTCGCGTAGGAGCAGGCTTTGAATACTTCCCCATCGAGGCCAGTCGCGATATCCGTTTCCATTGTGGCTACAGCTATGCATGGGGCACGAACGGCAATTTTGGTGGCACGGTATTTGATGAACAATCGTTCCTGACGCTCGGTGTGACCTGGAAGATGAGTATTTTCAGCCGATAATTTCTCGTGGTATGAGGAAGAGGCATATCCTCCGTTGTAGAGGAAAAGCCAAAGCAATGACAATAACGATGTAAAAGGAGGGTGTGCATTGACACACCCTCCTTAATATTCTGATTTCAACGTTGTAGCAGCTTACTTCGGTAGGTTGAATGCCACGGACATCTCCTTCATCTGCTCTTGGCTCATGCCTTCGGGCTCAAATCCCATATTCTTGGCTGCAATGTAGATGAGGGCCGATTTGTTGAGCACGTCAATCTGGTCGAAGGCTGCCATCACGTCTGTGTCGACGGCAAATACACCATGTTTCTCCCACATCACCACGTCATAGTCGCCGAGTTCGTTGATGGTAGCATCGGCCAATGCATTTGAACCGGGCAATTCGTAGGGGATGATGCCCAAGCCGCGCGGACAGAATGCCTTTGTTTCAGGTATCATGCTCCACAGGAGGTTGGTGAGCACATCCTTCTCGAGGAACTTCTTGCAGTGCGACATGGCCACCAGTTCTATGGGGTGGGTGTGTACCGATGCCTTGTAGGGCTTTCCTGTTTCGATAAACCAATTGTGCACACTCAGGTGAGCGGGCAGTTCCGATGTCGGCATTACGGGTTCGTCGGCGATGATGACATAGCTGGCACAGTCGTCGAGGATACGGATAATCGATCCGTTCTGCATCGGCCATCGGGCAAGATCGCGCATGCGTTTGTTTGTACCCTTACAGTAGAAGTAGCATCCCTTCAGCTGTGGCAGGGTGACTCCAATTTGCTTCACCTCACTGATGGCAGGCAATGCCTTTATCTCATCGTCGATGTATTCAGTGATGTTCACTGTAATGTTGCCTCCATTACGTTCGGCCCATCCTTTTTGCCACAAGTAGCCGGCTACTTCAGCTACTTTGTTAACCTCTGCCGCCAGTGCGGGGCGATTGTCAAGAACTGATTTCATTGTATTCTATTTTAAGTTGTGTGTGTTTATTGTCGTTGATAGTGCAAATATACTCGATGCTGGCCAAACAGCAAAGCGTTTCATCCGTTTTTTCAGCACAGCATATTGATGTTGCTGTCACTCATGACTTGTGACTTGTCAATTGTTCATTGTGACTTGTTCATTCCCAATCGTCAATCCCTGGTCGTGATCTCCCGTCGTTGAGCACCTCTACGGCTTTCAGTACAGCTTGATCGGTCAGATTGAGGTATTTGACATATTCCTCCATGTTGAGCATGTTGTAGATGATGTTGCCATACAGGATATCCTCAATCAAGTCATGTGACTTGCTGATAAGGTTGTTGCGACGTTTCACGCCTTTGCTTGTGGCATACGCCACAAACTCCTCCATCAGGTCCACTCCCTTCAGGTGCTGGTACAGCTTTTCCATTGTGGTATATTGTGCCAGCTGCTGTCTGTTCTTGTCGGTATACTGGAAGGGGAATTGGGTCAGCAGTCCTCGTTTGGCCACTTCGGCGTAGTACGATGTATATCCGGCTGTGTCCTGTGCGATGAAGATGTCGGGCATGATACCTCCTCCACCATATACGGTGCGGCCGTTCTTGGTTTTGTATGCACTGCTCTCGTCCTGCTTTATGCTGTCTTGGGTGAAGAACTCCCCGTGTTCGTATCTGTTCAGCAGATCCAGCTCATACTCCTCGTTGTGTCCGTTGGTGTAGGGCTTCTGTATGCAGCGTCCCGAAGGTGTGTAGTATCGGGCTATGGTGAGGCGTATGGCCGATCCGTCTTCAAATTCGATAGGCTGCTGCACCAGTCCCTTGCCGAAGGTGCGTCGTCCGATGATGGTGCCTCGGTCGTTGTCCTGTATGGCTCCGGCAAAGATTTCGCTGGCTGAGGCCGATGTCTCGTCAGTGAGCACCACGATGGGGAGGTTCTGGCAGGTACCGCCTCCGTTGGCACGCTCCTCGTAGCGTGGTGTGTTCTCTCCCTCGGTATAGACTATCATCTCCCCCTTGGGCAAGAACTCGTTCACCATCTGTATCGCTGCCCCCATATATCCTCCGGTGTTGCCGCGGAGGTCTATGATACATCCTTGCATGCCTTTCTGCATACCGTGTGCGAGAGCTATCAGCATCTCGGGATAGGTCGTCTCGCCAAACTTGTTTATCTTGATGTAACACCAGCGTTCATCGATCATATAGGTAGCGTCAACGCTCTTCACGGGGATGTTACCGCGCTTGATGACATACCGCAGCAGTTCCTTTTCGCCATGTCGTTTGATGCCCAGTTTCACTTCACTTCCCTTGGGACCCTTGAGGCGTTTCATTGCGCCGTCGTTGTTGATCTTCTTGCCCACGTAGAGCGAGTCGTCTATGGTCACGATGCGGTCGCCCGCCATCAGTCCCACCTTTTCGGCTGGTCCTCCGTGTATGATGTTGCTCACATAGATCGTGTCGGCCTGTATCATAAACTGTATGCCGATGCCGCTGAAGCTTCCTTTGAGCTCTTGGTTCGACTCCTCCACTTTCTGTGCGGGGATGTATACCGAGTGTGGGTCAAGTTCGGCCAACACTTTGGGCATGGTCTGCTCTATGATGGCAGCTATATCCACCGTGTCCACATATTGTTTCTCTATGATTTGCAGCAGCGCCTCTATCTTGTTTGTGGCGTTGCTGTGTTGTTCGTGTATGCAGCCGGCCAGTGTGCTGGCAGCCAACAGCGTGGCTATGGCGCGGTATACGCCTTGTCTTCTACGCATCATTCTTCCGTTATGGGTAAATATTCTACAGTAATGCCTGCTCGTTCCAGCAGGTCTATGCCGTCGGTCAGGCGGTACTTCTCGCCATATACCACGCGCTTTATTCCCGCCTGTATGATCAGTTTGGCACATTCGATACAGGGCGATGCGGTGACGTACAGGGTAGCCCCCTCGCTATTGTTGTTTGATCGGGCTATCTTGGTGATGGCATTGGCCTCGGCATGCAAAACGTAGGGTTTGGTCACATTGTTCGCGTCCTCGCATACATTTTCAAATCCCGCCGGAGTACCATTGTATCCGTCCGAGATGATCATCTTGTTCTTTACGATGAGAGCTCCCACCTTGCGTCGTTCGCAATAGGAGTTCTCGGCCCATATTGTGGCCATGCGCATATATCGCTTGTCGAATGTCTCTTTCTTCTGTTCAGTAGTCTCAGTCATGTTGTTTGGGGTATTTGGCTCGGTCGCCAAACTGCATGAAGAATCTTCTGCTATCGTCAAACAGACGGATATAGTTCGAGTCTCCTTGGTAGTAGGCTACCTTGAGCAGGTTGTCATACATCAGTTTGCCATAGCCGCCGAGCTGTGTCGGGTCACCTGATGTCACCTTCCATTCCGTGATGGCAAAGGTGCGCTTGGCTCCGTCGGCTGTCCATTGTCCCTGCAGGCTGCATCCTTGGGGTAGGGTCACGATGGCCATTCCGTCGGTGAGGAAGGCTACGTTATAGGCTGCGAGGTCCGTGTGGCTGTTATAGGCATTGATAGGCGTACCCATATTCGGATTGTCCCAGTCGTGTGTCTGGTAAAATCCCGCCAGATGCCACTCCTTTCCGGTGAAGATGGTTTCTACATCATCTTCACGGCTACACCCTACCAGTAGCAGGGTGCATAGCGTGAAGAGTATGAAACGATTATACATAGTTCTGAATAGTGCCTTCTGAATTGTGAGTCGTCAACTGTGCCTTGTCACATCATCTAATCCCGTCGCGCTTCATCATGGCGTCTATGGTTGCATCCTGTCCGCGGAATCGGCGGTAGAGCACCTTCGGGTGCTCCGATCCACCCTTCTCGAGGACATTCTTGCGGAACGATGTGGCCACCTCCTCATTGTAGATACCCTTCTCTTCGAAGAGCGAGAAGGCATCGGCGTCGAGCATCTCCGACCACTTGTAGCTGTAGTATCCGGCCGAGTAACCGCCCGACATGATGTGTCCGAATCGGGTTGTCATGTTCGTACCTTCAGCTACGAGCAGCAACTGGGTAGGTGCCCATGCTTCCTGTTCGTAGGCCAATACGTCACCGTCGAAGGGTGTGGTGCGTGAGTACCAGGCCATGTCGAGCAGTCCGAAGCTCAGCTGGCGTATACACATGTAAGCCACGTTATAGTTTTGTGCGCGTACGATGCGCTCGATGAGTTCATCGGGGATGAGCTCGCCTGTCTCGTAGTGGAAGGCGAAGGTCGCGAGAAACTCTTTCTTAGGTAAGAAGTTCTCCATGATCTGTGAGGGCAGCTCCACGAAGTCGCGGTATACGCTCGTGCCGCCTATCGAGGGGTATGTAGTAGCCGAGAAGATGCCATGCAGGGCGTGGCCAAACTCGTGCAGGAAGGTCTCCACCTCGTCTTGGGTGAGCAGTGCGGGTTTGCTCTCGGTAGGCTTGGTAAAGTTCATCGTGATGGTCACGTGGGGACGGCTATCCACACCATCCTTCTTGTATTGATCTTTGAAGCTGGTCATCCAGGCACCCGAGCGCTTGCCGGCACGGGGGAAGAAGTCGGTGTAGATCACGGCCAGGTACGAACCATCCTTGTCAATCACGTCATATGCCTTCACGTCGGGGTGGTACACGGGGATATCCTTGTTCTCTACGAAGGTGATACCATAGAGTCGTGTGGCAAGGCCGAATACGCCGTTGGTCACGTTCTCCAGTTTGAAGTAGGGGCGCACCATCTCGTCGTTGAGACTATACTTCTCGCTGCGCAGCTTTTCCGAGTAGAACGACCAGTCCCACGGCATCAACTCGAAGTCCTCACCCTCGGTGCGTGCAGCCATCTCCTGCACGGCCTTCACCTCCTCGTTGGCTGCAGGCAGGTAGGCGTTCAGCAGTTCGTCGAGCAGGGCGTTCACGTTGGCGGCGTTCTCGGCCATACGGTTCTCGAGCACGTAGTCGGCGTGGCTCTCATAGCCCAGCAACTGGGCGATGGCCAAGCGCAGGTTTACGATCTTCTTCACCAGCTCCTCATTGTTGTATTCGTTGTCCTGTACCCCCTGTGTGTTGAAGGCCATGTAGAGTTCGCGGCGCAGGTCGCGGTCCTCGCAATACATCATCACGGGGCTGTAGCTCGGTGCGTGCAGGGTGAATGTCCATCCCTCCTGCCCCTTCTCCTTGGCTGTCTGTGCGGCAGCCTCGAGTGCAGATGCGGGCATGCCAGCCAGACGGGCCGAGTCGGTCACGTTCAGTACATAGGCATTGGTAGCCTTCAGCGAGTTCTGTCCGAAGGCCAGTGTCGCCTTGCTCAGCTCGGTGGTTAGCTCGCGATATTTCGCCTTGTCCTCGTCGCTTAGGTTGGCACCGTTGCGTGCAAATCCGTCGTAGCTCTTCTGTAGCAAGCGCTGCTGCTCGGTGGTGAGCGTGCTCATGTCAGTGGTCTCGTATACCGCCTTTACGCGCTCGAAGAGCTTCTCGTTGAGCGATATGTTGTTCGAGTGCTCGGTGAGCACGGGCGACAGCTTCTGTGCCAGCTCCTGCATCTCGTCTGAGGTTTCGGCACTGTTGAGGGTGAAGAATACCGTCACCACGCGGTCGAGCAATTCGCCGGCATACTCCAATGCCACGATGGTGTTCTCGAAGGTAGGTGCCTCCGGGTTATTGATGATAGCCTCCACCTCGGCCTGATGCTGCTCGATACCCTCCATGATGGCAGGTTCGTAGTGTTCCATCTTGATCTTGTCAAACGGCACGGTATGGTGCGGCGTGTCATACTCGCTGTAGAAAGGGTTTTTGTTGTTGTCCATACAAGAGGTCATGTTTAAGGTTGCGCCCGCAAGTGCTAATGCACAGAGGGTAATCTTTGTTCGTTTCATCTGGTTATATCTTATATACATTAATATAAATAGCTGTTTTCAAGGCGCGAAGATAATACAAATTGCAGAGAAATGAAAGAGAATCGAGAAAGAAACGGAAACGGACTCTTAAATAATTTGAATAATCAATAATAATACCCCACCAAGGTCAAGGCCCTGGCCGATGCCGCCGACGCCTGCTGGCATACCATCCAGAAGCGCGACCTCGATGCCTTCGCTGCAGCCTATCGTGCCTCCTTCGAGGCACCGTTTAGTGTTTAGAGTGTAGTGTTTAGAGTTGAGAGTCCGGAGGCTCCATTCACCGTTCACCATTCATCATTCACCATTCACCCTTTCACCGTTCACCCTTTCACCGTTCACCCTTCACCAGCGCCATGATGCAATTAACCGTGGCAACGCCACATTAACCGCGCTGAAAGCGCCCCCCTGAGTACAAACATTCCGTTTTTCTGTTTGTTTGTACTGCATGAAAGCGATCTTGTCTCTACTCCTTCTCCATTTGGCCGTTGTGCTCCCGGCACAGACGCTGCCCTACACCTTTGATGAGGCCAAGGTGCAGATGCTCCAATATGATGGTGCCTTGAAGGCTGCCGATGTGCAGGTGCAGATAGCTCGTGAAGAGCAGCGCAAGGCTTCGGCTCTGTGGTGGCCGCAACTGCAGGGCGAGGGCATGTATGCCCATCTCTCCGAAGCGATTGAGGTGCGCCAACCCTTGTCGCAATTTACCGATCCAGCCAAGGCGTATGTGCAGCGCATCATCCCCTCCGAGCAGTTGGTGAGTGGCTTGCTCGATGAGATAGGGCGATATACGCTCACCTTCCCACTGATACCGCAGAACATTGCTTCGGTCGGACTCACCGCCGAGTGGGTGGCCTTCAGTGGAGGCAAGCGCTTGCTGGCGCGTCGCATGGCACAACAGGTGACCCAGATAGCCGAGACGGCAAGCGAGGAGGTACAGGCCACCCAGATAGCCCGTCTCACCGAGCGCTACTACGCACTGGTATTAGCTACCGAGGCTATTACGGTGTGCCGCGAGCGTAGCGAGGTGTTGCACCATCATTATGCCGATGCCTTACGCCTCGAGTCGGCAGGACTTATCGACAAAGCCATGCGCCTATCGGCACAGGTGGCTATGGAGGAGGCCGAACGCGAACTACAGCATGCCCTCACCACCGAACAGGTAGAGCAGCAGGCACTGAAGCGGCTCCTCGGCATCACCTCAGAGACAGCGCTGATACTTCCCACCTCGCCGCTCACCCCCTTGGCTCCTATGCTTTCAGAGAGTGACTACCAAGCCGCCATGCATAGCAACAACTATGGCCTCCATACCTTATATATAGAGGAGCAGAT
>JAZRMG010000102.1:0-3394 GCA_045647345.1 Bacteroidaceae bacterium | reverse complement strand
TCGGCCATGGGCGAGAAACCGGCAGCCATCTATTACCTCTCGCTGCCTGCCTCCAATAAGGAGAAGTTCGTGTCGCGTGTGCTCATTGCCATTGTCGAGCCCATCGTGTTTGTGATACTGGCTATGCTCGTTGTCGACCTCCTGCGTATAGGCATTGTGGACTATCGCATGGGTGTGAACCCCGACTATGCCGTACTCCCGGCCGACTTCAAGGGACTCACCGTGCCGGCCCTGTTGACCAAGGGGTGGCAGACGATACAGGATATGTTTATGCATGGTGGCACGGAGTATGTCAATGCTGCAGGCGATATCTCTATGGCAGGCTTCGGCTTCAGTGCCTTCCGTGGTGTGCTGATGGTGGGGCTCTGCATCGTGTCGCTGATGTTCATCCACTCGCTCTTCCTCTTGGTAGGCAGTTGCTTGCCGAACTTCACCGTCATTGCCATCGCCATCGTGGGTGGCACCCTGTTCATCCTGCGCAGCAGGGCAATCGATGCTGTTGCCTCGGCAGGCGATGGTGCGGTCACAGCCTACGGCGGTCTGCTGCAGCATGAGGCGTGGAGCGTCGTCGTGCTGCTGCTCCTGTCGGCTCTTACCATATTGTGCTGGCGTGTCGGCTATCGCAACTTCGCACGGAAGCAAGTGGTGATGCCGAGTAGACATATATGTATGTTAAAAAAGTAGTGTTTTTTGTCATCCTGAGTGAAACGAAGGATCTCGTGAACAGTTAGGACGTTTTTCGGCGTATTCTTCGAGATTCTTCACCTTCGGTTCAGAATGACAAACAATAAAGAGAAAAACAATGAAAACAATAAACAATAAATTCAGCTTTCGTCGCCTATGGGCAGTGATGAAGCTCGACATATTGGCCGATAGAATATATATTATTAGTTGGTTCCTCATATTGTTGGGCTTTATGTCCGTTTGGCAGCTTGTGGAATTGCGTGATGCAGTAGAGGTGTTTCACCGTTCGGGACACGATTATGCAGCCACCTCATTTGTATTAGAGACGTTCAGCCACTCTATGATGGTATATGTGATGGTACTTGTAGCTGTAACTGCAATGATAGGCAATCCGATAAAGGAGAAGGGCAAGGCTATCAACTATCTGATGGTTCCTGCTACGAGTTTGGAGAAGTTCGTGTCGCGTACTTTCCTCTCTCTATTTGGCGTGACAGCCTTGGCTTTAGTTGCTTGGTTCTTGGCCGATGCGCTTCGCATAATGGTCGTGTCTATTGCTCCCCGTTATGCTGAGTTGCCTACAGGGTTCAAGGAGTTTACCCTGACTCGCGCATTAAGTTTTGTTTCAGCGCTATTCGTTCAGGAAGTACGCCCAGACGTTATGCTTGTGACCAACTATGCTATTATGGCATTCTATGTATTCTTTCACTCACTAGTACTGCTTGGTGGCTGTATCTTCCGTGGTTTCTTTGCGAAACTGGCACCGACCATCGCTTTTACATTTGTGATGTTTAAGACCGAGTTTCTTGATGTTTGGGAGAGATTGATTGCAAGTACCCCAGCGTTGATGCTTGCCGTTACTCTTGCTTTGGTCATTCTCAACTGGTGGCTCAGTTATCGCCTCTTCTCGCGCAAGCAAGTGGTACCTGTGAGCCGAGTGAACTTCTTTAAGAACAGAAAGGAGGCTGCCGTATGAACTTCAAGGACAACAACCCCATATACCTGCAGATAGCTGAGCGCATCTGCGACGAGATACTGCAGGGACGGTATAGCGAGGACGACCGCATCCCCTCGGTGCGCGAGTATGCCGCGATGGTGGAGGTGAATGCCAACACCGTGGTGCGCACCTTCGACCACCTGCAGTCGCTCGAAGTCATCTACAACAAGCGTGGCCTCGGCTACTTCGTGGCCAAGGGAGCCGTGCGCCGCATCACCAAGGAGCGCAAGCGCACCTTCCTCACCGAGGAACTCCCCGAACTCTTCCGCAAGATGGACTCACTGAAGATCTCCTTCGATGAACTGCGCGAGATGTATGAGAATAGGAAACAGAAAATCTAGTTCACGACAATCAAAAGTACATTATCCTATGAATAAAAAGACAATCCTTCTCCTTCTAGGCCTCTCCATCATGGCTTCATGCGAATCGCAATACCCTGTCAGAATAGGCAGGGATGATGTGAAAGAATATTGTATCAGTGACTTTGGCAAAGAGCCTAGAGTCAGAATAGAATTCAACCGCGGTGTCTGGTGGCGAAGAGGCCAATGCGTGATGGTTCAAGGCACCTCCAATGCTTGTGCCATAGAGTCGTTCTTGAATGGAGGCATAGAGCGTAAAAAGTTCTTGGCAGGATTCAACGTGTTAGAGAAACATATTGATTCCGTCCGCATCTTCTTCCCTGGCGAAATGGATTTCAAGGGTGAAGTCCATGACTGCGCCCGATTGGAAATCTACCTAAAGAGATACGTCAAGGATCTATGCTCCAACAATGCCACTGATCGCGACGATACTCGCAAGTAAAGAGGCTCGAATATGGAGACAATAAGTTAATAGTTGTAAGATTAATTCTTGTGCTGTGCGAGATGTATGAGAATAGAGAACAGAAATTTTAATTAATGATAAATTCGCTTTCTTTTCTTAGACATAAATTGCCCATAAATAGGATTATTGTACCCCCTACTGCCACCCTATGCAATTACATTTTTGCCGGGTGGCAGTTTTTTGTTGTACACGTTTTGCTTTTGTATAGTGCCTTCGATAATGATTTACAGATTATTTGGTTCTATTCTATGGCCAGGGAAAACGCATTATAGAATATCGCTAATGTTCCTACACGAATGATTGAATTTTACAGTCCATTTTCTCGCAAATATTTGATTCTCACCCAGACTCGGCAGACTTACGCAGGACACGCATCGTAAACTCGCGTGTACCGACCGGATGGCAGCGAAGGGGAAGCGACACCCAAATTCTGCGTAAGTCTGCGGAGTCTGCGTGAGAATCAAATATTTGCGAGAAAATGGATTGTAAAATTCAATCATTCGTGTAGGAATATTAGCGATATTCTATAATGCGTTTTCCCTGTTTCTTCTAATGATTTCTGTTTATTGACAGCGACCATACACGTGTATGGTCGCGTACATATGCGCGAATGGTCGCGACCACATGCGTGGATGGTCGCCATCAAACAATAAAAAGTGCTTGTAGAAAATATGAGAAGAATAGGGGGTTTTTATCTCTTCTACAGCTCGTTATTATCTGAGAGTGAGGGTATTGACATCGGGATTTTGATGTTGTAACTTTGCAACGGGAATAAGGGATAACACCCCTTGTGAGTTCTTCTATGAAGACCTCGGGATATCGTCTCGATATCCATCCCGTTGCGAGTATCGGCTGCGCCTCGGCATAATCAAGTAAACTTGTTCCGCTCTCGGC
>JAZRMG010000101.1:0-8103 GCA_045647345.1 Bacteroidaceae bacterium | reverse complement strand
CCCCGAGGTAGAACGCTTCCTCCTCAAGGCTGGCTTCCCCTATGCCATCGGATACGGTCTGACAGAGACCTCTCCCCTCTTGGGATATGCCATGCATGGCTGGCGTGCGGTAGGCTCATTCGGCTACCCCGTATATAACGTGCAGCTCAAGCTACACAATGTAGACCCCAAGACAGGCGAGGGCGAAATTGTAGCCAAGGGTCCCAACGTGATGCTCGGATATTATAAGGATCCCGTGCGCACGAAGAGCGTATTCACCGAAGATGGCTGGTTCCGCACCAGCGACATCGCTACCGTAGACGAGAAGGGACGCTACTTCATCAAAGGCCGCAACAGCAACATGATCCTCGGTCCCTCAGGTGAGAATATCTACCCCGAAGAGATCGAGAACGTAATCAACAACGTGGAGGGCGTGAGCGAGTCTATCGTAGTAGAACGCGACGGCCGTCTCGTGGCACTCGTACAACCCATGGAGAACTATATCGAGTGGGACAACGAGAATGTGGACAAGATTTACGACTTCATCGAATCATGGAAGAAGAAGTTGCTTAAGGACGTGAACATGAACGTCAACAAGTCATCACAGGTAAGCTCTGTTGAGGTAATGAAGGAGCCCTTCGAGAAGACTGCCACACAGAAGATCCGCCGCTTCAAGTACAAAGAATCGGCACCTACCGTAGAGCAGGAGAAGAAGGGCAAGAAAGATTGAAGCAAGCCATAACGACAAAGTATAGATAACTCCGAGCCATCAGCGCTCGGAGTTATTGTTTTAGAAGGAGATTATATTATTATTTTTTCAGCAAATAATGGTCATAAATGAAAAACTATCACTAACTTTATCATGTTTTTCAGTAAAACAGCAAACACCATGAAAAGAGCTATCACTGCACTACTGAGCATACTCTTGATAACGAGCACACTTTGTGCCCAATCGGTAGGCCTCGTGCTGAGCGGTGGAGGCGCCAAAGGCATCACCCACATTGGCATCATACAGGCATTGGAAGAGCATGGCATACCCATCGACTACGTGACAGGAACCTCTATAGGCGCGATTGTAGGCGGACTTTATGCCATGGGATATACCCCGCAGGAGATGCTCGACCTGATAGGATCGAGGGAGTTCCAACAATGCTACTCGGGAAGAATCGATGAAGACAACCTATACTACATCAAGCAGAACGACCCGACACCGGCATTCTACACCATCAAGGCCAACATCGACGATTCGGCTACCGTAGTGCAAGCCCTACCGCCAAGCCTCATCGACCCCATATACATGAACATCAAGATCCCCGAACTCTGCATACAAGCCACAGCAGCCTGTGGCGGAGACTTCGACAAGCTGTTCGTACCCTTCCGTTGCGTAGCATCCGACGTATACAACAAGCGCGAACTCGTATTCAGCAATGGCGATTTGGGCAATGCCGTACGTGCCTCGATGACCTTCCCCCTCGTGTTCCGCCCCATCAAGATAAACAATGTATTGGCATACGACGGAGGCATATACAACAACTTCCCCGCCGATGTGATGAAACGCGACTTTGCCCCCGACTACATCATAGGCAGCGTGGTATCATCGAACGGCAAGCAGCCGGCAGCCAATGACATCGCAGCACAGGTGGAGAGCCTGATCATGCAGGCCAGCAACTACGAGTTGCCCGACACAAACGGCATACTCTTGAACTTCGACCTGCAAGGAGAAGTGAGCCTGCTCGATTTCGACAAAGCACAGTATCTATTCGATCTGGGCTATGCCACCACCCTACAGCTCATCGATTCCATCAAGCAAAACATACCAAGAGAAGTACCCCTCGACAGCCTCAACAAGCGTCGCGCAGCTTATAAACAAACCCTCCCCAACGCCGTATTCAAGAACATCACCATCAGTGGAGTCAACGAGGCACAGCGACGATTCATCATCAACGAGATACGACCTGCCGGACACCGGTATATCCGTTTCAAGGATTTTCGAAAGGCCTATTTCCGCCTGATGTCCGAGAATGCCATCAATGAGATACAGCCATCGGCCAAATATAACGCCAAAGACAAGACCTTCGACCTACATCTCGACGTCTCTATGAAGGACAAGCTGGCCCTTTCTTTCGGCGGAGGCCTATCAACCAACAATATCAACCAAATATACTATGGGCTCAACTACAACCATCTGCGCCGCCACTCTACCGAGCTCCAGCTCGACGGCCAATTTGGTCGCATGTATAATAATGTACAGCTGATGGGCCGAATCAACTTCGCCACCGACATCCCCATGTCGCTACGCATCATAGGCTCCCACTCTACCATCAACCACTTCAAGCAGAGCTACCTGTTCTCAGACAACAACACACCGGCATTCAACAAGCAAAACGAGTCGTTCGGCAAGGTAAAGCTCGCTCTCCCCTTCATGACCCGACATAAGGCGGAGTTCGGCATCGGTGTGGGACAAATCACCGACCACTATATACAGAGCAGCACTGTTGACTTGAGCAATATACACTACGACATGAACCGCTACCGCCTACTGGGAGGTTCGGTACTCTTCAAGCGCAACTCACTCAACGCTGTGCAATACGCTACCAAGGGTGTGTCACAACAGATCCTGGCACAGATATTCACGGGCACCAATAGCTATACCCCATACATCGAACAACAGACGCTGAGCAACGAAGAACCCGTATCATGGCTGCAGTTCACCTTCAAGGACCAACGCTACATGATGCTCAACCACAATATCATACTCGGCACATACGTCGAAGGCTACTACTCATCGCGCAATTTCGCACAAAACTACACAGCCACCATGATGCAGGCAGGCGCCTTCACACCTACTCCAGGAACCCTCTTCACCTACAACCCAGCCTTTCGGGCCAACCAATATATAGCAGCAGGTCTCAAACCTATCTATATGTTCAACCCCTACCTTCAGCTACGACTCGAAGCCTATGCCTTCGTCCCCATAACTCCTATCCTACCCCACGAGTCAGGCACGGCCTATTATGGCCAACCCTTCTCTACGGCTGCCCTTCTCGAAGAGCTTTCCATCGTAGGACGCTTCTCTACCTTTGTCATCAGCGCCTACCTCAACCACAACAGCTCTACCCCAAGAAGCATCGGAGCAGGAATTTCACTCGGATGGTATATATTCAATAATCGCTTTATCGAGTGATAAAAGCCGATAAAACACTAAAAAAAGCACCCTAAAAGTACAAAAACACCCTAAAAAGAAAAAAAATCACATTTTTTTTGAAAAAAAATCCCCATACATTTTGTTGTTTCAAAAAAAGGTAGTACCTTTGCATCGCAATTGAGAAAGACAACGGCTCCATAGCTCAACTGAATAGAGCATTTGACTACGGATCAAAAGGTTATAGGTTTGAATCCTATTGGAGTCACTCAGAAGCGAGGACAGAGCAATCAAATGATTGCTCTGTTTTATTTTTACACAAATCCCAGTAATAACATAGCCTTCAGAGGGTTGGCTAAATGACAAACCGTGCCGAGAGAGGGGCCTACTCCTTCTCATCGGCAGCCTCATCAAGAGACAGGAGAGCAGCCGACTGCTCAGCAGGGAGTTCGTGCACAGCCTTCAGCTTGCGCTCTATGGCACGCGTACGCCTACCGATCATCTCGTCGAGCTGAGAGCCTGCCGTCTCAAGATTTTTCTGCACCTTCTCAAGCATGCCGCCAAACTTGCCGAATTCAGTCTTCACAGCAGCCAGCACGGCCCACACCTCGCTCGAGCGTTTCTCGATGGCCAGCGTGCGGAAGCCCATCTGCAAGCTATTGAGAATAGCTCCCAAGGTAGTAGGACCCGTCACAATGACCCTAAACTCGCGCTGCAGCTGCTCCACAAGAGCGGTACGGCGAATCACTTCGGCATAGATACTCTCGAACGGCAGGAACATAATACCGAAATCGGTCGTATATGGAGGCTCCAGATACTTATCGCGTATGTCACGAGCCATCCTCTTCACAATCGCCTCCAACTGATGCGATGCAGCATTCACACGCTCAGCATCGCCCACCTCATAGGCATCGAGATATTGTTCGTAGGCATCCTTTGGAAATTTAGCGTCAATGGGCAGATAGATGCAGTCAACTCCCTCCTCCTTGCCGGGAAGCTTCACGGCATATTCCACAAACTCCGTCCCCTTGCGACGGGTGTTCACGTTAGCCTCATACTGTTCTGGGCTCAGCATCTGTTCGAGCAGCGCAGCCAACTGCACTTCACCGAACGTGCCGCGTGTCTTCACATTGGTAAGCACCCGCTTGAGTCCGCCCACATCCTGCGCCAGGCTCTTCATCTCTCCCAAGCCCTTCTGTACATTCTCCAATTGGGTACGTACCAACTCAAACGATTGCCCTATACGTTCGTTGAGCGTCTTCTGCAACTTCTCCTCCACCATGAGGCGCATATCATCGAGGCGTTTTTCGGTCGATTGCACCAGCTGCTCTTGCCGCTGGGTCATCACCTCCAACTTCTCGCGCTGCAGCTCGTTCGTCGTCAACAGATTCCGATTAAGCGTCTCGAGCAACTGCTGCAGCTGGAGAGCCTGATTCGAGGTGATATCCTTGCGCATATCCTCGACCCGGCGACTGAGTTCCATACGGTTCTCAGCCATCTGCTCACGCACAATACGGGCCAATTCCTCGCGCACCGCCTGCAACTGGCGCAGGTTATCGGCACTCTGCTCCTTCAACAAATAGCGCAGCTGCTCTTCACTCAAGGCTTGTCTGCGCCGATAGAGCCCTATCAGAAGCAACATGACAACGACCAGCATCGCCATCAACACCAGCAAAAGAGCCATCACGGACATATCCCCTCTCCCTCCGTATCAATAATCGTAATAACACCAATAAGAATTACCAAACTTACGCTTGCTCACGTTCTTAGCCACAATGTCATCGCCAGCATACTCCTTCTGCAAGGCGCGATAATCGGCAAAGCGCGTCACCACAGCATCATCGGCCTTAAAGGCTATAGGAGCATCGGGATGCTGCTCATTGTACAGGCACAATGCCTCCTGGTAGTGTACGGGTAACGCTGCGTCATCTTGTGGCATTGCACGCCACACCTTCGCAAAGGCATCCAAATCCTTATCGAGGAGCAGCGCAGCGAGATAAAGCTCACGCCACACAGCCGAGTCGTGCTTCATATACATACGTTCAGCAAAGGAGCGCCCCGACTCACCGCCATAAGGCTCTTCACCCAAATGACAGTAATATTCACCCGCACCATAAGCCTTGGTCTGCTTGCTATACTTATTATATATAAGAGCATCGGCTCCATAGCGCTGCGGGTAATAAAACAACCGATCACCCAACTCACCCGTCTTAGCCAAAGCCAAGATGCGCAATGCCGTAAGTTCGGCATTAGTATCGTCAGATCGGGCACCCACCTTGAGAACCTTTTCATACTCACCATCGTGCACATGCCCCCATGCAGCAAGCTCCATGTGTGTAACAGTGGCATTGTTGCCTATCTGTCCCGTGAACACAAACAGTAGCGAAAGCACAGCCAAGTTGGGCCACAAAACACGAAGAAAACCCCACTTGCCGACACTGCTGGACATACGATTGAGCCATACCAGAACCGTGTATAGCACGATGCACAGAGGCACTCCCCATGCCCATCGGGCCAACGTATAGAGGATGGTACCATCATTGACATCGGTAAGCAACGCAAGCAACATACACGACGGCAGATACGACACAGCCTCCCAGCGTCCATGCAATTTCGACAAACGATTGACACCCCATTGCAGCAACAGCAACAACGAGGTAATAATCAGAGCCGCCACCAAGGCATTGCTTTTGGTACGGCCCCCCGACAGATTATCTTGCAGCAATGCCAACAACTCGCCCTGAAACATATATATATAAAGGAAGGAGAAGATGGCAAAGAAGATGGCGCAGATAACGCGTATGGGGGTGTTATATTTGAGTTTTCTTTTCATTTTATTTTTTTGGACAACAGACAACGGACTACAGACAAAGTTGCGACTGAGCGAGAGCAAAGACTGCTTGCAGGTCCTGCCGAGCGTAGCAACTTCAACGAAGTTAACAGACAACGGACAACGGACAACAGACAATAGACACCATTCGGATGGGATACACCCCGAAGGCTGTCTTTTGTCCGTTGTCAGCAGTCCGTTGTCTTCATTTTATCAATCCACTTTCTTCAGCACTATTGCCGAGCGAGCGGGGATATACAGCTTGAGCCACTCCTTCTTGTAGCGCTTGTGCAAAGGCTCGAAGTGGGTGAAGTGTGTGAGCGTCGGGTCGGTGAGGCCGTTACCGCCGAAGACGGGGTTGTCGGTATTGAGCACCTCCTGATATGAGCCGCGCGGCACAAGCAAGCCGTAATCGCTATACGAGTTGGTAGGGCTGAAGTTGAATACAAACAGCAGGTCGTCGCGACGATAAGCGAGTATCTGGTCGCCATCGTTACAGTTGATCTCCACCACTTTGCTCTTCTCATACTTGTTCACGCCACCGATGAGCTTCATCATCGCCTGGTCAAACTTGCCCAGGTACTCGTAGCACAGTTTGTCATTGTCTACGAGGCTCCACTGACGGCGGGCATACTTGTAGCTCCAGCCATTGCCTTCGCGCGGGAAGTCGATCCATTCGGGATGACCAAACTCGTTACCCATGAAGTTGAGATAACCACCGTTGATGGTCGATGCCGTGAGCAGGCGTATCATCTTGTGCAGGGCGATACCACGGTGAGCCATGTAGTTCTCGTCGCCCTTCTGGAAGTGCCAGTACATATCTGAGTCTACAAGACGGAAGATGATGGTCTTGTCGCCTACGAGTGCTTGGTCGTGGCTCTCGGCATACGAGATGGTCTTCTCGTCCTGACGGCGGTTGGTCACCTCCCAGAACATGCTGGTGGGCTTCCAGTGCTCATCGGTTTGCTCCTTGATGAGCTTGATCCAGTAGTCGGGCACGTTCATCGCCATGCGGTAGTCGAATCCGTAGCCACCATGCTTGATGGGCGCTGCCAAGCCAGGCATGCCTGATACCTCTTCGGCAATGGTGATAGCGTTCTTGTTCACCTCGTGGATGAGGTCGTTGGCCAAGGTGAGGTAGCATACAGCGTCGCCATCCTGATTGAGGTTGTAGTAGTCGCCATAGCCACAGAAGGCTTCGCCAAGGCCGTGGCTGCGATAGAGCATTGAGGTGACGCCATCGAAACGGAAGCCGTCAAACTTATACTCCTCCATCCAGAAGCGGCAGTTTGAGAGCAGGAATGCCACTACCTCGTTCTTTGAATAGTCGAAGCAGAGTGAGTCCCATGCGGGATGCTCGCGACGGTCGCCAGGGTAGAAGTATTGGTCGGGATCACCGGCAAAGTTGCCCAAGCCCTCGAGCTCATTCTTCACGGCGTGCGACTGCACCATATCCATGATCACCGCGATGCCGTTGGCGTGGGCCTCGTCGATGAGCTGCTTGAGTTCCTCGGGGGTACCTTGGCGCGACGATGCAGCGAAGAAGTTTGACACATGGTAGCCGAATGAGCCATAGTAGGGATGCTCCTGAATAGCCATGATCTGTATGCAGTTGTAGCCGCCGGCAATGACACGGGGCAACACCTTCTCGCGGAACTCGTTATAGGTAGATACACCCTCCTCTTCGCCCGACATACCTACGTGGCATTCGTAAATGAGCAGCGGTGAGGTGTTGGCCTTGAACTTCTTCACCTTGAACTCGTAGGGTTCGGGCTCCCATACCTGAGCGCTGAAGAGATAGGTGGTCTCATCCTGTACCACACGGCGTACATAAGCGGGGATACGCTCACCCGAGCCGCCTTTCCAGTACACCTTCAGTTTATAATAGTCCTCGTGCTTGATAGCCTCGGCAGGGAGCTTCACCTCCCAGTCGCCATGACCGTTGAGACGGGTGAGCTTATACTCCTCCTTCTCCTGCCACTCGGTGAAGTCACCGATGAGGTAGATTGCTGTAGCATTGGGTGCCCACTCGCGGAAGGTCCACCCCTTCTTGGTCTTGTGCAGACCATAGTATTCATATCCTTTGGCAACGTCTTTCAGTTTCTTCGCACCGTTGTCAGTAAGTTCATTCTTACGACGTACGTAGTAGTCG
>JAZRMG010000100.1:0-6515 GCA_045647345.1 Bacteroidaceae bacterium | reverse complement strand
GGACGGTCGGCACGCCACACGGGCTGTATCTGGAAGCGTTTGAAGGGGAACGATAGTTCGTCGCGGTGAGCCACCACGTAGCGTGCAAAAGGCACGGTGAGGTCGTAGCGGAGTCCCTTCTCGCACACCTTGGCCGCGAGTTTCAAGGCATTGCGCTCGAGGAGGTCCTCATCGGTCACCTTGTTGAAACAGTCACCCGAGTTGAGTATCTTGAACAACAGCTTATCGCCCTCCTCGCCATACTTACCCATGAGGGTGGAGAAGTTCTCCATCGCAGGGGTCTCGATGGGTTGGAAGCCGAAGGTGTAGAACACCTCGCGGATCGTATCAAATATATAGTTGCGCTTCGCCATTTCGGCAGGAGAGAAGTCGCGCGTTCCCTTTGGTATACCGGGTTTTGTTGCCATACGTTTTTTCTAATTTTGCATTTATCTGCAAATTTAGAAAAAAAATCACAATTCACAAATTCAATTGACAATTCACAATTGACAATTCACAATTCACAAATCACAAATCACAATTGGCAATTGACAATTAAATGTACAAGTCTACAAAACACAAAAGAGTCGCACCCGACAAGCGGGCGCGACTCATTATTTATTACGTTCTGTCATTTTGAACGAAGTGAAGAATCTCACATAAGGACTTAACAAGAGATATTGCGAGATGCTTCACATTCGTTCAGCATGACAGAGCTATAGCTCATCGTCGGATTACTTCTTAATCACAACTTTCTTGCCATCAATAATATAGATACCTGATACAGTAGGTGCATCTACGCGACGGCCGAAGAGGTCGAAGATACCCTGTACAGCAGGAGCAACAGCCTCAACATCCTCAATACCTGTGAACGGGCTGTACTCGCCAGTCTCGGACTTCTCAATGAGTTCGAGCTTCCAGTCGTCAGCACCCATCCAAGTACCGGTGAAGCCAGCTTCCTTACCACAGAAATCCTTGTTTGCTGACAAACCGATAGCCAAGTAACGGTCAGTAACCTTGATGTTATCGATTACATGCCATGACCATCCAAAGCCAGTAGAGTCGGCACGAACGGTGAAGAAGGGGAAGTCACCATCGACGGGTGAACCAGCAGCCTCCCACTCAGCCTTAGCAGCCTCCCAGATTTCACCACCCCATGCAGCATAGTTCTTCACCATAGCAAACTGAGTAGTCGCAGCACTGGGAGCATCGGGAGCAGCAAAGATCCAAGCATTGTCACCATCGGCACGAGCAGCAGCGGTCAAACGATAGGTACCATTAGGTATACCTGTCAATTCCTGATAGAAGGTAGCATTCATTGTACCAGCAGTGGGGTGCCATGCATCCAAGTACACATTTGATCCATCACCTGTGTAAGACTCACCCTTATTGGTACCGCAATTCTGAGCGCTATTCTTCTCTACAATCCAACCATCGATAACATCTACTGTGGGGTTCTGGATCAAATAGGTAACATCACCTACAGCCAAATCCTGCAAGATGGTTCTCTGCAAACGGCTTGCCGCATTCTTCAGACGGATGAGCAAGGTGTCGCAATCTTTTGCATTGTGCAACTGCTCGGCCAAAGCAGCAATCTGCGGGTTGATCACATTCTCTACGAGGAAGGCAACCTGAGTCTGGTCGAACTTCTTGCTGTTCTCGGCAAGCATATCCTCCACTTCCTTCATGCCGCTGACATAGTTTACATAACCGGTCAACTTAGCATCGATAGCAGCAAGTGCCTTATAAGTTACGGTGTCAACAGCCAAGAGAGCCTTGGTGAGAGCGATGGTGTTCTCGGCCACCTTAGGAGCATACTGATACTTGTAGAATGTGGTGTCGTTGTCCAACTTATCGTAGTTGCCAGCATAGAACTTCTTGGTCACATTGAACGCGTAAGAAACAGCATCCATAACAGGAGATACCTTACCGCAAGCCTCTACATACTTGGCAGAAGCAGCCAAAGCAGTGGCCTCGCTGACAGCAGCAATCAAGCTACCCTCATCACCGATAAGAAGAATCTCTACAGCCTCATCGGCACGTGCCTTAGTGCTTTCCCATGCATTTACCAAGTCCTCAGCAGTTGCTGCACCATGATAACGCAACTTGAAGTTAGCAACCTGGAACCAGCCATTGGTGCCACCAGTAGATGTAGATGCAAAACCGATACGGAGCTTGCCGTCAGCAACCACGAGCAGGTCTGTGGTGAGGGTCTCCCAATTAGCGTAGTCCCAACCCTCGATGGTCATCGGAGCGGACTCGGCTACACCCATTGTAGAAGAGGCATAGACGTGCTGGTCGTTGAGACAGCCAGTCTGTGTCACAGCATCGGCAACAACAGAATATACGCCATCGGGAATACCTACGATATCCAATGATGCATCCATGCTGATGAAGTTGTCAGACCAAGAGTTCAAGCAAGTCATCTTGGTAGTATCACCAGCAGCAACAATCCAGTCAAGGCCGGGACCTGTCCAAACGTCACCCTTGTTTGTACCTTCTACAACAACCTTCCAATCCTTGAAGCCATAATTCTTGTTGGCACCGAAAGCCTTCACGATGAAGTATGACACATCAGCGGGGTTCTCACGAGTAGCCTCCTGTGTAAACACATAAGAGATGATAGCTGCCTTGAGCTCCTCAATCATAGCCAACATGTTGTCACGGGTATTCTCCTCGCAGTCTGAAGCAAGATAAGTAGAGGCTTTTCTCAACGCTGCCTGGAGCGCCTGCTTACCAGGATAGTTCAAGGGCAATGTTTCGTCCTCAACCTGAGCACACAAGGCCTTCAACTCCTCAAAGATACCAAACGCATCTTTAGCCTCAGCCCATACAGAATCCAAAGCTGCAATAGCAGCATTCACGTCGTCCTCAGAAGCACCGGGATCGGTCAATCCCATATCTTCCAATTCGTAGATGAAGTCGCCTACAGACATTGCTACTGCATTAGGAATGTTGTCCACATTATCTACAAGATAAGCATTAATCTCCTGGATTTTGGCAGCAAGATTAAGTGCAGGGAAGTTACCAAAGTATTCCAATTTGAAATCACGGAAGGTACACCAACGATTACCTTCACTACTCTTATTTCTCACACCAAAGGTCAAGGTACCATCCATTACAATCACTGAAAGCTCGTTCTCAGCATAATAGTTCTTACCTGTCGCAACATTCATAGAATTAAATGCAGCATTTGCGCCTTCAAGTCCATCAACATAATCTTGGTTCAGATTTACTGTCACTCCCATTTCTGAAGCCTTATATTTATATAAGGATGTCATGGGCACAGAAGAATTGTTTCCGAACAATTCTGCAGTGATAACTTCCGTTCCAGCCTGATATGCAGCACCGCCATCATTTCCACCTGCACGATAGAATCCCTGTACCTTAACGACATACTTACCATTAGGAATACCCGTGAGAGTCTGGCTTACCGTGAAGTCGCAGTTCCAACATTCCATCACATTGTGTCCCCATGCCGGCATCTTAGGATTAGAACTTCCTCCCTCAACCGTCCATCCTTCAGCAGTGGTATATACAGTAGGATTAGTCACAAACATGTCTGTAACATCAAATCCTCTTCTTCCGTCCGCATTAGCTAAATTAAAGGCAAAAATTGCATCATCCAATGTCTTAAGTTCAGCCTCCACGCCAGCAGCATCCATACTGCCAGCATTATACTTATCCATTGACGCATAAGTCACTGCCTCCAATTCGGCATAGCCATTCATTGAGTCATCTATAAGAATATCTGCAAGAATTTGGTTCAACTTATCGTACAATTTCTCGTAAGCCGCAATAGATACTTTAGCATCAGCAATTTGCTGCTTTAGAGCCTTCCACAGCGCATTGGCCTCTTCGTAGGAAGCAACAGTAGCTATAGAAGCTATCGAAGCCTTCATTCCATCTTCCAAAGACTTCTGCATAGGCTGACCTATCAACTCCTCTGCTGCAGCTTGCACCTCAACAAGCTGATCCTTTACAAAAGCTAATTTGCCTGCTTCAACAGTTTCCGCCTCATATTTGTAGAGACGTACATTGTCCCATGCCACCCAGTTAGCATTTATATTTTTACCGCAATAACCAATCTTCAGATTGCCGTCAGCTACTACCGTCATGATTCTGTATTCATTCGGAGGGGTCGTACCAGAAACTGCTACCGAATCCAAATTAGCATACATATTCATACCTTTAATCTCAATGGCTGCATTTGACTGCTGTGTGGCATGTGCCAGAGCCACCAACACATATACGCCATTATCTACTGTAAGAACTTGGTGGCAATCCAAATCAGGCAAATTACTACCAGAAGCAATCCAGTCCTCCATAAAGTTGACTGCACTATAGCTGAAATTTGCCGCAGTGTTAGCTACCTGCCAGTTACCATTACCTCCAGAAATGGTCCAGCCTGTTGAGCCCTCTTCAAAGTCAGGATTAGTCAACAAACTTGTCACGTCTGTCGCACTACTCTGAGCCTTTACGGCGAGAGCCATCACGAAACTCATCGCCAAGAATAAAACTTTCTTCATTGTTTGTGTAATTTTGGTTAATTATTAAAGTTATGTGTTTCTCTATCATCAATCTCTACGACCCATGTATATCATTACATAGTATACGAGTGTTGCCAACGAACTGAGCGCAGCCACCACATAGGTATAGGCAGCCGAACGAAGGGCGCTCTCTGCATCACGATGGTTGCGACTGGTAGTGATACCAGCACTGCTAAGCCATGCGAGGGCGCGTTGGCTGGCGTTGATCTCAACAGGCAAGGTGACAAAGCTGAATAGGGTGCTCATAGCAAACAGGGCGATGCCCAGCAGCAGTATGCCCGGGAAGCTCTCCACACACAGGATACCAACGAGCAGTATCCACGATACATACTTAGAGGCAAACGACACTACGGGAACGAGCGACGAGCGCATCTTCAAAGGCCCATAGGCCTTGGCATGCTGCACGGCATGACCACACTCGTGAGCGGCCACAGCAGCAGCAGCCACACTGCTCGATGAATAAACCTCGCGACTGAGGTTGACTGTATGGTCAGCAGGGTTATAGTGGTCGGTCAAGCGTCCATCAACACATGTAATCTTGACATCATAGATGCCATTGGCATGCAGCATCTTCTCGGCAACATCACGACCCGTCATCCCGTTGCCAAGCGGCTCTTCGGAATATTTCTTGAACTTACGATTCAAGTTGGCCTGCACGATGTAGCTGAGCAGGGAAATACCGATGAATATAATCCAGATTAGGCTCATAATAAAAAAGACCCCCTCTGCCCGTTGGGCATCTCCCCCTCTATGGGGAGGGCCTTCGGATAGTTTGGGCAATATTGTTATTATAATGTTGTTGTTATGCTCTTTCAAGTAATGTAGACACCCCGAATAGCGCTCCCCATAGAGGGGGAGCTGTCCGTAGGACTGAGGGGGTCTTTCTTTTTAATCGTTATATCTCTCAATCGTCTGATCGCGGTCGGGACCTACCGATACGATCTTGATGGGTACCTCCAACTCCTCTTCAAGGAACGAGATGTAGTTGTTGAACTCCTCAGGGAACTCCTCCTCAGAGGTCATCTTGGTCATATCGCACTGCCAACCGGGAAGCTCTGCATAGATGGGCTCTACCTCGCCTTCGATTGAGTAGGGGAACTCCTCAGTCTCCACACCATTGATGCGATAAGCTACACATGCCTTGATGGTCTCGAAGGTGTCGAGCACGTCGCTCTTCATCATGATGAGGTGTGTCACACCATTGACCATGATAGAATACTTCAATGCTACGAGGTCAATCCAACCGCAACGACGCTTACGGCCGGTTACTGAACCGAACTCGTGACCGAGGGTGCAGAGCTTGTCACCCACCTCGTCGAACAACTCTGTGGGGAAGGGACCGCTACCTACACGTGTGCAGTAGGCCTTCATGATACCATATACATTGCCAATCTTGTTGGGGGCTACGCCGAGACCCGAGCATGCACCGGCACAGATGGTGTTTGAAGAGGTAACGAAGGGGTATGAACCGAAGTCGATATCGAGCATAGTGCCCTGTGCGCCTTCGCAAAGCACGCTCTTCTCGGCCTTGAGCAGGTTGTTGATCTCGTGTTCGCTATCGACCAAGGGGAACTGGCGGAGGTACTCGATACCTGCCATCCACTCCTTTTCAATCTCAGTGATGTCATACTCGAAGTTCATGCTCTTAAGGATGTCTTCATGACGAGCCTTTGCCTTAGCATATATCGTGGGGAAATCGCCGAGGATGTCACCTACACGGAGACCGTTGCGGCTAACCTTGTCAGTATAGGTGGGGCCGATACCTTTACCTGTAGTACCTACCTTGGCATCGCCCTTGGCAGCCTCGTAAGCAGCGTCGAGCACGCGGTGAGTAGGCATGATGAGGTGTGCCTTCTTAGAAATATGGAGACGCTCCTTCAAGGGATGACCTGAAGCCTCGAGTGCCTCAGCCTCAGCCTTGAAGAGTGCAGGGTCAAGCACAACACCGTTACCGATGATGTTCACCTTATCGCCCTGGAAGATTCC
>JAZRMG010000099.1:0-14330 GCA_045647345.1 Bacteroidaceae bacterium | reverse complement strand
CTACTATAACTGCCTACGATGCCCAGTCCGCCACGGATATTGGTATGTATCGGTGTAGGCTCGCCCACGAAGGTGCCGCCTAGCATTGAAAATGAAGAGGCCGACTTGAGGTAGCGATAATAGTCCTCGCTCAGCGTCTCCAGCATGAACTGGTAGTGGTAGGTGGCGCGGCTCACGGTATCGGAGGGGAAGATGAAGTCGTCGTCCCAACCATAGTCGTATTCCCAACCGCTCTCGGGATTGTACATGTCATTGGAACTGTTACGTGGTGACTCCATGAGCATGAGGAAGTCTACTGCAGACTCTCCGTTGCTGCGCAATTGCTCATCGGTGAAGATGATGGAGTTGTATGAGGAGAGATAGAGGAGCCCGCCAATAAACTGGGAGGCACTCTCGCTATCGATGATGAGCCGGCTGCTGCTCTCGGTGAGCAGGTAGTGGGGGTAGAAAACCTCTTCGGTGACGAAATATCCTGTGCCGTCACTCTCGTTGGGAGAGTAGTCGCCATATATCCCCTCAGGGTAACGGGCCTGGTAGGTACCCACATAGTCCATCGTCAGGCGGTAGTAGTTGGTCTCTTCGGCAGGGTCGTCAATGTAGAGGGTCACCAGCATGGCGCTGTCCACATCATTGAGCATGGCCAGGCTCACGGGGTCGCCGGGGTTGGTGAAGGGCTGCATCGTCACCTGGGCTATGGCGATGGAGGTGGGGCTCATCACTTGGTGGGTGGCCGAGGCGGTGCCTATGCTGTGGGTGGCAGTGAGTGTCACCACATCGCCACTACGTAGCGTATAGGGGCTGCGGTAGTCTTTTGTGGCGGTAGAGTAGGTGAGTGCCTGCTCCTCTCCATTGATCGTGGCCGTCACTACGGCATCGGCCAATCGCTGGGGCTCCTCGGTATCGAGAAAGTGAGCCGTGCGGCTCACCGTGGCGGTGAGAGTGCTATCGGGGAGCAACAGCGCATTCAGTACCAGTTTCGGTGCGCCTATCTCGGCATCGTAGGGGAGGTCGTTGACGCAGGAGGAGAGCATCATCAACAGGAAGACCCACCCCATACCCCTCCCTCTATGGAGGGGCTTACGGAAATCGTGTATTTTTTTAATAATCTCTATCATAGTGTATCTTGCTTTCATTTTAATTTGGTACCTGTGGAAATTCTCCCCTTAGAGGGGGAGATGTCCAAAGGACAGAGGGGGCTAGAACTGAATCCCATAACTGAACGAGGGGATGATAGGGAAGATGGTTACCTTACGCAGGGTTTTGAAGTATTGGTCGGTCTCCCAGTCGTAGCCATCGTAGAGATAAATTAGGAATGGGTTCATGTTGTTATAGGCATTGTAGACGCTGAGGTTAATAGTGCGCTTTACGCCAGGGTGGCGCTTGAACTGCTTGTGGAAGTTGACGCTCAGGTCGAGCCGGTGATAGGGCTCGAGGCGGTAGTTGTTGCGATTCTCGAAGTATCCGAGGGTGCCGCTGTAGCTGTCGGGCGTGTGGGGCTGGTCCTCGTAGTAGTGAGTGTAGAGGGTGCCGCAGTTGCCTGTGGCATAGACCCAGGTGGCTGAGAGGTCGATGCGGTCGCTCAATTTGTAACTGGCGGTGATGTTTATATCGTGCCGGCGGTCATACTTGGCAGGGAAGGGGCGTCCTTCGTTGATGATATGGCCCTCGCGGTCGAACTGGCGCATGGTCTTTGACCAAGTGTAGGCAATCCATCCCGTGAACTGCCCGATGGAGCGCTGTGCCATCAGTTCGAGTCCGTATGACCAGCCGTCACCCATGGCTACCTTGTCTTGCCACGTGGTGGTTCCCGTCATGAAGGAACTGCCTTCGCGGTATTCGAGCAGGTTACTTAACCGCTTGTAGTAGCCCTCGGCCGAGAGGTCGCACAGACCGTCAATCTCGTAGTAGGTACCTGCGGCCACTTGGTGTGAGTGCTCGGGCAGTATGCTCTCGGTGACAGGCACCCAGAGGTCGGTGGGCAGACTGATGCTGCTGTTCGACAAGAGGTGTACATATTGCGTCATATAGGCGTAGCCCGCCTTCAGCGACAGGTCATCGGTGAGCAACAGACGGCTGCTGAGGCGAGGCTCTAAGGCATGGTAGAACTTGCCGCCCACGGTGAAGGTCGAGTAGTTGAGACCTGCATTCACCTTCACGGCATCGCCCAGCGTGATGTTGTCCTCGGCATAGAGTTGCGTCTCGTGAGCCAGTATGTCGGGTTCGCCCAGACGTTGCGTGTTCTCATCCTTGTTTGTCTTTTCGCTCATGGTCATCACATCGGGGCTGAAGGTGTGGTGTGTGTAGGCCATGCCCATGCGCATGTCGTGGTGTGGGTTGGGGCTATAGTGCAGCTCCACCTTTCCCGTGAGGTCATAGATACCCGAGTGCATGTCGAGTTGTGCCTTGTAGTTCTGGTTCAGCACCTTATCCTTCTCGTCGAATCCCATGCCTATCTTATGGCGGTATTGGGTGTAACTCACTGAGGCATCGAGGAAGGCACGCGGGTTCACCACATGGTTCCATCGTGCTGCGGTGACGATGTTTCCCCACTTCCAACCCAACTTGCTGTCGCTGCGGTAGTCCTTGGTGTCGGCCTCATTGATGGAGAAATAGATCTCATCATCGCCCGAGTAGTGGCTCAGGTAGAGGCGGTCGCGGTCAGAGAACTTGTGGTTGACCTTCACGTTGAGGTCGTAGAAGTAGTAGCCCGCGCCATAGTTGGTCTCGTCGTCCTGTATGTTTGCCATATACCACAGCGCAGCATTGGTGACGAGGTCCGAGTAGGTACGTCGTGCCGAGATGTTGAACGAGGTCTTTCCCTTCCATAGCGGTCCTTCGAGACTGAACTTTGACGATATGGCACCGAGGTGCACGTTGCCGTGGTAGTGGTACATGTCGCCCTCCTTCATGCGCACGTCTACCACTGAAGAGAGGCGTCCCGCATAGTGGGCGGGGAAACTGCCCTTGTAGAGCGTCACGTTCTTGATGGCATCGGGGTTGAAGGCCGAGAAGAAGCCAAACATATGGTTCACGTTGTATACGGGTACACCATCGATGAGCATCAGGTTCTCGTCGGGGCTTCCGCCACGCACGTAGAGCCCTGCCGAGCCTTCAGTGCCGCTCTGCACGCCGGGTAGCAGTTGCAGCACCTTCAGCACATCGGTCTCGCCAAACATGGCCGGCACGGCTTTAATCTGTGCTATAGGGATGTCTACCGCACTCATCTGCGAGCCTCTCACACCTAGGTCGAGGCGGTTACCCACGATGGTCACTTCGTCCAGTGCCGAATGGGGATGTAAGGCGATGTTCACCACCGTGTCGCGTGTGAGGGTAAACTGCTTGGTCTGCGGCGCGTAGCCCACATACGAGGCTGTCAGTTCCACCGCTCCTAGGGGCAGTGTCAGTGAGTAGAATCCATAGGCATTGGTCACCGTGCCGTTCGCGCTCGTGTGGTCATAGAGTGTGGCACCTATCATCGTCTCCTCGGCAGCAGCATCGGTGACATAGCCGCTCACCGTGTAGTGCTGTGCCCTCATCATGAGGGGTAGGCATAGCAGCCCGACGATTAAGAGAACAGTTTTATGTTTGATGTTATTCTTCATGTTGGAATATGCAACGTTAAATAAATCTTTTTGCTTCTTTTTGCAAATTTATAAAATTTCGCATTACGTCTGTAAGTTTTTGGAGTAAAAGTTTCTTACAGTTAACAGTCACTATCTGAAGGCTGGCCGTAGAGCATTTACCGTAGATGTTGTTCATCCTTATGTGATGAGTGAGATTTATTTGTGTTTTTGAAAAGTTTGCAGTATCTTTGGATTTTCAAAAGAAAGTTATTTATGAGAAGTGTACAGACTTGTATCCGCCGAGTGATGATGTCGCTCGTGGCGATGTGTTCGGTAGCCCTTATGGCTCAAGCACGTGAAGAGGTAAACCTTAATTTCGGTTGGTATTTCCATCAGGGCGATTTGGCCGACGTGCCTACCGCTTTGCCTACTGTTGATGCAGCTGGGTGGGTGAGGGTGGATGTACCTCACGACTTTCAGATAGGGCAGCCTTGGGTGGAGCCTTCGCCCGAGGAGCGTCCCAACGATGGTGATGGTGCAGCCAACTTTAAAAGCCGCCTCTCGGCACGTGCCTTCAAGGAAATGGGTGCCGGATGGTATGTAAGGGACTATACACCTGACGCTTCGCTCAAAGGTCAGCGCCTGTTGCTCGACTTTGAGGGTATCATGTATGTGGGTGATGTATATCTCAATGGTGAGCGTATCGGTGGTACCGACTATGGCTACATCGGCTTTGAGATTGATGTCACCAAGAAGCTCCGCTTTGATGCACCCAACATCATTGCTGTGCGTGCCCATACGGCCGAGCCGCTCAATTCGCGTTGGTACACTGGTGGCGGACTTTTCCGCGATGTAACTCTCGTATCTACCAATTCCACCACATGGTTTGAACGCCATCCACTCTACATCACCACTGCTGACAACCGCATCGTAGAGATTCAGGCAGAGATTGCTACTCGTGCCCGCATCAATGAGATACCTATGCGCACGGTCGTTCGCGATGCTGATGGTGTAGTCGTATATACGAGCACCAAGAACGTGCCTATTAACCGCAAGTATCGTACCATGGAGCTCAAAGTTGACTCTTTCGTCGTTGAGAATCCTCGTCTGTGGAGTTGCGAGACGCCCCACCTCTACACAGCCTCGGTAGCCATTCTCGACAATGAGGGTGTTGTGATGGACAGCGTGGCTCACACCTTCGGTATCCGCACCATCGAGTTTTCTCCTGAGTTTGGAATGAAACTCAATGGCGAGAAGGTTATCCTCAAGGGTATAGCCAATCACCACACCTTGGGTGCGCTCGGTGCTGCAACCTATCCGCGTGCTATCGAGAAGCGCCTTCAGTTGCTCAAAGAGTATGGCTTTAACCATATTCGCACTTCGCACAACCCCTACAGCAAATCGTTCATGCAGTTGTGCGACGAGTATGGTTTCCTTGTGGTCGATGAACTTTACGACAAGTGGCTGTCTTCATTCTGCGGTGGCCGTGCTGATTGGATGAGTCTCTGGCCTCGCGACCTACCCGAGTGGGTGAAGCGTGACCGTAACCATCCTTGTGTAGTAATGTGGAGTCTTGGCAACGAGCTACAGACCTATAATTCGCTCCCCTTCAACGACTGGGGTGTTACCACCTATCGTATGATGAAGCCTGTACTCTTACGCTACGACGACACACGCCCCATCACCGTGGCTATGCACCCCCGTGGACGCGATCTTGCTACCGACTCACTCCCCGCACCGTTGGTTCACGAGACCGATATCGCTTCGTACAACTACCGCTATATGTACTTTCCCGGCGATAGCCGCCGTTTCCCCAACCTGATGTTCTATCAGAGCGAAGCCAACACCAGCATGATGGGTCCCAACTACTTTGAGATGGATCTCGATCGTGTGATTGGTTTGGCCTACTGGGGACAGATTGATTATCTGGGCGAATCAAATGGATGGCCTGCTAAGGGCTGGGTGAACGGTTCGTTCGACCTCTCGCTGCAGCCCAAGGGGACAGCTTACTTCCTCAAGTCTATGTTTGTTGACGAGCCTGTAGTGCGCATGGCCATTATCGATAAAGCTGCCAAGGAGGTGATGTGGAATGATGTGCAGGTAGGCACTGGCGTCACTGGCGAGAGCTGGAACCGTGAAGAGGGCTCTAAGGTATCGATGAACGTGTATACCAACTGCGAGCGCGTAGACCTCGTGCTCAACGGTCGTGTCATCGCATCGAAGGAGAACACCATGAATCCCCGTTCACGCAACAAGATAAAGTTCGACAATATTGACTACGCTCCCGGCTACCTCGAAGCCGTGGCATACCGTAATGGCAAGGCAGTAGCCCGTCATCGCATCGAGACTACCGGTGAGGCCAAGAAGTTGGCACTCATTCCCGATGCCATCGAGTGGCAAGCCGACGGTATCGACCTTATGCATGTACGTGTTCATGCTGTCGACCACAAGGGACGTCGCGTATGGAATGCACAGGAAGAGATTACCTTTGCAGTCGAGGGCGATGCCCGCATCGTGGCTGTCGACAATGGCAATATCTACAGTGATGAACTGCACACGGATAACACACGACGCCTCTACAATGGATCGGCGCTCGTCATCCTCCGCGCCGGACACACTCCTGGCAAGGTGGTGCTCACAGCAACTGATACTACAGGCAAGAAGGCTAAGGTGACATTGTTGACCGAATAGTGTAGCGCATGGAATTTTTGTCTCTCAAAAAAAATGATCAATGAAGAATAACAAACGACACGGCAAGAAAGGCCCTAACCAGATATTCCATTATTCACCCGTAGAGGAAACCACGCTGTTGCCCTTCCTATATCAGATCCTGGCACCGAAAAGCAAGAACGACATCAAGTCGATGTTAGCCCATAACCATGTAGCGGTGAACGGACAGCCTCTGACGCAGTTTGATACTCCGCTTACACCGCGCGACAAGGTTTCGGTGAACTTCACCCGTCCCTTTGCTGTGCTGCGTGCCAGTCAACTGCACATTCTTTACGAGGACAAGTTTCTCGTTGTGGTGGAGAAGGCGGCCGGATTGCTCACTATGGGACGAGGCACGAGTAAGAAAACAGCACAGAGCTTACTCACCGAATATCTGAAGCAGAAGGATGCACGGTCGATGGCCTATGTCTGTCATCGTCTCGACCAATACACATCGGGAATTCTCGTCTTTGCCAAGGACCCCGACATGCAGCGCGAGCTGCGTTACAATTGGGATAACTATGTGCGCGAACGCGCCTACACGGCAGTTGTCGAAGGATGTCCCGAAATACCACAACAGGAACTACGCCATAACCTTGTGGAGAACAGCAATAACATGATGGTATATGTAGCTCGCAAACCAGATGAGGGACGCTTGGCGGTGACACGCTATCGCGTGGTGCAAAGCAACGACTACCATGCGTTGCTCGACGTGCAGATTTTCACCGGTCGAAAAAACCAGATACGTGTGCAGTTGGCCGATATAGGCTACCCTGTGGCCGGTGACCGCAAGTATGGTGGCACAACCAATCCCATAGGTCGACTGATGCTGCATAACCATCGGCTGTCGATTGTGCACCCTATGACACGTGAACTGATGCACTTTGAGGCTCCTGTGCCTGCGGCATTTCGTAAGGTCACGGCAAAGAAAAACGAAACGGAGAACGGAAAATGACACCGGACGCTCTCTTGTCCCTATGGCCTTCCGGGAAAAAGAATTGAAAAACCGATAAACACATAACATACAAAATGAAAAATAACCATCTCCTTCTCCCTGCACTTGCCGGCCTTGCAGCCTGCACGGGAGGTGACAAGAAACAAGAAACAGTGGCATCCGAGCAACCGATGAACATTCTCTTCATCATGTGTGACGACCACTCGTATCAGACCATCAGTGCCTACGACCAGCGTTACATCGAGACACCGAACATTGACCGTATCGCCAACGAGGGCGTACGCTTCACCAACAGCTTCGTGGCCAACTCAATCAGTGGACCCAGTCGTGCATGCATGCTCACTGGCAAGCACAGCCATGCCAACGGATTCACCAACAACAGTACCCGCTTCGACGGCTCGCAGCTTACTTTCCCCAAGTTGCTGCAGCAGGCAGGATACGAGACTGCCGTTGTGGGTAAGTGGCACCTGGCATCCGACCCTACTGGTTTCAACTACTGGGATATCCTCATCGGACAGGGTGAGTACTATGATCCCTACTTCATCCGTAACGGAGAACGAATACAGCGCGAAGGCTATGCCACCAATATCACCACCGACGTGGCTATCAACTGGCTCGACAGCCTGCGCAACCCCGAGAAGCCCTTTTGCTTGCTCCTGCATCACAAGGCACCCCATCGTACATGGATGCCCGATACCTGTGACCTTCATCTCTTCAGCGATAGCAACTTTCCAGTACCCGAGACCTTCTATGATAACTATGAAGGTCGCCTCGCCGCACAGCAGCAGGGCATGAGTATAGCCAAGGATATGAGTATCGTATATGACCTCAAGATGGCCGACCGCGAGAACGAATTACATAGTCCCTACGAAGGGTGGGGACGAGAAATGTACCGCCAGCGCATGCGCCCCGAGGTACAAGCAGCTTGGGACCGTCACTATGACCCCGTGATTGCCGATTTCAAGGCACGCAACCTTTCGGGTAACGAACTTGCCGAGTGGAAGTTCCAGCAATACATGCGCGACTATCTGCGTGTAATAACCTCTATCGATCGCAATATAGGTGTAGTGCTCGACTACCTTGAGAAAGAGGGACTGCTTGAAAATACTATGATTGTATATACCTCAGACCAAGGTTTCTATATGGGTGAGCACGGATGGTTTGACAAGCGCTTTATGTACGAAGAGTCGTTCCGCACACCGCTGCTCGTGCGTCTGCCTGGAGGAATAAAGGGCGATGTGACACAGCTCGTTCAGAACATCGACTACGGCCCCACATTCCTCGAACTTGCTGGCGTAGAGGTACCCGAAGAGATGCATGGTGAGTCGTTCCTTCCCTTGCTCAAGGGCGAGAAGACCAAGTGGCGCGATGCGCTCTACTATCACTTCTACGAGTATCCTGCCGAACACTATGTGAAGAGACATTATGGTGTACGTGACAATCGTTACAAGCTCATCCACTTCTATAACGATATCGATGAATGGGAACTCTATGACCTGAAGAATGACCCCAACGAGCTGAACAACCTCTACGGAAAGCCCGGTACCGAGCGCATTACCAAGCGCATGATGGAGAAGCTCGCTACATTGCAGGAACAATACGATGATCCCATACGTAATCAGTAATAAATGAACGAATGTTAGGGAGTTAGGCGTGTCCGGGCTCCCTAACTTTTATATAGTTGTTTACCCAATGAAACGATACGAAAACTATTCTTTATTGAAGCACAACACCTTTGGTATGGATGTACGTGCAGCTCTCTTCGTCGAGTACGACTCGGTGGATGAACTGCGGACATTCCTCCTGTCCGATGACTTTGCGCACTACGGCCGTTTCCTACATATAGGTGGTGGCAGCAACCTGCTCTTTGGCGGCGACTACGACGGCATTGTGATGCACTCAGCCCTACGCGACCTTGAGGTGGTGCATGAGACTGACGACCATCTGTGGGTGAGGGTAGGTTCGGGATACGTGTGGGATGACTTTGTGGCACATTGCGTAGCACAAGGATGGGCCGGCGTGGAGAACCTTAGTGCCATACCTGGTGAGGTGGGGGCTAGTGCTGTGCAGAATGTCGGTGCCTATGGCGTAGAGGTGCGCGATGTGATTGACTGCGTTGAGGCCATGGCACTCGACGGTACCATACGGGTGCTTGCTAATGAGGAGTGTCGTTATGGGTACCGCGATTCCATCTTCAAGCGTGAGCTCCGCGGAAAGTGTATCATTACTCATGTGGTGTATCGGTTGGCCAAGGTGCCGTCCTTCCGTCTCGACTATGGCGACTTACGTGCTCGTGTGGAGTCATGTGGAACACCTACTCTGCAGACCGTGCGTGATGCTGTGACTGCCATCCGCGACAGCAAACTGCCCGATCCGAACGTGCTGGGCAATGCAGGCAGCTTCTTCACCAATCCTGTCATTACCCGTGAGCAATACGAAGCACTGAAGGAGCAATATCCTACCATGCCCTCATACCCAGTCGACGACATCCGAGTGAAAGTGCCAGCAGGATGGCTCATTGACAGTGCCGGATGGAAGGGACGGGCGCTCGGACATGCCGCAGTGCACGATCGTCAGGCGCTGGTGCTCGTGAACCTTGGCGGAGCTACCGGCAAGGAGGTGATGGCATTGGCCGAGCGTATCTGCGAAGATGTGTTTGCCCTATATGGTATTCGCATCACACCCGAAGTGAACTTCATATAAATAGGAGATAAGGGGTGCATCATACGTGGACGGATTGCTTGCGCCTCCTCTCTGTCTTACTTAACTGCAACCAATATGAAACTAACCTTCCTTGGCACTGGTACTTCGAAGGGGGTACCCGAGATCGGGTGCACCTGTCCCGTCTGTCTATCTGCTGACGAACGCGACAAACGATTGCGCGTGTCGGCACTGGTAGAGACCGATGATACGCGTATTCTTATCGACTGCGGTCCCGACTTCCGCATACAGATGCTCAGCGTGCCTTTCAGCCGCATCGATGGCGTGCTTCTCACTCACGAGCATTATGACCATACGGGAGGTATCGACGATCTGCGTCCCTTCTGTCACTTTGGCGATATTGATGTCTTTGCCGATAACCTTACTTGTACACATCTGCGCGAGCGGCTGCCTTATTTCTTCCGTAAGGAACTCTATCCTGGTGTTCCTGTGCTCCATTTCCATGTTGCGGAACCTTGTATGCCGTTTTCTATTAATGGCGTAGAAGTGATGCCTTTGCAGGTGATGCATGGCAAACTGCCGATTCTCGGGTACCGTATTGGTAAACTTGGTTTTGTTACCGATATGACAGATGCTCCTGACACCACATTGGAATTGCTGACGGGAATCGACACGTTGGTAATCGGTGCACTACGTCAGCGTAAGCATGCAACGCATCAGACAATCGATGAAGCCATTGCGATAGCCCGTCGACTGGGAGCGAGAGAAACCTATCTTATCCACATGAACCACGAGGCTGGTCTGCATGCAGAGACTGATGCATTGCTTCCAGATCATGTGCATTTGGCCTACGATGGATTGGTCGTTAAGGTGGAGAATAGATAATCTATGGCTGCTTACCAACGGATATTTGTAGATTGCATCGAAGGTGATCTTCTCTATGGACACTCTGACTCGACAGGGGGGATTGTTGTGTCATTGCGTCCATTGCGAAACAAAGATGCCGATCATCGTTATCTAGCCCCACTCGTTGCATGTGGAAGCCAGATCAATGTCGTTGATTGTGAAGTATGCGATGCAGTCTGTTATCCCCGGCTCATCATTCTCGAACCCGATTATCTGGTAGATGTTTCGGCCATTGCAGCTTGTTGTGAGTCATATGGTAACACGCATTTGACCTATTTGGTCAATCGGCTCAAGCCCACGGTGCATACCGAACCCATCTTGCTGGGTCACTTTGCGTCGCAACTGCTCGATGAGGAGGTACATGGCATGTACGGACGTCCCTACCGGGATAGTGTGCTGGATTTCTTTCGTCGTTTCACTTTTTCACTGCTTAACGTAGATGTTTCAGAGTCTTTTCATGAAAATGTACGCAATCAGCGTGATAACATTCATCGTGTGTTTACAACCATGTTGCCCCATCATGATGCCGAAGTTATATTGGAACCTTCCTTTATCAGCGAGATGCTGGGGCTACAGGGGCGCATCGACTATTTGCAGGCCGATCATTCTCTGCTTATAGAACAAAAGGCTGGACGGTGCGGATGGCCACAACAGTTTCCAGATATCCCTGTAGAGCAGCCTAAACATGCCATGCAGATGATGCTCTATGGGGCTGTAGTGGAGCATCTGAATCATAGGCGGAAGCCACGCACTTGTCTCCTCTACTCCAAATATTCGCAGGCATTACTCCCTTTAGTACCATCAGAAAACCTGTTGCATGAGGCTATTTGTCTGCGCAACCATATTGTTCATGCCGAGTATCAATATGCCCGTTCTGGTTATTCGGTATTGCTGACTCTTACGGCCGATGACCTCAATGTACGCTCTGTATCTTCTGCGTTATGGCTGCGCTTTCAGCGTCCGCAGATAGCAGACATCCTGGCTCCACTTGCTGCGGCCGACGAAATGGAACGTGCTTACTATCTGCGCATGATGCAATTTATGAGTCGTGAACACCTTTACGGCAAGGTGGGTAATGGCGCTGGTGAGCATGGCTATGCTGCTAAGTGGCACGATACTCTGGATGATAAATTGCTGAAGGGTGATATTTGTCATCGTTTGCGTTTGGTTAGTCCGGAACAGGGACATGAAGGAAGGGTCGAACATTTGATATTGGCTATCAGCGAGGATACTGATTTGCAGACAACTAATTTCCGCTGTGGAGATATCGTTGTGCTCTATCCCTATGCGGAGGGTACTGACCCCGATGTGCGTAGGCGCATCGTATATCGTTGTGTGCTCTCGGCTATGACACTTCGCACCTTGACGCTTACGCTTCGTGCTTCACAGACCGATGCTCGTGTGCTGTTACGGGATGCTGATAGCTTATGGGCCATTGAGCATGACTTTATGGAGGCCTCCTATGGCTCGTGTTATCGTGCTCTGCATGCCTTTCTTTCTATGCCTCGTGAACGACGCGACCTCCTGCTGTTACGCCGTCAGCCACGTGTCGACACTTCGCTTGTGCTGCAAGGGGAATATGGTGAATTCTCTTCGCTCGTGCTGCGCGCCAAGCAAGCTCGTGACATGTTCTTTCTTATAGGTCCTCCAGGTACGGGGAAGACCTCGTTCGGATTGATGTCAATTCTACGCGAAGAGTTGGTCTCGGCATCTGGAAATGCTGTTCTATTGCTGGCCTATACTAACCGTGCGGTTGATGAGATTTGTGACAAGCTTGTGGCGGCAAACTTTGATTTCATTCGTGTGGGTAGTCCTCATACATGTCCCAAGGAGTATCATTCCTATTTGCTCGATTCTGCTGTGGCTTCTAGTCGTTCGCTTTCTGAGGTGAGTCATCTTATTGATCGGGCACGCATCGTGGTGGGCACTGCAATGACGCTTAATGCACATCACGAACTTTTTGCAATCAAACCCTTTACTCTGGCTATTGTTGATGAGGCCTCGCAGTTGCTCGAACCTCACATTATGGGCATTCTCGGTGCCATGTTTCATGGTCGGTTGGCTGTGCAACGCTTTGTCTTTATCGGAGACCACAAGCAGTTACCTGCTGTGGTGAAGCAATCCTCCCAGGAGTCTCGTGTCGATAGTCCGCTTCTCCACGAGGCTTTGCTTACCGATTGTCGCGAATCGTTCTTCGAACGTATGATAAAGCGTTATGGTACTGATGAACACGTAACTTGCATGCTTTGTCGACAAGGGCGTATGCACCGTGATATCGCATCGTTTCCCAATACTGCTTTCTATCATGGACATCTAACTGAGGCTACTGCTGAGCAATCGGCTCCAATTCAAGACGTTGCTTTTGATGCACATCACATGTCCTCTCTCTTTGCCCATCGTGTAGCATTTGTCGATGTGCCTTCAACTTCTGCTGTAGCCTCAGACAAAGTGAATGCAGCCGAAGCTGTTCTTATTGCTGATATTGCTGTTGCTACATATCACAGATATAAGGAGAATTTCAGCTCACAGAGTTCGCTCGGTGTCATTGTGCCTTATCGCAATCAAATCTCTGCTGTTCGCCGTGCTATCGGTGCACATGGCATCTTGCAGCTCAATGATATCACGATTGACACTGTGGAACGCTATCAGGGTAGTCAACGCGATGTGATTATTTATGGATTTACTGCCCAACATCCTGCACAGCTCGATTTTCTTGTCGAACAGACTTTCGTGGAGGACAATGCTGTAATTGATCGTAAACTCAATGTCGTGATGACTCGTGCCCGTCAGCACTTGTTCATGGTTGGTAACGCTACGTTACTTGGTGTCAACCCTCTTTTTGCTCGTCTCCTAGCATTTATCCGAGCTAAAGGAGGACTGAGAAGTGTGCTCGCGTAATCATCTTTCTCAATACTGGTTGCGGAACTTGTTGGATGCTGTAAAAATAAAATCAAGTGCTGTATGTTGACAGAAAAAGAGGGGACGAGCGTCCCCTCTTTTATAGTATTGGTTTGTATCAATCTTCAGCTTGTTGCTTAGCCTCGAATTCCTTAACCAGCTTCTCCTGTACATCCATAGGAACAAGTTCGTAGCTTGAGAAAGTCATGTTGAACGAAGCGCGACCACCGGTGAGTGAGCTGAGTGCGGTAGAGTATGATGACATCTCCTTCAAGGGCACCTTAGCCTCGAGTTTTTCATAACCATTCTCGCTGCTCATACCCATAATCATACCGCGACGGCCCTGGAGGTCACTCATCACATCACCCATCTTATCAGAGGGAACAAGCACCTCTACGTCATAGATAGGCTCAAGGATCTTCGGACCAGCATTCTTGAACGCCTCGCTGAAGGCGTTACGACCTGCGAGCATGAATGAGATTTCATTTGAATCTACCGGGTGCATCTTTCCGTCGTATACGATAACACGTACGTCACGAGCATAAGAACCAGTAAGCGGACCCTGTTCGAGGCGGCTCATGATACCCTTCAAGATAGCAGGCATGAAGCGAGCGTCGATGCTACCACCCACGATAGAG
>JAZRMG010000098.1:0-40349 GCA_045647345.1 Bacteroidaceae bacterium | reverse complement strand
GTAAAAGTAAAATAGTAATATATAATTAAAGATTAGAGAAAGTTATGATTAATGCTCAAGACATCAAGAAAGGTACCTGCATCCGTATGGACGGCAAGTTGTACTTCTGTATCGATTTCCTTCATGTAAAGCCTGGTAAGGGTAACACCTTCATGCGTACCACACTGAAAGACGTAGTTGACGGTTACGTATTGGAGCGTCGCTTCAACATCGGTGAGAAGCTCGAAGACGTTCGCGTAGAGCGTCGTTCACACCAGTACCTCTATCAGGAGGGTGAGGACTACATCTTCATGAACAACGAGACCTTCGACCAGCACCCCATCGCTAAGGAGCTCATCACTGGTGTAGATTACCTTAAGGAGAGCATGGATGTAGAGGTTGTAGTTGATGCTTCTACTGAGACAGTGCTTTATGCTGAACTTCCCACTAAGGTTGTGCTCCAGATTTCATACACAGAGCCCGGTCTTAAGGGTGATACCGCTACTAACACTCTCAAGCCCGCTACACTTGAGACTGGTGCTGAGATTCGTGTACCTCTCTTCATCAACGAGGGTGAGTATGTAGAGGTTGACACTCGCGACGGTTCATACGTTGGTCGTGTGAAGATGTAATACATCGCAGGGCAAGGCTCTGCTATCATGGATTGATAATGGACAATTGAAATAGACAGTTATAGGTGTCGACTTTCGATTGTCCTTTTTTGTTTATGTACTATGCTTGATAAATTGACCATAAACCGCTGGGCCGAGGAGGATCGTCCACGCGAGAAGATGATGAGCAAAGGTGCTCAGGCACTGACCAATGCTGAACTGTTGGCTATACTCATCGGGTCGGGTAGCGATGAAGACTCAGCCGTGAGCCTCATGCAGAAGGTGTTGTCGGCCTATGGGGATAGTCTCGACCGTGTAGGGCGCCTCAGCATGGAGGAGTTGTGCCGTTTCAAGGGTATTGGCCCGGCCAAGGCAATCACGATTCTTGCAGCTTGCGAACTGGGACGTCGGCGTGCCGTAGAGCAGCCTGAGCGCAGACAGATACGCTCAGCGGCTCAAGTCTATGATTATTTCTATCCGTTCATGCGCGACCTTGCCGTAGAGGAGTGCCATGTGTTGTTGCTCAACCAATCGTCTGTCGTCATCGACTCGGTGCGCATTGGCATGGGTGGGCTCACCGAAACGGTGGTTGATGTGCGTCTCATCATGCGCGAGGCACTGCTCAAGCGTGCTACGTCCATGATTCTCTGTCACAACCATCCCTCGGGGAGTCTCAGACCAAGCACCTATGATGACCGCCTCACCCGGCAGGTGCTTGAGGCAGCACGCCTATTCAACATCACGCTTGCCGATCATGTCATCTTTGCTGATATGGGCTATTATAGTTATGCCGATGAGGGAAAACTGTAAATTAATTGACAGTTGACAATTGACAATTCACAATTAATATTTATCTTTGCGTGTATGAATGAAAATGATAAACTGGCGTTGCAAGAACGCATCATCGAAGCACTGAAAACAGTGTATGACCCCGAGATTCCCGTCAATATATACGACTTGGGACTAATCTACCGTATCGAACTTACTGACGACGCCCGTGCCGAGATAGACATGACACTCACTGCCCCCAACTGTCCTGCGGCAGATTTCATTATGGAGGATGTGCGCATGCGTGTCGAGGGTATCACAGGTATTACTGCCGCTACTATCAACCTCGTCTTTGAACCCGAGTGGGACAAGGATATGATGAGTGAAGAGGCAAAGTTAGAGTTGGGATTTCTTTGATTTATAATTTGACGATTTACAAATTACTATTTATTGTCCAATTGGGCTATTTATCAATTTACAATCAAGGACTATACAAATCGCAAAATAGTAAATTAGAAAAATCGCAGAATCAATTGTAAATAGTAAATTTGTAAATAGTAAATAAGAATGGTATATTTCATTTCCGATGCACACCTTGGCAGTCGCGCACTCTCCTCAATGCGTACGCGTGAACGCCGTTTGGTCAACTTCCTCGACAGTATCAAGCACAAGGCTACTGCAGTGTATCTGCTGGGCGACATGTTTGACTTCTGGTTTGAATACCGCAACGTGGTCCCCAAGGGCTATACCCGTTTCCTTGGCAAGTTGTCCGAACTCACCGACCGCGGTGTAGAGGTGCACTTCTTCATCGGGAACCATGATATTTGGTGCAAGAATTATCTAACCGAGGAGTGTGGTGTGACGATGCACTATGAACCTTTTACGGCCGAGATAGAGGGTAAACTCTTCTACCTCGCTCATGGTGATGGCCTTGGCGACAAGGATCGTAAGTTCTTGTTCCTTCGTGCCATGTTCCACAATCCTCTGCTGCAGCGTCTGTTTGCCTGTATCCACCCTCGCTGGAGCGTAGAGTTTGGGTTGGAGTGGGCCAAGCATAGTCGCCTCAAGCACGAACGCGAGGGAGCACCCCGCTATATGGGCGAGCAGAATGAGCCTCTTATCATCTATTCCAAGGAATATCTGAAGTCGCACCCCGACATCAACTATTTCATTTACGGCCACCGGCACATCGAACTGGATCTCATGCTCACGCGTGAGGCCCGCCTGCTCATCTTGGGCGAGTGGGTAGACCTCTGCACCTATGCCGTGTTTGATGGTAAGGAGTTGCGCATGGAGAACTTTATCGAGGGAGAGACACATCTTTGATTTTTGATAGGATAATTATAGAAACCGATGTTTTTTAGAAAAAAGCGAACGAACGAAAATTATACAAGACAAGGCGTTGGTAAACGTAAGTTGTTGATGGTAGTGGCTGCCATTTTGATTGTAGTAGGAGGGATTGCTATCGTGGCTGTTAATAGGTCTCAGAAGACGAAAGGAAATGGGATGGAGGTAGTGGCCGACTCCGTACAGATGAGGGATGTTGTATATAAATATGGGCTGCCTATTGAGGAATTCGTCGTAAAGCACGATACAATCAAGCCTGGTGAGACTTTGGCTAAGGTGCTTATGGATTATGGGTTGACGGCGAAGAAGGTGTATGATCTGACGCAATGTCCCGACACGGTGTTCGATGTGCGTAAGGTGCGTGCAGGACAGCCTTGTGCTCTGCTGGCCGATAAGGATACAGTGGGTCTGCCGCGCTATTTTGTGTATGAAGAGAGTGCTAAACGCTATATCGTTTTTGACCTCATGACTGATTCGGTGATGCGCGGAGAGTATCCGTCAGTATGGATTGAACGTGAGGTAGGAGGTGAGGTGGAGTCCTCCTTATGGAATGCTATGGTGGATAATGGAGCTTCACCGCAACTGGCAGTGATGCTATCGCATATCTTTGGATGGACGGTAGACTTCTTCGGTGTGCAAAGGGGTGATGCCTTTAGGCTTATCTACGAACAGGAGTTCGTGGAAGAGAAGCCGCTTCAAAATTTTCGTGTTAGAGCCGCTTCATTTTGTGCTTCGGATAGCTTGTTCTATGCTATCCCCTTCGTACAGGACGATGAGGAGTTGTATTATAATGCGAATGGCAATAGTCTTGAAGGGGCATTCTTGAAAGCACCACTTGATTATTATCGTATATCATCGCGTTTTACGAATAGTAGATATCATCCTGTACTTCGTCGTTATCGGGCGCATCATGGTGTAGACTATGCTGCTCCTACGGGGACACCTGTGTATGCTATTGGCAGTGGTAAGGTGATAGCCAAAGGGTTTCAGGCTAATGGTGGCGGCAACTATGTAAAGATACGTCACAACAGTACCTACACGACTACCTATATGCATCTATCGCGCTTTGCCAAGGGATTACAGGTAGGTGATATGGTGGCTCAGAAAGAAGTTATCGGTTATGTGGGATCCACTGGATTGTCTACGGGGCCTCATCTCGATTTTCGAGTATATGAAAATGGCAAACCAATAAATCCTTTGACAATAAAATCACAGCCAAAGAAACCTATTAGTGAGGAAAATCGCATGGCTTTCAATATTCTGCGTGACTCGTTAGTCAATCGCTTGTCGCTCATTGACATGCATTGTCATGCGGAACTACAGCCGTCACACGTAGACTGATTATCATTCTTGTTAGATAGGACAAAAACGAAAAGGCGGATAAGATAGCGTCGAGGGTCAAGAACCAAATACACGCTTTCTGTCCGCCTAGTCTTTTTCGATTAGCACTGTGGCATAAGCGGAGATTCCTTCTTCACGACCGGTGAATCCGAGTTTCTCTGTAGTAGTCGCTTTGATGGTGACATCTTCTTCGTCAATGCCCATGACATCAGCTAGAGTCTGCTGCATCAAAGGGATGTGAACTTTGAGTTTGGGACGTTCGGCGCAAATTGTAGCATCGATATTGCCTACGCGATAGCCCTTTGAGGCAATGAGACCAATGGTGCGTTGGAGGAGTATCTTGCTGTCGATGTTCTTGAATTCACCTGCTGTGTCGGGGAAATGATAACCTATATCACGCAAATGCGCAGCGCCCAAGAGGGCATCGCAAATGGCGTGGATGAGCACATCTGCATCGGAATGCCCCAATAGGCCACGGTCATGCTCAAGGCGTATGCCACCGAGCCATAGTTCGCGATTTTCGGCAAACTTGTGGACGTCGAATCCAAATCCTACGCGTATCTTCATTTGTAATATTTCTATTTGCTATTTACAATTTAGTTATTTGACAATTTGTAGAATCACGGGTTGACATTGTAAATTGCATAAGCGCCCAATAAAGTAATTCGTAAATTGTCAAATTGTAAATGACATTATCGTCCCATTATCTCACGTATGCCATCCATGTCGAATGACAGGGTGAAGCGTAATGTCTGATCGAGAGGGTTGCTCTGAGCCATAGAGATGAGATAGGCTGCATCGAGTGAGAATACGCTCATCTTAAAACCTGTACCAAGGGTGACATATTTGCGATTTCCCTTGTATTCGTTCTCGTAGTGATAGCCTCCACGAAGGAAGAACTGATTATTGTATGCATATTCTACACCTACGCCCCAGTAGATTTCCTGCAATTCCTCCTTGAAGCCTCCAGGTGCGTCGTGGAATGATTGGAAGATACCAGAGATGGGCGAGATGTCATTGTAGCCATTGGCAGCGAGCCAAGATTGATATTCCGAGGTGTAAGAGTAGTTGTCATCTTTAAAGTCTTCGCCATACTCTTCATTCAAGAATTGACGATATGAAGGTTTGGTCGGTACCATTAATTTATTTACGTCGGCACTGATGGAGAAGGTATTGTACTCATCTACGGGTATAAGAAGGGATGCTCCAAGACGAAGGTTGGTGGGGATAAACTGGTTGGTGTTGCCGCCATCATAAGAGATCTTACTACCGATATTCGATGCGTTCAGTCCTAAGTTGAAAAGGCACTCACGGCGACCCAACATCACATAGTTGGAGTAGAAGAAAGCGATGTCGGCAGCAAAAGCCTGTCCGACAGTAACATCATCTTCGAAATTATAGTTGAGGTCGGAGACAATATAGCGAAGGCCAACCGATGCAGAGAACGTTTCAGAAAGCATGCGGGAGTAGGCGAAGTCGATAGCCATCTCGTAAGGTTTGATGGTGTAGTCATCAACCCAAACGTCACCTAATGAGAAGTAGGTAAGCGAACCGCTGATGGCTTGATAGTCGCCAATACGATAGTAACCCACGAGATTGGCCAGGTCAATATCACTTACCAACTGGCGTAACCAAGGTGTATAGGCCAGCGAAAATCCTGCAGGACTAATGGCGAAGGGGTATTTTGCTGGATTCCAATACTGAGAATTGACGTCAGGGTCGGTCGCTGCACCGACATCACCCATTGCGCCGGCACGAGAGTCGGGGGCAATGGTTAGGGAGGTGACACCTGTCATTACCGGATTGAACATCTGTACGTCACTGGAGGTTTTCTGTGCGAAGAGTATAGAGGTGCTCAGCAGTAGGGCAGATAGCGCTATTATTTTTTTTCTCATATGTCTTTTCTAAAATGTCAATTTATGCGATATAGATATAACTTGTATTTGGCAGATTTATTGCTTTACTGGCGCAAAATAGTTAACTTGTGAGTTCGGCTTGTGGACTTACCGCTTGCAGAGGTTACGGTGACACGATAGAGGTATATGCCTGAGGATAACGGTTGTCCCGATGAGGCGCATAAGTTCCAATCCGTTGAGTAACTGTTGTCTGGCGTGGATGCCTGTTCGGTATGTAGCCATAGGGTACGGCCCGAAAAGTCGAATACCTCGACACTTATTGTAACCTCTGTTTCTGGGCGGTCGTGTACAAGCACGAAGGTGGTGTGCTGACGGGCAGGGTTATGGGTAGTGCTAGCTTCAAGTATGCGTGGGCGGAGACCTTTAACTACTTCGAAATCGACAGTTGCGATACTCGAATTGTTCATCATATCCCAGGCGCGGAACATTAGTGTGTGCATGCCCTCATCTAATTCGGGCAACATATATGATATGGTGCCATGTGTGTAGTCTCCCAAATCTGAAATGTAGTAGTCGTTCAGATTGTATGTCATGGAGGCCTTGCCGTCGATGATCGCTATAAGGTCGTGTCCTATACTATTTCCTACGGTATTAATGCCATCAGGGTCTTCGAGAAGTGCTGTTAGGCGAGGGGTCTCGTTTACCGGATCGCCAGTTATGAAACCGGGCGAATTAAGATATAGATGTATTTTAGGACCGAGATTGTCGGTGCTCAAATCTTCAACTGTACCGCCCAGCATAAAACCATCGAACGTGCCATTGGCTTCACGATTACGGGTGTCGTTCATAGCATATAGGTTGATGAGACCACTCTCTGATGAATAGTTGATATCCATCGGAACACGGAAAGTAAAATTGAATTCACCGTTACGTACTGAGTCGCTACCTACGAAAAGCTTCTTAGTGCGTTCATGGTATATTAATGGTGTTATATCCTCATCGGCATTGTTCCGGCAAACGACCTCCTCTATATTGTCAAATACCGATGCATACATTACTCCTGTGAAATCAGAAGCGTATTTCCCTTCAAAAGTCGTTACATGACCCTTCACCGAGACTCGTTGGCCGGCTTTCAATACAATGTCGTGTCCCTCATCTATGGCCACACCATTGATTTCATCTACCGTCATGCCATAATCGGTGTTGCCAATAATGAGTGCAGGGTCTCCCATAAGAAAATAGTTGAGTTTGTTCTCACTCTTGTCTTGTAACAATACATCCTCTGTCGTTATTAGGTTGCATTTGGCCAAACGGATGGCATCGCCCAAACGGTGTCGGCGATTGTTCGTATCGCGTCCAAAGAGGTAGTTCGAAAAGAAATAGTTGATGCGGCGGTTTTGCTCTGAGTAGGTGGTGCGTGTGGAGGTCATCAAGGCTATTGCTCCTCCCTTTGGATTGAGGAATGCATATTCGCCGAACGACATGGTGGAATTGTCGAATGGGGTGATATCACACGAGACGGTAACCCATAAGGGTAGGCGGGGAGAACGTAGTTGTTCCATGTCGGCTTTGCTGATAACCAATTCGTGAGAGAGCACGTCGGGACTACCATGGCCGCTGTAGTTGACCATCAATGCTCCTTCGTTGAATAGTTCAAGCAGGCGTTTGCGTACGGTAGGATAGCTGTGCCCTGTAGCCGTTACTTCCATGGGGAAGGCATCCCAATAGATGCGTTTAACCATATAGTCGGGATAATTTTCTTCAAGCATTTGCGCTATCTGTTCGGCATCCCGCATGTGTTGATTGTTATCGCCATCATCACCAAGCATGAGTATGCTGTTCTTCCATGCTCCTGCATCTGCATTGTCCATATAGGCGATTACTTTGTCCACCATATCACGAGCTTCTGCTGCAGTCGTCACAGGAAAACGTCCTATTCCAATGTCTACTTTATCATGGAGCAAACGGGCTCCTTCACCATCATCAAGGAGTCCAAAATAGTCTTCCATTACATAGGAAGAGGTTGCGCTGAATGAACTTTCGGCCTCAAAACACAGCAAGTAATCATCGGGGGACTTGCCTCTCCACGCAGATGTGAGCATGCGATTGTCCCAAGCACCATCGCCGAAGAGAAGTAGATATTTAGGAGCATCGTCTATTGTTTGGGCCCGGTCATAGAGCATCTTCATGTAGCGGCGGTAAGCTGTTGCATCAGGTGTGCCCGAGGAGAAATCATTGTATACCTCGTCAGCGCGTACTACTTTTACGCGGAGTCCGCTGCGCTTGCGATGTACCTCGGCCAAACGCTCTGCTTGGACTGTTAGCTTGCCACTTGCCGGCACAATAATGACATAGTCTATGGCCCCTTCGGCATAGAGGTCCTGATTGGAAACCTCGCCCTCCACTTCGGGTATGGGGTAAGTGTTCCTTGTATTCACAATCATAAACGCCTCACCATGCTTGCCATTGGCTGTAAAGGTCTTCGTTGCTTTATCGTAGGGTATTTGTGTCATGGAAGCGACATCGGTGACACGCCATACCACTATATTTTCATCGCCCATGCCTATATCATAGGTCTGGACACCTGCACTGGTGGCATAGACGAGATCTGTCGAAGCAATATCCTTTGTGTAGTTGAAACGCCAATAATCGAGGCGTCCCGATACACCGACATCGCGTTTATGGGTCAGCACCACTGTATTCTGACCGATTACAGGACCCAATGATTTCCAGTTTATCGTATAACTGCGCGTAGTGGCTGAGGCTTCACTATGGCGGCCTACAGGACTGAGCACGAGGGTGCCGAGCTGTGTGCTGTCTATAGCCACAGCAACCGAGCTACTGCTGCTGCCATTGTGAGTGAAACACATGTCGAGTACTACAGCACCCGAAGGAGAGAAGCCCGCAAAATGCAGCGGATAACGCTTTACATTACCTTCCGAAAAATCATAACTTTCTACCAGTTGACGTCCTCCATGAAACCAAGCATAGTCATCCACCTCATGCAATACATAGGCTGGCGTAGTCTTTACCACTGGCGATACGGTAGCAAGCGCCTCTTCTATAGGGAATTTTGCAGGCTCGCCCTCTATATCATCGGTCAGGAAATAATAACCATACTTCGAATAGGGATTACGTGCATGGCTGAATGTGTTGTCGCTTTCCAAGGTCCATTTTACAGGACCATTGGCATAAAACAGCAAACGTTTATTGTCGGTATGCCAAAGAGGTACCTCACAAAGCCCATTGCGCCAACTATTGGTGTCGCTTTCTGAAAGCGGATGACCGCCATAACCAAACAATCGTACTTTGTAGGGGTCGCTGAACCCCATGTTTTTGAGATGAATGTGGGTGAGCATATGAATGCCATTGTCTGATACGCGTAGTTTTACCCAGCGTCCAGTGCTTAGCGGGGAATTCTCTAAAGGTCGTTGGACGTATTCGGCCGAAGATGCCGCTCTGCTGAAACGACTGTCTTTAAGTCTTTTGTTAATCTTTAAGGTAAAGCTCTTGATACGTTGATACTTACCATCGCGCCAGATGATGGGAATAAACGATATGTCTAACTGTCCACGTTTAGCGCTTATCCCTTTATAGCTGTCGATTTTTGGCCATTCGGGTAGTCCATTTTCCTTGGGAAGACGGAAACGTGTTACTTCTTCTGTAGTCAGTGGTACTAACTCGGGGTATTCAATTGAGACAGAGTGCTCATATTCGTGGTTGTAGCCTAAGTCGATGCTATGCGTAAACACTGGAATTATTGTGTCTTGAGTGTATGCCGACCAGTTTACTACCATCTCACCTTGTGCGTTGGCAGTCAGCAATATGAATGCTAATATACATATCCATAGATGTCGCATCGTCTTCATTTTAATGTCATTAGGTAAACGCAAAAAGGCTTTTTTTATTGTGTTTCTCTTGTAGATTGTTGTTGTGAATTAACAATAGCGCGTGACACCAACTGGGTCACGCGCTTGTTGTTCTATCTACGCTATTTCAAGAACGAAAAGGTCAGTTGGCTGCCTCGAACTCTTTGAGGAAGCGCACGTCGTTCTCCGAGAACATGCGCAGGTCTTTTACCTGATACTTGAGGTTGGTGATACGTTCGATACCCATGCCGAGAGCATATCCTGAGTATTCCTTGCTGTCGATGCCGTTGAGCTCGAGTACGTTGGGGTCTACCATGCCGCAGCCAAGAATCTCTACCCAACCTGTACCTTTACAGAAGGGACAACCCTTACCGCCGCAGATATTACAACTGATATCCATCTCTGCCGAAGGTTCGGTGAAGGGGAAGTATGAGGGGCGCAGACGTATTTTGGTTTCTTCACCAAACATCTCCTTGGCGAAGAGCAAGAGAGCTTGCTTAAGATCGGTGAACGACACGTTCTTATCTACGTAGAGTGCCTCTACCTGATGGAAGAAGCAGTGAGCACGATAGCTGATAGCTTCGTTGCGGTATACGCGGCCGGGGCATATGATACGGATGGGGGGCTGGGCGTTTTCCATCACACGGCTCTGCACCGATGAGGTGTGAGTGCGAAGGATGATGTCGGGGTGTGCCTCGATGAAGAAAGTGTCCTGCATGTCACGTGCCGGGTGATCTTCTGCAAAGTTCATCGATGAGAACACGTGCCAGTCGTCCTCTACTTCGGGACCGTCTGCAAGGGCAAAGCCCATGCGTGCGAAGATGTCGATAATCTCGTTCTTCACAATAGAGAGAGGGTGGCGTGTGCCCAACTCTATGGGATATGCTGTGCGAGTGAGATCCATCTCGGCAGCACCGCTGTCGTTAGTCTCGAATGCCTCTTTGAGTTCGGCGATACGTTCTGTAGCACGAGTCTTCAAGGCATTAAGACGCATACCTACCTCTTTCTTCTGTTCAGCGGGAACGTTGCGGAAGTCGGCCATCAGGTCATTGATAGCTCCCTTCTTACTCAAATATTTGATGCGCAGCGCTTCCAACTCTTCTGCGCTATTGGCGCTAAGGTTGTCAACCTCAGCCATCAATGCTTCTATCTTGTTTATCATAATGACATGTTTTGCTAATTGCCTGCAAAATTAGTGCAAGGCGAGAGAAAACGCAAATTTATTTGCAGTTTTCCGAGCCGCAGCCTAATTAAAAGCTATCTACGCATAGATTAAAGTCTGTGCAAGGCGAGAGAATATGCCTAATTAGAAGCGATATCATTTGGTATCTGTATATCCCTCTTTTTTGAGCAACTCAACAACCTTAGGCTTGAAGTCGCCTTGAATGATGATTTCTCCGTCTTTGGCCGTTCCTCCTACTCCACAGCGTGTTTTAAGTAGTTTTCCCAATGCTTTAAGGTCATCATCGGAGCCTACGAAGCCGCGCACGATAGTGACGGTCTTTCCTCCTCGGTGGTTCTTTTCGATTTGTACGCGTAGTTTCTGGCGTTGCTTGGGTAGCGTCTCTACTTCGGGTTCGTCATCGGTGATATAGTTATAGTCAGGGTTGGTAGAGTATACTACTTGTAGTCGACTCTTCCAGTCGTTGTCTTTTGTCATATGTGGTTATTAATTTTGCCGTAAAGATAAGCATATTCCGCAATTTTTACTACTTTTGCATGATATAAAAGTAAAAACTTTAGAAACTTATGAAGATTATCTGTGTAGGCATGAATTATGCTGAACATAATAAAGAGCTGAATGGCTCGATGGACAAGCCCGAGAGTCCAGTGATATTTATGAAACCCGATTCGGCTATACTCAAGGGGGGGAAACCATTCTTTATTCCTGATTTTGCCGGGCGTTTTGACTATGAGGCAGAGTTGGTGGTTCGCATCAACAAATTGGGCAAGAACATCGCTCCGCGCTTTGCTCATCGTTATTACGATGCTGTTACTGTGGGCGTAGATATTACTGCTCGCGATATGCAGGAGCGATTCCGCCGTGAGGGACTTCCGTGGGAGTTGTGCAAAGGTTTCGATGGTTCGGCCGTGTTGGGTGACTTCATACCGGTAGAACGTTTTGCTCATATGCAGAATATCCATTTCCATCTAAATATAGATGGTCGTACCGTACAACGTGGACATACCGTCGATATGCTTTATGGCGTAGACGAATTGGTGAGCTACGTGAGTCAGTACTTCATGCTCAAAACGGGTGACCTCATTTTTACGGGTACTCCTGTAGGTGTTGGTCCCTTGCAGATAGGACAGCATATCGAGGGGTTTCTTGAGGGTGAACGTGTGTTGGCATTCAATGTGAAATGAATGGGGTTAAGGAAACCTCATAAGTATCTGCCCTTTCTTGTCTTAAGTCGCTTTATTTCTGTAGTGTTATGCTGTGATGGTTGTTATCCGTCAATACGCATTACAGAGCGTATGTTGTTTATCTTCTTCAGGTTGTCGCAGATGATTTTGATATCATCCACATCATGTACACGAAGGCGTATGGTACCCTCAAAAATACCGTCATAGGCTTCGATGAGGATGCGTTCCATGTTTACGTTGAGTTCTTGAGAAATGACATTGGTTATTTGGTTCACCACGCCTACGCCATCGATACCTTTTATGCTTAATGATACGGAGAAGTATAAAAGTTTATGGGTGCTCCATTGGGCCGATACGATGCGGTTTCCGTAAGCGGCTTTGAGTTTAGCTGCGTGTGGACACTTGCGTTGGTGGATAACAATTTGTCCATCGTCATCGATGAACCCTAGTACGTCATCGCCCGGAATGGGGTGGCAGCAATCTGCCATGCGGTAACTGTTTTGCAGAGCCTCATCGGTGAGGATGAGGGGGCGTTTCTTGTCAATCTCTTGTGCTTTTTTGTTAACCGGGGTTTTAGAAGGCTCTTCTTCCTTTTTGCTGGTGCGGAAGAGTCGGCCGAGGATGTTGCTTGACGAAGAAGTACCTTTGAGGGCATTACGTTCGGCGTCACCTAATGTTACAGTGCCACGGCCTATGGCCATGAGCAATTGGTCATATTCGGTAAAGTTGTGAAGACGACATAGCCGTGCGATGTTGTGCACGTCGAGTGTGAGGTTCTCGTGCTCCACCAGCTCGTTTAACAAGCGTTCGCCCTCCTTGTATGCGGCACGCTCTTCTCGACGAAGTATACCCTGTATCTTGCTGCGTGCCTTGGCTGTGGTCACCATCGTGAGCCAGTCGGGTTTCACATTCTGCGTCTTTGAGGTGAGTACCTCCACCTGGTCACCGCTCTGTAGCACATGACTCATGGGTACAAGCTTATGGTTAACCTTGGCTCCTATGCAGTGAGTGCCCAGCACAGAGTGTATCGAGAATGCAAAGTCGAGTGCGGTGCAGCCTTGCGGCATGGTCTTGATTTCGCCCTTGGGAGTGAACACGAAGATCTCCGAGGAGTAGAGGTTCAGCTTGATGGCATCGAGGAAATCCATTGCGTCGGGCTGCGGGTCGTCGAGAATCTCTTTGATGGTGTGCAGCCAATGGTTGAGGTCGCCCTCTTCCTCCTCTACATATCCCTTTTCCTTATATTTCCAGTGTGCTGCCACTCCTTGTTCGGCGATATCGTCCATGCGTTGACTGCGTATCTGCACCTCCACCCACTCGCCATGGTTGCTCATGAGCGTCATGTGCAGTGCTTGATAGCCATTCGTCTTGGGCTGGTTCACCCAATCGCGGAAGCGGTCGGGGTGATTGCGGTAGAGGTGTGACAGGGCGATGTATATGGCGAAGCACTCATTGGCCTCCTCCTTGGGATTCTTGGGCTCGAAGATGATACGTACGGCCAGTATGTCGAATATCTCATCGAAGGCCAAGTGTTTGGTCTGCATCTTGCGCCATATCGAGTAGGGCGACTTGATACGTCCTGACAATGTGTATTTCACTCCCATCTCGTCGAGCTTCTCCTTTATGGGTGCGGTAAAGTTGGCAAACAGTATCTCGCGCTCGGCCTGTGTGATGGCCAGTTTTTCTTCGATGGCCGCATACTCCTCGGGGTGCTCATATTTGAAGCTCAAGTTCTCGAGCTCCATTTTTATCTTGTTCAATCCGAGGCGGTAAGCAATGGGCGCATAGATGTAGAGTGTCTCTCCCGCAATCTTATATTGCTTGTTGGGCGCCATATGCTCCAGTGTGCGCATGTTGTGCAGGCGGTCGGCAATTTTGATAAGGATGACGCGTATGTCTTCCGACATGGTGAGGAGCAGCTTCTTGAAGTTCTCGGTCTGTGCCGAAGCCTTGTCGCCAAAGATACCTCCCGATATCTTGGTGAGTCCGTCCACGATCTGCGCTATCTTGGGGCCGAAGAGATTGGCAATGTCCTCAACGGTATACTCGGTATCCTCCACCACATCGTGCAGCAGTGCGGCACAGATGGATGTAGAGCCCAACCCTATCTCTTCGCACACGATGCGTGCTACGGCGATGGGGTGCAAGATGTAGGGCTCGCCCGAGTTGCGGCGTACGCCCTTATGTGCGTGCTTGGCAAAGTTGAAGGCGCGGGTGATGATATCCACCTTTTTGCGATGCTTCGATGCCAGGTAACTGCTGATGAGTCCTTGAAAAGCTTCGTTGATGAGCCTCTCTTCGGCTTGTTCCTTGTCGGTGTTCATGATACTAATGGATAATGGAAAATCGATAAATGAGAATTAAGTGTATAGGCATTTAATTTTCAATTTTCAATTTTTAATTATTGTTTATCTCGGATATATCTTCAATGTCTTGCCTGCTACGATATTGTTACTGCGCAGGTTGTTCCAACGCTTCAAGTCGGTGATTGTCACGCGATAGCGACGGGCTATGGTAGACAGGCTCTCACCGCTGCGTATCTTGTGAACTACAAAGCCTGTGTTGGTGGCCTGCCCTTTGAGAACCTTTACTTTCTCTTCAGAGAAGTACTTTTCGCGATTGTAGTTGTAGATGGAGTCGCCCGAGAGGATAAAGGTACGTATCTTGTCCTCGGGAAGGCGGAGCGAACCCGGCAAGAACTTACCAGGTATGACATCTTCTTTGTACTGTGGGTTGAGTCCGCGTAGGGTCTCCATATCAATATCGCACACAGCAGCTATCTGATCAAAGTGGAGCAAACGGTTAACCATGATGGTGTCGGTAGTAAGAGGGAGCTTGCTATCCATGGGGCAGATGCCGTGCTCGGCATGATAGGTCATGATGTAAGTGGCTGCTATGAAGGCAGGGACGTAGCCGCGTGTCTCGCGAGGCAAGTAGTAATAAATATCCCAGAAGTTGGTCTTGCCACCCGAGCGATAAATCGCTTTGTTTACATTTCCCGTGCCGCAGTTGTAGGCCGCTATGGCGAGGTCCCAGGCTCCGAAGCGGTCATACAGGTCACGCAGGTGTTTGGCGGCAGCCCATGTTGCCTTCATGGGGTCGCGACGATCGTCGACAAGGCTGTTTTGCTTCAGCCCGTAGAGCTTGCCCGTGCTGTACATGAACTGCCATAGTCCAGTAGCTCCTACACGTGAAACAGCCACGGGGTTGAGTGCCGATTCGATGACGGGTAGGTATTTCAACTCGTTAGGTACACCATGCACGTCGAGCGCCTGCTCGATGATAGGCTCATAATACTCCATCATTCCTAACATATAGGATACCTGATGACGTAGTTTCGTAGCGTATCGGTCAATGCTGCTGCGTACGGGTTGGTTGTATACCATCGGTACTAGACAAGGGAGATTGGCCAATCGGTCTGTGTATACCGTGTCGCTGAATATGGGGTTTGAGACGGTAGACGAACAAGTGGTATCGACCATGAGGTATGTCTGCGCATACCAGCTGTTGAGCAAGCTGTCGAGTTCGCCCGACATACTCTCTATCACCACCAGCGAATCGTCCTTGATGGTAGTCCACTTTTCGGGTATGGGTTGGCGCTCCACTGCGGGAAGTTCGGCTCTTGTCGTCTCCACGGCCTCTTCGGCGATGGTGTCCTGAGGGGCTACGGCTATATTCCCCACTTGTGGAGCCTGTGTCTCCACCGCTTTCTTCACTCCTCTGATAGGGAGTATTTTCTCAGAGCATCCGCACAGCAGCACCAATGCTGACAGGGCGATATAGGTTGTTTTCTTCATTGTCATGAATGTTTGTTGTCTTTGTATATGATGTTATTTTTTTGATATTTTCATGCCTCCAACAATATAAATTCCACGATGCAATCCGTCGAGGGCTTGATGGAATGGTACGGCGCTGCGTAGCTTGATGCCGTCGGTAGTATAGACATCGACCAAGGTGTCGGGGGCCGGCATGCCTGCTATGCCCAAGGCAACCCCGCTGACGCGTAGCTTTCCGTCGGTGAGCAATGTGGAACTGTCGAACTCATAGATGCTCCCGTCCTCGGCTTCGCACTTTACGTGGAACTGTCCTGTGGCCGAAGTGAACCCAGGTTTGAATATGGTCAGCTCGTCGTCCACGCTGAGTTTGCGTCCTGCGGGAATGCTCACCAAGATGGTGTCGCCACCGTGCTTGATGGCGCCCTTGGCTGTAATCGTGGAGTTGCCCAATCCCTTGCCTAAGCGCACCTTGACGGTGGCTCCAGCCTGTAGTGTCAATGTGCCATTGATGCGTAGCGAGCCCGAGGTGGATGTCTCGAGACCGCCAGTGATGAGGCCTCCTCGCTGTACGGTGACGTCACCTGCCATGGCCGTGCCGAGCAGCTGTCCGCCTTTCTGTACGGTGATGAGGCCCGTGTTCATGACTGTAGCCGTAGTGTTCTGCAGCTCCAGCATGCCTTCAGAGACAAAGATGGGTGAGGTGTGGCCGGGAGTCTTGAGTGTCAGTTTTCCTGTGCCTACCTTGTTGACGCGGCTGGCCTTGAACAGGCCGCTGAACGACGTGTTCTCGCCGAGATAGCCCACCGACCAGGTGCTTTGCGAACCACCCAATATAGCGTCGGTAGCTGTGCTCGAGAGAGAGCCTATCTTCGTCGTTGCTGCCACCTCGTTCTTTCCTCCGCTGGAGAAGTGGCCCATGTAGGTGCCTGCTTCGATGACCAGGCGAGTCTGCGACATGTCGGTGACGTTCTGCATCAGTCGGAAGTCGCCGCCTTCTCCCTTGGCGGTAAGCTTGCCCTTGAAGTTGGCAAAGCTGGCTCCTATGTCGCAACGCACGTATCGGGTGCGTATGTTGAGGTTTCCGCTACCATGGAACGACCCGCTGATTCTTCCGCGCGAAGAGCCTACGATGGTGTTGTTGGTGCCCTCCACGACGGTGAACACGTGATTGAGGTTGGGTACTGTCGAGGTACTGTTCACGTCGATTTGATGTACCTCGCCGCCCGCCAGCAGCATGGGCGAGCCGCTCTTGCCGAAGGTGGCATTCCAGGCTCCTTGTGCGACGATGCCTTTCTTCACGATGAGCCCGGAGAAGTTGTTCTCTCCGCCATAGCTGAAGTTCAGCTGGCCAGCGCCATCCTTGATCAGGTAGCCTGAGCCCTTGACCTGTCCTTTCATTGAGAGTGCGCTGTTCGACTTGCTGATGTGTATGGTGGCCGTGTCGGTGAGGGTGATGATGCGGTCGGTGCCCATGTTGTCCTGGCTCAGCACTATCGTTCCGCCATTCAGTTGCAGGTTGCCCTCCTGTGCCGTGGCAGCGCCGATGGCGCTCTTCTGTCCGCCGTCATAGAAGTTTGATACGGTCAGTCGGCCACCATTGACGATGGTCTTGCCCGTGTAGTCGCTGTATTTCATGTTTAGGGTCACGTCGGCATCCTTCTCCACCGTGACGTTGCCTGTGCCGCTGATGCCGCCTTCGCCCTTTAAGGTGTATTTCCCGCTTTGGAACGTCACGCCATTGCTTACCATCATTTCGTTGAGTGTGATGCTCTTCTGCTGCCCCTCGTCGGTGAACACAACGGCATCGCCTGGCACGAAGGCTGTTGCCGTGTTGGTGACGAAATTGGGTGTTTTATAATCCCAGATTCCACTCTCGGCTCCTGTCCATAACACTCCGTCGGTGGCTGCTCGTGTGTCGTTGATGACAAGGATCAGCTGGTTGTCCTCCACTTTCAGGTCGTAGTTGATGCCTTCCAACCCCCGTGTCTTCAGTTTTGCGGGGTCGCATATGAGTGTGTCCGTGGACTTAGCTATGATATATTCGGCAGGCATGTCGCTCATCAGATTCACGGTGAGGTAGTTGGTGCCCTTGAAGGTTAGGCTGCCTTCGACTACCAGTGTGCCGCAGGTTACGAAAGGCTCGCAATCGATGCAATCGGGCTCGAGAAGCTCTGTATCCACTTCGAGGTATACGTTGCCGGGTATCGTCATGCTTTTTTTCGAGGTCATGTCTGCAATCTTTAGGCGGCATCCTTCGTGGTTGAGTGCTCCTTCAAAGATGAGTGTGTCTTGCAGGGTCGCATTTCCGCTTAGCGTACCTTTGGCGCGTAGCTCTACTGGGCCTGCTATGTGGCCATTGACGCAGAGTGTCCCCTCGCTGATGAGGGTCGGCCCCGTATGCTCCAAGTCGGCATTGAAGGTTGCTGTGCCTTGCATCGACTTGATGAGCTGTCCTGTGCCCGTAGTGCCCTTGTTGTTGAAGGTGTAGTTGTGTCCGTGCGGATTCATCAGGTAGAGTACCGATGGCGCCATGGGGGCCTTCAGCGATATGGGTCGTGAGTTGTCACCGGAGAGGTCGAACATCAGGCTCATGCCGTCGGCATAGGTGCCGGCCTGCGTCATGTCGAACGTTGTCCATTCGCCGTTTCCCTTCCAGCGCAGGTCGCTGACGAACACTGGGGGCAAGGGTGGGAGCGGCATGCCGCCACCTAAGTAGAAGCCCGTGTTGGGGTGTTGGTAGTATCCGCGGGTGGTGCAGTCGCCCCGGTAGTGGGGGTCTTGTTGCAGGCAATAGATGCTGTAGTTGGTGGGCATGGCGGTAGTGTAGCCCACGAGTCCTAAGCTCTGGTCGTTGTTCTGCTTGGCCAGGATGATCTCTTCGCGCCAGTCGCCGGTGATGTCGCCCATGAAGGCTGGGCGTGTGCCCGTGCCGCCTTCGGCCGTCCAGCTGCTCTCTTGCGAGAACTCCACGAGTCGCGCCTTGTCGAGCACCTGCGTGATCATCAGGTTGGTAGTCCATCCGCTACCACCGGGCGATGACAGCTCCTCGCGCTGCAGGTCGCCGTTCCACCATACGCCTTCGAACATCGTTTTGATGCCACAGGCCGAGCGGACATAGCTGGTCTTCTCTCCCTTGCAGTCGTAGATGTAGTCGTCAGTGAAGCTATATAGCTCATAGCCTTTGCGCGAAGCGTCGATGTCCATGCAGGCACCGCGCCCCACATCGAATACCGTGGGCAGGTACCACTCCTTGATGCGCTCGGCGGTGCGTGCGTCGTAGAGCACCTGTCCCAGCAGGGCGCTTTGTTGGATGACGTAGACCTCCAAGCCTGGGCGGTCAGGGTCGATGTCGCTCAGGATGAAGCGGTCGCCATGTCCTATCCCCGGGCTTGCAAACCAGCCCGTCGTGGGGTTCACCGAATAGCCGCCTTGTATCATCTCGTCGCGTCCGTCGCCATCCACGTCGGCCACGCGCAGCTGGTGGAACTCGGCCGGCCAGGGCTTCTTGTCGTTGCGGCTCCATGTCGACGAGTGATGCCAGTTGGAGGGCACCCCGCCTGTCCAGTCATATTCCCATGTGAAGACGTAGTTGTGGTGAGTCTTGTTGGTCTCACGATCCAGGCACTCCATGACCAGTGCCGGGTGCAGGCCGTCGAGGTAGCAGATGGCAAAGTGTCCGTCCATGGCTGCGTATCCGTCGCTCATGTAGTCGGAGCGGTTTGTGCGGGTATAGGTGTCCACGCCGTCGTGCACTTCGCTGTAATCCAGTTCGCTGCAGGCTATCTCCTCGCCCGTCGTGCCGTCGATTACCGACACGTAGAATGGGCGGTTACGCTCCGTCTGCTGACGGTAGTCCACGATGCCGTCGCCGTCCACGTCGGGCACCTGGCTTTTCATGGCATATAGTCCCCATGTCTCGTTCTCCTTGTCCCAGAAGCGGGTGCCGTCACACGATTTGATGATGACCTCGCAGCGTCCGTCACAGTTGATGTCATAGGCGACCACCATATCGTTCTGTCCGCCGCAGATGTTCATGTTGGGCCCCATGTCGACCGTCCACAGCAGTTCACCGCTGAGGCGGTATGCCTGGATCTTATGGCTTACGGTTGCGTCATTGTCGCGTCGGTCTTCGGCATCGTCGTCGGGGCCCACTCCGGCATAGAGGCGGTCACACACCACGGCATCGAATTCGCCGTCGCCGTCGAGGTCCATGGGCCATACATATTTTGTGCGATAGTCGTTGCGTGCGATGACCTTGTCGTCAAAGTCGAAGTTGAACCATACGTTTGGCCACGCCTGTGTCTTGTAGAGGAATGGTGCCGACATCTCCCCCTCCACGCCCTCGGGCGAGATGGCCGTCACGGCATATTCCGTATTGTTGGTCAGTGTCGAGGGTTTGTAGTTGGTCACTTTCAACGGTGTACCGTTCATCTTCGTGTAGTCCGATGAGCCTGCCGTGCGGCGATACACGTTGTAGGTCGTGCCTTCCGGCTCCTCGGCGAGCTTGCGCCACGATATCAGGCTACCCTGCCCTCCGGCTGAGGTCACCGAACGCCCGCCCGTGCGGTCCACCGCCACCACGCCGCGCCCCGTCTTCTGCTGCATGCGCTGTGCCATTGCCGCCATGGGCAACATCATCAGCAAGGAGCACAGGATATAAATCACCTTTTTCATCGTCTTTCAGCACTTGGGAGAATCTTCTACAAAGTTAGTAGAAATTGAGCGGAGTTCCAAATCTTTGCGAATGAAAAAACAGAGGAAATGGCGTGTCTTTTTATCGCGTTGGTTTGTGGTTCGGAGCGCGGTCAACAGTAAACAGTACAAGGCAGCGGGGAGCCGAGTCCCGAATGTCCCCACACCTACGAACGTAGATTCACGCACCTACGAGCGCCGCGTCGCGCACCTGCGAAAAATTTTTATTACACTGAAATAAAGCCACTTGCGCAAACTCTTGTGCAGTCTGTTGCATTAAATCGGAATGTCAAAAATAGATGTGTTAACTTTGTGTTGTCAGTTGATGGCAAAGGGTAGTCGCTTAGAAACTGAAACTGCACTGCAATCCGTAGGACTGGGCGTTGCGGGATGTAGCGTATCGTTGGTGGTCGATGACGCTGGGACGCACCTGTACGGTAAGATTCTCGGTAATGTCGAAGTTGGAGAGTTCGGCATCGACATAGGCATCGACCACGGAGATGAGGTATACGCCGATGAAGCAGAAGATGCTGAGGTCGCGCTGGCGTCGGTAGTTGTCCTTTCGGTTCTTGAAGACGCGCGTGAGGTATTCCTTATTGGCCTCTACATTGTATCGTGGGGGCAGGAAATCCTCGTAGCTGGCTGTTCCCGGATCGTCGTCCATAATGTCGAGGTATGCTTGTGAGTAGTCGCTATACATCTGGTTGTTCCAGTTAAGGGCGTAGGCACAGCCCAGGAAGCCGCCATAGACGATGGGGATTTTCCAATACTTGTGATTGTAGATTTGTCCTCCTCCAGGGAATACGAGGGCGCTCCACGTAGCCTTTCCGGGGTCGGGGGTAAATGTGGCGAGGCGTTGCTGGCGCTGCAGGCGTTGCTGGTGGCGGATAGAGTCTCTCCTTGAGCCGAGATGTTTTGTATGCATGACAGAGTCTGTACTCGCTGTGGGTGCGTCAAACTTTTGTAGCTCTACGGCTGTAGTGAGTCGTAATGAGTCGGCCACCATAAGGATGCGTGTGCTGTCGGTCTGTGCTGCTGCTGTGTGTGGAGAGCAGAGCATTGCTAGCATGATTAACAGAATCGTGAATATGTTGCGTGACGTGTTCATGCCTTTAGTCTGTCGAGCAGCGAGATGATGCGTTCAAGTTCTTGTTCATCTTTGAAGGCGATGGCTATCTTGCCCTTACCTTTGGCGTTGCAGGTGAGTTGTACGTCGGTGTGGAAGAAGTTGGCAAGGTGACGTTTCAGCAAGTCATAGTCGTTATGCTGGGTGCCCTTGGTCTTTTTTGCCGATTCTGTCTTTTGTTTGTTCTGTTTCACGATTTCCTCTACCTTGCGCACCGAGTAGCCGAGGGTCTGTATTTCCTGGAAGAGGTTAATCTGTTCCACCGGATTGTCGAGGGCAAGCAACGCGCGGGCATGCCCCATATCGAGTTCGCGATTTTTGAGTGCCATCTGTATTTGTGCAGGTAGCTTGAGTAGTCTCAGGTAGTTGGCTACGGTAGTGCGCTTTTTGCCTACGCGCTCGCTCAGTCGCTCCTGGGTGAGTTCGTATTCCTCGAGCAGGTGTTGGTAAGCGAGGGCTATTTCCATGGCGTTGAGGTCTTCGCGCTGGATGTTCTCCACGAGGGCCATTTCCATCACGTTCTCGTCGTCGGCGGTGCGTATGTATGCGGGGACGGCGGTGAGCCCAGCGAGCTGTGAGGCGCGGAAACGGCGCTCACCGGCGATAATCTGGTAGGTGCTGTCGTCCATCTTGCGCAGGGTGATGGGCTGTATGATGCCTATCTCCTTAATCGAGTCGGCGAGTTCTTGCAGTGCCTCGGGGTCAAACTCACGACGTGGCTGGTTGGGGTTGGCCTTGATGAGGTGTATGGGTATCTCGCTGATGGATGATGAACCTTCGGTCTTCACCATATCGGTCGAGATGAGGGCATCGAGGCCGCGTCCTAAGCTGGGGTACTTCTTTTGTGCCATATTGTTGCATGTTTTCAGGAGTTCAGGAGTCTGGAGTTCAGGAGTGCAGACAAATGTTTTGTACGTCGCATCTCATATTCATAGTTAAAACTATCGTCTGCACTCCTGAACTCCTGATTCCTGCACTCCTATAATAATTATCCATTCTTTTTAATTATCTCTTGTGCCAAAGCCAGGTAGTTCTGCGCTCCCTTCGATTCTGCATCGTAGAGGATGGTGGGGATGCCGTGGCTGGGGGCTTCGCTGAGGCGTACATTGCGCTGGATGACGGTGTCGAAGACCAATTCCTGGAAGTGGCGGCGCACCTCGTCGAGCACCTGGTTGCTCAGGCGGAGGCGCGAGTCGTACATCGTGAGCAGGAAGCCTTCGATGCTGAGTCCGGGGTTGAGCTTCGACTTGATGATCTTGATGGTATTGAGCAGTTTGCTGATACCTTCAAGGGCAAAGTACTCGCACTGCACGGGGATGATGACCGAGTGGGCTGCCGTGAGGGCGTTCACCGTGATGAGGCCCAATGAGGGCGAGCAGTCGATGAGGATATAGTCGTATTCTGAGAGGAGGGGCTCGAGCATGCGCTTCATCACCATTTCGCGGCCTTCGAGGTTGAGCATCTCAATCTCGGCACCTACGAGGTTGATGTGTGAGGCTATGATTTCGAGTCCTTCAATATCTGTCGTGTATATGGCTTCGCGCGGGTCGCGTCCGTCGATGAGGCATTCGTATATCGAGCAGTCCACGGTCTGTATGTCTACACCGAGACCCGAAGAGGCGTTGGCCTGAGGGTCGGCATCGATGAGCAACACCTTCTTTTCCAGTGTAGCGAGCGAAGCGGCCAAGTTGATGGCAGTGGTGGTCTTACCTACGCCGCCTTTCTGATTGGCTAATGCAATGATTTTTCCCATTTATAGATTTTTACTTAATATTTCAAGCTGCGAAATAAACAATAATCTGTCTATTAATATAAAAAATTGGCTTAAAGTTTCCAAAAATGTGGATAACTTGCCGATTTGGTGGAAAACTTTTTGGTGCTTCGCGGCTTTTGTGCTAATTTCGCGTCAAATGTAGGGCGTTGTCTCCCATTTAGCAACTTTACTCCTGGATAATGAATATGAACACCGAAAGACCTCTTATACTCATCTCCAACGATGACGGCTACAAGGCGCGCGGCATCAACTTCGTGGCCGAGCTGCTCTCTGCCTTTGCCGATGTCATCGTGATGGCTCCCGAAGGCGGCCGCTCAGGTATGGGCTGTGCCATTACCTCTAAGGAACCCGTATATTATCATCTCGTGAGCGAACGCGAACATCTGGCCATCTACCGTTGTTCGGGGACTCCAGTCGATTGTGTCAAGATGGCGCTGCACGAGCTGTTTGCCGACCGTCAGCCCGACCTTATTGTCGGTGGCATCAATCATGGCGACAATTCGGGTGTCAACGTTCATTATTCGGGCACTATGGGCATCGTCATCGAAGGTTGCATGAAGGGTATCCCTTCGGTGGGCTTTTCGCTCGACAACCATTCGCCCGAGGCCGACTTTGAGCCTTGCGCACCCTATGTGCTGAAGATTGTAGAGCAGGTGCTCGAGCGTGGACTGCCTGAGGGTACCTGCCTCAATGTCAACTTCCCCGCTACGCCTATCTACGAAGGGGTGAAGGTGTGCCGTATGGCACGTGGCGAGTGGACTCAGGAGTGGGAGGAGCATCCCCATCCGCGTGGGGGAAACTATTTCTGGCTGGTGGGCAGCTTCTGCCTGCGCGACGAACGTCCGCAAGATGCCGACCGTCCCAACCTCACCGAAGGATATGTGGCTGTCACCCCGATACAGATCGACATGACCGACTACCGCATGATGGAGGAGATGGAGCGCAACTGGAACTTAAATTAGTGGAAAATTGAAAGATGAAAGTGGCCATCCGGCAGGAAAATTTTTCATCTCTCATCTCTCATTATTCAACACTCAACATTCATCATTCAACCCTCAACCCAATCACATGAAGTACTATCTCATCGCAGGCGAGGCCTCGGGCGACCTCCACGCATCGAACCTGATGCGCTCGCTCAAGGCCAAAGATCCCGAGGCGGAGTTCCGTTTCTTTGGCGGAGACCTTATGCAATCCGTGGGTGGTACACTGGTGAAGCATTACCGTGAGTTGGCCTATATGGGATTCGTGCAGGTGGTGCTTCATGCCCGCACCATACTGCGCAATATGCGTCTGTGCAAGGACGACATCGTGGCATGGGCGCCCGATGTGGTGATACTGGTCGATTACCCGGGGTACAACCTGAAGATTGCCAAGTACGTCAAGACCCACACGCAGATCCCCGTATACTACTACATCTCGCCCAAGATATGGGCTTGGAAGGAGTACCGCATCAAGGACATACGTCGCTATGTCGACGAGATGTTCTCCATCCTCCCCTTCGAGGTGCCCTTTTATGCTGGGCACAACTATCCCATACACTACGTGGGTAATCCCTGCGTAGATGCAGTGGCCGACTTCAAGGCAGGCTACACCGAGACGCGCGAGGAGTTTTGTGCCCGCCACGGCCTCAACCCCGAACTGCCCATCGTGGCGCTGCTTGCCGGAAGCCGTAAGCAGGAAATCAGAGACAACCTCCCCATCATGTTGGCCGCTACGAAGCACTACAGCAAGAGTGCGCTGCTCCACAGAAACAAGGTACATCTGTTCCAGGACTTCCAGTGGGTGATAGCCGGCGCACCCGGCATCAGTGCCGGGCAGTATGGCACAGTCGCCCCTAAGACCTCACAGGGAGGGGGTAGGGGCGAGGTTCCTGTCATCTTCGGCGATACCTACGCCTTGCTCACCCACTCCTATGCCGCCATGGTGACCTCGGGCACGGCAACGCTGGAGACGGCGCTCTTCCGCGTTCCGCAGGTGGTGTGCTACTACATCAAGTGCGGCAAGGTGGTGTCGTGGCTGCGTAGCAAGATACTCAAGGTGAAATATATCTCGCTGGTCAACCTCGTGGCCGACTTCCCCGTGGTGAACGAACTGGTGGCCCATGAGATGAACGAGCGCGACTTGCGTTGCTCGCTCGACATGCTGCTCCTCGATGAGTTTTGCTACAAACGCATGCTGAGCGAATATGACCGCATGGTACTCGCCCCGCTTGGCGAGCCGGGAGCATCGGAGCATGCGGCTGGCAAGATGATAGAACTGCTTGGAAACAAATAAGACAAATATATAATCAGAAAAGACAAAAAACTGACATGAAGAAATTTACCTGCGTACAAGACATAGGCAACCTGCACGATGCTGTTGCCGAGGCACTTGCCATCAAGCGCGACCGCTTCGCCCACGTAGAGCTGGGCCGCAACAAGACCCTCATGATGATCTTCTTCAACTCATCGCTCCGCACCCGCCTTAGCACCCAGAAGGCAGCCATGAACCTCGGCATGAACGTCATCGTGCTCGACGTGAACCAGGGCGCCTGGAAGCTCGAGACCGAGCGTGGCGTCATCATGGACGGCGACAAGGCCGAACACCTCCTCGAAGCTATCCCCGTGATGGGCTCCTACTGCGACATCATCGGCGTACGCTCCTTTGCCGGACTCACCGATAAGGCCGAAGACTATGAGGAGCGCATCATCGAGCAGTTTATCCGCTATTCGGGCCGCCCCGTCTTCAGCATGGAGGCCGCCACACGCCACCCCCTGCAGAGCTTTGCCGACCTCATCACCATCGAGGAGCACAAGCGCACTGAGCGCCCCAAAGTAGTGCTCACCTGGGCACCCCATCCCAAGGCATTGCCCCAGGCCGTGCCCAACTCATTTGCCGAGTGGATGAACGCTACCGACTATGACTTCGTCATCGCCAACCCCGAGGGCTACGACCTCGCCCCTGAGTTTGTTGGCTGTGCCAAGGTCACCCACGACCAAGACGAAGCCTTGCGTGGTGCCGACTTCGTATATGCCAAGAACTGGAGCGCCTATGCTGACCCTAACTACGGTCAAGTGCTCTCGAAGGACCGCTCATGGACCATCACCGAGGAAAAGATGGCACTCACCAACAACGCCTTCTTCATGCACTGCCTCCCCGTGCGCCGCGGCATGATCGTAACCGATGAGGTCATCGAAGCACCCACCAGCCTTGTCATCCCCGAAGCCGCCAACCGTGAGATCTCTGCTACCGTAGTACTCAAGCGACTTTTGGAGAGCCTATGATTCAAGTAGTAAAAATCGGCGGCAACGTCATCGATGATGCCGCAGCGCTGACTCGCTTTCTGGAGAAGTTTGCCGCCCTTGAAGGTCCCAAGATGCTCGTCCACGGCGGCGGCAAGCTCGCCACACGCCTCAGCGCCCAGCTCGGTATAGAGACACAGATGATTGACGGACGCCGCGTCACCGACCGCGCCACGCTCGATGTAGTCACCATGGTATACGCAGGCCTCGTCAACAAGCAGATTGTGGCCCGCCTCGGTGCCCTCGGATGCAAGGCCATAGGCCTCTCCGGTGCCGACGCCAACGTCATCCCCGCCGTGCGCCGTGCCCCCAAGCCCATCGACTATGGCTATGTGGGCGACATCGTGCCCGAGCGCATGAACGTACCCTTCCTCGCCTCACTCGTAGAGCAAGGCATCGTGCCCGTCTTCTGCGCCATCACCCACGACGAGCAGGGCTCACTGCTCAACAGCAATGCCGACAGCGTAGCCTCGGCCGTAGCCGTAGCCGCCTCGCAGATACAGCCCACGAGCCTCATCTTCTGCCTCGAGAAGAACGGTGTGCTCACCGATGTAGACGACGACCTAAGCGTCATCCCCACCATTACCCGCGACAGCTTTGCCACCCTGCGTGCCGACGGCACCGTCAACAAAGGCATGCTGCCCAAGATTGAAGGAGCTTTCCGCGCCATCGACGGCGGTGTACAGTGCGTAGTCATCAAGCATGCCGACAACCTCGACAACACCCTCGAGACACGCATCGTCAATTGAGCCGCAGCCCCTGTGCGCCACACATCAATATAGCCAAGCGAGTGTACATGAAGTGTAAATCTTGTGTACATTCTCTTGGTTTATTCTATGTGTATATCAGCCTGTTATGTGGATGAAAGTGTAAATCCCGATTGGTGCGATGAGTCAACATCTATTCACGCCCGAAGTTCCCCCTCGTAGGACGATAATAGCCACGGCTCATAGGAACATGCTCCATTACGCCCTGCTCCACATACTCAGCCATCAGCTTGCGTGCACGAGTGATGCCATAGCCGCTGAGGGAGGCAAAGCGCTTCATGTTGATCCCCTCTTTCTTTTCAATGGCAAAGTAGTTGTACAATGCCTCATCGAGTAGCACCGCTTCGGTAGGTGCGGTGTAGTCATTGTCGATGGTAAATTTCACTCGGTTGAGCTGTGCCTGCAATAAGGGTCCGGGCTTCAAGCTTACACTGCCCACCTTGATGTCCGATGCACGCAGTCGCTCGCTAGGCTCCTTCAGTTTCTTCACGCCCACGTCAATGGAAAGCGTACCCAGCTCGCCTAACTCCACGCGCTGCCCGTTGGCCAATGCGCTGGCGATGATTACCTGTAACGATTCCCATGCAGCCTTCACATCGGCCTGCTTCACGGTGCAGCGCTCATGGGTGGTAGCAGCCATGTCGTCCATGTCGAGTTTCTCTTGCGGAACGAGCGTTGCCCCTATGGCCCATGCTTCAGCGTCAACATGCTTGCCCATCTTGCGGCGACGGATGGCGTGGCAATGCATTACGGGTTGGTTGTCGCCGAGTACCACTTTTGTCTTCGGATTTCTTTTCATAGCGTTTGAGTTTTTTAAGTTCCTATACAAATTCCAAATTTCAGAAAAGTATCATCTTTTTTCGTGTTTTGATCTTTGGATGCTGCAATTGCTACATTATCAGATTGTTTAATTCTCTGTTTCCCCTCTATTCCCGTTCTCTTGTGTGCAGTGCCCTTGCGATGAAGATTTTTCTTAGGGGTGAAAAATAATTTTCACACCAGCGAAAAACTCTTTCCGAGCCTGTGATTTCTCCTGTCACAAGCAAGTGATGAGTGTGACGCTTGCTTGTGATGCGTGCGACACTTGCTTGTGACGTATCTGTCACTAGCAAGCGCCACATCTTTTCTAAGGCTCTACAAAGATAAGACAAACTGCCCATTTTTCAAAATCTCTGGTGCTTCGGATAATCGTTTTTGGACAGAAAAAACGCTTGAAAAACATTGATTTTTTTTGTATTATCTTTGCAGTAGAAATATGGGAGTGACCTCCCCTGACCCCCCTCCCGAAAGAGGGCGGAATAGAAAACAGAATAGAATATTACTAACCTTTAATATATATAATATGTCACAAACCAACTTAGAGGCTCAAAAACGAGTAGACTCAACAACTATGGAAAAACAAACACCTGCCTACATCGACGTATTGCGCGAGACCCAACAGGCGGAGTTCCCTCTGCTCAGCGAAGTGACCGGAGGTTTCGTCTCTGACCCTCTCTCTCTGATGAACTCCATCTGCGACGAGGAGGGCACCATCGTGCCTTGCTCGCTGCCCGATACCATGATCCGGTGTCTGCCGCAGATGATGAGTGAGACGCTTTCGCTTTATGACGATGCAGACTTAAGGACCATGCTCCTCATGGCCATGATGCCTACCATAGGCTCGGCAATGAGTAATGTGCGCGTGCGTCATGGGCAGCGGTTATACTCGCTCGGCATCATGAGCCTCTGCGTGGGTCCCTCGGCATCGGGTAAGGGATGTGTAGGCGATGTAGCAGGTCTCATTGATGGCATCAACAAGATTATCGTCCAGGAGAGCAATGATGCCATGGCCGACCATCGCAAGCGTCACAAGCGTTATACGCGTCTCACCAGTCAGCTCAACTTTGCCGCCAAGGGCGACATCGAGCATCTGGTAGATGTGAATGACATCGCCGAGGAGGTCGATGAGCCTCAGGCTCCCCTGCGCCGCATGCATAAGCTGCCCTCGAAGACTACGGCTGCCAACCTCTACCGACTCATCTATGCCAATGGAGAGAACATCTCCTATCTGCACATCCCCGAGCTGGCCGAGTTGAGCGCAGCCAACCGCAGCTCTTTCGGTGACTTCATGTATATCTTCCTTGCTGCACAGAACGAAGAGAGCCTGCACACTGGCCGCAAGACCGACGATGAGGACTTCTTCATCGAGCATACGCGTCTGGCGCTGGTTGCCACGGGCACCATGTCATCGGTGCGCGAGTTTATACCCAACCTTGAGGACGGCCTCTCCACCCGCTTCCTCTACCACAACCTGCCAGCCAAGAGCACCATGCGCAAGGAGATGGACGAGGCTACTGCCGAGGCCTTCATCGATGTGTATGCCGCTCACCGCCGTACACTCACCGAGATATGGAGCGAACTGCGTCAGTTTGACGGCCGCCCTGAGGAAGAGCTGCCGCGCCTCATCCTCAGCGATGCTCAACGAGAATATATTGACAAGTATTATGAGCAGATGCTATCATTTGTAACGATTGCCATGGCTGACAGAGGCGACCTGCGAGCTCCCCTCCTGCGCTCGCGCCTCAACCTCTACCGCATGCTGATGATTATCGCCATCCTCCGTCGTCACGAGACGCTGGGTGGGGCTGAAGGCATGTTTGCCGATCTACGTCTCACGATCTCGGAAGAGGATTTGCGATGGGGTCTCTCGTACATCTTCTACAGTGTGATGCAGACATCGGCCATCTACAACCGCCTGCGCCGTGAGGAGAAAGACGAGGAGCCCAAGCGTGCCTACATCAGTGCTTTGGCATTCTTACACGCGCTCCCCAAGCGCTTCACCACGGACGAGGCTATCCGCATGGGCGCAGAGTTGGGTCTTAAAAAGAGTGCCGTAGCCAAGAAGCTGGCCAAACTCACCAAGGAGTACTACATCGCCAAGGTGGGGCATGGCGTGTTTGTGAAGGTCACAAAAACTGAAAGAAACGACTGGAAGAACAGATTTACACTTTCAGCAGCATAACCCACTGAGCATCATAAATGTTAAGCCAAGAAAATGTACACTAAATATACACTTATGGTATAGTTTTCTGTACACTTTCTTGGTTTGCGGTCTATCCCATGAAGCAATTGGTAGTGATAACTTCTGATAATTATATGGAGTGGATATAAGAAAAAATGTATTTTTAATAGTGTAATCCGCTGATCATCACAAAAATGGCCATTCATTCTTTCTGTTCAAATGTTTTACCTTAAAAAGTTCAAATACTTTATTCCGATGCAATATTACCTCAAAATCCGTCATACTTTTTCTACTTTAGGGATATATTCATCCATGAATTTCGCTAACAATTTAGTTGCAATAATATCAGCATTATTTCTGGCGCATTCGATTGTGTCATTTGGGAAAATTTTGTATGATTGCTGATATATTATTTCACCCCCATCCACTACATCTGTGATTCGATGCAAAGTGACTCCATTCTCCACTTCGTTATTTTTAAAGATTTCGTTCCACGGATTCAGCCCCGGGTGTTTTGGCAATAGAGACGGATGAATATTATATGCCCCAATACGAGCTGTCGAGTATGCTTTTGGGGAGATTATAAATGGACAACGGTAAACAAGCAACAAGTCAGGCTTCATATCCAGAATATATTGCTCCAACTCTTTTTTTGTTCTTACACCTCCTTGACTTAAGTCCAAGACATTCAGAGCTGTTTCGTTTCGGCTCTGTAGATATTCGGTGCAAGAATTTGTTCCGTTAGTTATAAACAACAGCTTTATGTGATTGTTTGGTATCACAACCTACAAGGGGGTAAAATTACAGATCTTTTTATCTGCAATCTCTTGAATAGAGTACATTATAAGATTGATAGCGCTCTCAATATCTTTTTTATGACAAAACTCTACAGGAGAGTGCATATATCTACAGGGAATGTTGATGTTTAGCGTTGCGACACCACCACACTGCAATTGCACCGCAGTAGCATCAGTCCCGCCATATACAAATCGTCCCAATGATTTTTGATATGGTATATTATTCTTTTCGGCAATATTACAGGCAATCTTTCTCAAAACAGGATTATTGTCCGACTTTATGTGTATTCCTACACCTTTCCCCAAATACAAAGCCCCCATCTGGTTTTCGTGAGGTGTGAGTGTATCGGTTGCATAATCGACATCCACAACAAAGCAAGCATCAAGTTTACATTGAGTGGCAATCACACTCGCACCTCGCAAACCCACTTCCTCCTGTGTCGTACCTATGCAGTGCAAACATACAGTTGGTGCAATTTCTTTGAACAGTTCCAAACACTCATTTAGGATAAATAGTCCTACTCTATCATCAATGCCAGTGCCACATATTATCTCGTCTCCCATTTTACTGATTTGTGGAGACAAAACAGCTAGATCGCCAATCTCAACCTTGGATGATGCCTCTTCATAATTGCCAGCACCTATATCTAACCATAAGTCATCATCAATCAACCCTTTGGGTTGTCCATATTGAGATGTGGGATCAAAACCTATCGCACCTTGTATTATCCCTTTACTCGAAAGAATTTTCATATTCTGTCCTAAAAGTAGATGGGGGCATAAACCAATACTTCTAAATTGCAGCAATCCGTTACCAAGTATTTTTGTTATTTGAATACAGGTTGTATCCATATGGGCAATCAGGCCGACATGAATCGTTTCATCATTATTTATTGTCGCATAAACATTACCCATTATATCAGACTTAACCTCTTCCCCCTTTTTCAACCACTCATTACGTAAATATAAGGCCATATTACGTTCCTCCATTGAGGGTGATACGATATTTACTAGTTTAGATATTTGCCTAAAATGTTTGTCTTCAAAATTCCATTTTATCATATTGTTGCATATTGTTATTATAGAACTTTACATTATATTTACGATAGTTCATATTCTCTATGATTGTGACTAAATCAACGAACTCTTTATCATTCATTTTTGAAACATTCACAATAGGACATCCATCCTTCAAAAACTCTACAGGGTCGGGTATAACACCACTTTCACATGCTTTTTTATACAACACCGAACCCGGAAATGCAATAATCATATCCACGAACATCCTGTATCTTGTATAATTTTTCTTGAACCATTCCAATGTGAACATTGCTGATTCAAAAGTCTCGACCGTATCACCGAATATCACTCCTGAGCGTGAGTTCAAGCCAGCATCCCTCAACATATCCAAGGCGTGTTCTATTTGTGCCAAAGTAATTCCTTTCCGCATACTCTTGAGCACTTTGTCGTCTGCACTTTCAACACCTACAAATAGATACCTGCAACGAGTGTTTTTTAGCAAGTCAACTAGTTCTGGGTTTATACTATCAATCCTCAACTGGATTGACCAATCAAAATCATAAGACTTAATCCTCTCACAGAATTGGCGTACACGTTCATTGTCCGTAGCAAACAACTCCTCTCGTAACGCAATGTATGAAATGTCATAATTCTTTACCAAGTAATCAATTTCGCCAAAAATAGACTCTAACGAACGCTGCCTATATTTAGAACCCGACGGATGAAAGCAGAACGTGCAGTTATATTTGCACGAACGTCCACCGATTATCGATACCTGGGAATATTTCTTGCCATCATCACTGAGATCAGGATTCAATCTCAAGTATTCAGCATAGTCGAATCCCTCATAATCGGGGAAAGGTAAGGTGTCAAGATCCTCTATCTCCACTCTACGCTTTGTCCTTTTCAGTCCATCGATATCTCTGTATATGATACCATCGACAGAAGCCACATCGTATTTCCCTGCAATGGCACTTATCAACTCAACTGATGTCTGCTCACCCTCTCCAATGATGCCGTAATCGACATCGGGCATAGCCAGCATCGCAACCTCAGGGTCAGCAGTCATTATTCCACCTCCCACCTGTATAATCATATCACTGTCTATCTTGCGGACATATGAAACAATCCTGACTATATCGGAATATTCTCCCGAAAGTCCACCTATGCCGACAAAATCGATAGTGTTTCTTGTGATATAAGATCGCAGTATTTCATACTCTTCACCTTCCACGTGGTTAAGATTAAGAGTGTAGACATTGGCAATACCACTTCTTTTGACATATGCTGAGACATACAATATACCCATCGGCATTACATAATGTCCCTCCATTCCATAGGTTCTGTACCTTGGGATTACATAAAGGACATTCAATCTTTCATCAAAATTTTCAGATTTCATTCTTGCTCAATTTATCAAAAATGAATTCCTTCAAATCTATACCCGATGACTTCCGGTAATTGTCTGACAGGACCTTCAGCAACTGCCTTTTTAACGCCTTGCGCACAAAATCGCATCTCACAGCTTCGTAATCCTGGTTGAACGAGTTGTGGAACAATCTGCAACCACCGCCACAGTTCCAACGTGCAAAACAGTGTTCACACATTGGCTGCGTATATATATTGTTTTGCGATATTATATTTGCAAACCTCTGCTGGTCAAAATCGAGCACACCATCCTTCACTTCGCCATATATGTACTCTTCATATTTGTCTTCAAGTGGTGAAGAGACCCTGGCACAACTTGATATCGTACCCATGGGTGTGAGCACAATCTTACCCTCACATGTCCTGTCCCTGACCATAGAAAGCATCTCCACGGCAATACTCTCTACAGTAATGCCCAACTCGGCTCCTCTCTGTTTTGCCTTCCAGTATTCATCAAGAAAAGTCTCGTAATACTTTCTCAAATCCTCGGGCGAATCAAAAAGCGATGGTGCAAGCACTGTATCATACACAATCTTTTTCAATTTAGAGAAACGTGCAGCAAGTTCATCTATCATCTCGCACATACACGACACACTCTCGGGTGTAAAAGTCGTTCTTATGCCAAAAGGGAAACCACGCTCAAGCATCATGTCAATGTTCGACGAGACCTTGTCATATGAACCTCTCTCCTTGTTCTGCAACCTCTCAAGAATCTCGAACGAAACAGCCATGTCGACCCTGTGCTCCTGAAAGAAATCAATTATTTCAGGTGTTATAAGGCTTCCATTGGTCACAAGTCCAATATTATATATATATTTCTTGTCCTTGTTTACCAGTTCAATGTAATTTACGGTCTGTTTGATGAGTTCGAAACTGAGTAGCGGCTCACCACCACCACTGAAATTGATTATATATGGATTTTTCTGCTCTTTTCCGCTGCAAAACAGATAGTCAATGACTGCCTTGATTTTCTCAAACTCTATCTGCTTTTTAGAACGGCCTGCCGCCGAATAGCAATATATACACTTGAAATTACATGTGTAGTTCGCCAGAATGTCTATCTGATACAGGTCGTGTGGAGTATCGGGTAAATAATGTACAGGTACGCTGCCCTTGGCCTGAAAAGCGCTAATCGTATCATGCATTTCCTTATCCTGCTTCTCGCCCGATGCACATGCCTGTAGTGCAGTGACTGTATCTTGCGATGCCAACGAAATACGACCATTCAAAGGAGAATACAAAATGTAGAGTCTGTCTGCATCGATACCCCACATATCACCTGCCGGAATGGCATACACATCCTTATCTATTGTTACTTGATGACTCATGACTTATAATTTAGATTTTATGTCCTCATAGAAATCCCGACCCGTTGCTTTTGCATGCTTTTGGGCCAATGCAACGACAAGACTATGGAGCAGCATCTTGCGATAATGGTTGCAAATGGCATCAAAGATTTCAGTATTGTACACACGACGACTGCTGGGGCAACCGCTACCACAATTCCATCTTGCATAACAGGTACGGCACTTTTCGATAGTGTGGATACTTCCATTCGAAAGATGTGTAAATGCTGCCTGGTCAAATTCAACGCGATTCTCCTCCAGTCTACCTATAACAGAACTATCATAATCACGCTCATTTGGAGAAGAAACATCCGGGCACATCGTAAGTGTTCCATAAGGTGTCAGACACAACAGATTGTAACAGAATCTCTCCCTCTTTGAATAGTTCAGCAGGTGTGACGATGACGAGCGCAATGCAATTCCATACCCTTTTGCCATCTTCTCTGTCGCACGGTATGAAACAAAGTACTTGTCGAAGAAATCGTTCACCTTCTCCTTTGTCGTGAAGTATGATGGGTCAACAACTTGCTGACAGCTCATCTTCTTGACAAGCGGGAAATGGACATGGCAATATTCTACCATCTCAGGGATTCTCTCCACATTGAGTTCGGTAATGGTAGAACGTACATAGTTGTTTATGCCCTTTTCGGTCAAGCGTACTAGATTGGCAGCCACCGCATCGTATGACCCACGCTGTGCATTCTGTATCTCAGGTAATATCTCAAAGGAAACCTGCACAGTAAAATTATGCTCTTTCATAAAATCGAGCATTTTATCTGTCATAATGGAACCATTTGTCGTCAAAGAAAAATGCAGATTAATCTCTTGTTCTCTGGCCAGTTCCTTGGCATATAATGTAGCCTCTTCGAGCAATTTCCATGACAGCACAGGTTCACCGCCACCCATAAACATGATAGTCCTATCCTTCACAGCCCCTCTCTCCGATGAAAGGAAATATCCAAGCATTGTCTTTATCTTCTCCATATCAAGTTCTGCCGATGACCTACCCTCGGCCGAATAGCAATACTTACAATGGAAATTACACTTCTCATTCAACAAGAGATGCAGTGTGCAGAACGACTCGGTAGAGACCTCATTGCTTCCAAACTCCTTAAATGCCGATTGGTCAAGTAACTTGTCAAGCAAATCAGTTGATTGCTTTCCCATAATAGCCTCCTCCAACTTCACTACATCATTAGGTCGCGAAAGGTAAAACATATTTGCCAATGGAGAATATACCAGATAACAGGTATCTTTCGGTTTTCCGAAATACATTCCTACCGGTATCGCAAATATTCCCTTAGCATTCAGATTCTGAAATTTTGTATCCATCATATAATATTTTCATCAATTACTGTTCCTATTGTTCCATCCGTTTTTTGGAAAGAAAGAAGCACCTGAAGTTCATTGGTCGTAGAACCAATCTTTCTGCGCGTAATTTTCATTCCTTCTCTCCATCATAACGCATACATCATTCCCAGAGTATCATACAGACACTTCAGATCCTTGTCCTCAGTTGAGTTCTTTTTGAAGTCACACAACACGGCTGCATTCCTTACATGCTGCACCCCAAGCAACACATTTTGATATTCCAACTCGCCTTTGTATCTCCACAACTCTTTGTTTCCCAGAATTTGCATCAATCCTTCCTTCGTCTGTTCATCGCTGTAAAGGTAAATGGAACCCGAGAAATCGGCATTAAGCCGTAGAACGACATTCATCTCCGTCGCCGTGAGCTGCCACTTGGTTCTTATTTTCGGAAGGATATCAATCTTCATATGCATATACCTGTTATCTATAATGCGGCTCTTTACAGGATACAGCGATACGCTATCCTGCAACCAAAGTAGTCTCTTATAAGTCTCTTTATTATTCTCGGCAATACCAAGACAAGAAAAATTCTGTATTGCTGATTGCAAATCAACGTTGCCTGCATTCCATTTGTCGCAATAAAGTTCATTATGAAATTCCAGTGACAACCTGTATAACTCATTATAGATATTGTTACTGATGGGATTATCCAACTCAAGTTTACAGATAATGGAATTTACCTGTTCACTGATAGTTCTCAGACGCTTTGATTCAGTATGAATTGATATGTATGCAACCTGAAACTGTAGATTAATCTTGTCTTCATCAGTCAAGGTCCTATTAACCACAACTATATTCAATGATTTCAGAAACTCTTGATACATTTCCAGTTTCTTCTTGAAAATAGCAGAATTCTGTTGTATCTCATTTTCCGATTTTGTCTGTCCATCCAAAAGTAAGAGCGTGATAATTGCAACAATAGCAGCGCCCGATAAAGAAGAAAACACCTCGCCAAGAAATGCCGTAGTTGGCCAAGCTTCAAAGAAAAAAGCGAGAAAAAGGAAAATGCATAGCAAAGTCAACACAGCGAATACCCAATTCGCATATCTGCTAAAATGTAGCACTTGAATGATTATACGTTTTATTATCTGGAACATTATTATTATTTTGATAGAACATGAAATTAGGGTGGAAGCCAAATGGACTCCACCCATAAACGTTTTAGCTGTTGTTGCATGCGCATGAGCATCCGTAACCGAATACATCACAGCAACCAGAAGTGCAATTGCATACGTTTTCATTTACTGTAAAAACATCTGTCAACATAATTCTGAAAATTAAATAGTTAATTCCTACTCTATTATGGCTTTTCGGATTCCGCCTATTCCCTTTAGAAGTCCCAGCATAAATAATTGGGGCTAAAGTCAAGATTGAATTTACACCATCGAGAACATCAATAAGGAGATGCCGATAAAATCAGAGTTTTACACAAAACATTCAGGCTAATAACATGAACGTTAGTAAAGCCATGCCAACGATCAATACAAGAAACCCCAATGATGCCCCAAGTCAAAAACTTTTTCATGTCCTATAAGCGTAAATTTATGAGTAGTTTATTTTGCTTTCATTTCGATGTTAGTGTTACATGTACTATCCATTTTAACCTCTTGGGGTAAAACTGCTTTTATTACTACTTCTATTGATGTGTGTCCATTTCTGTAAATTCACATTCCAATCAATAAAGAAACTTCTGTGCTCATGGTAATATCCATCATGTGTGTGATAAGTCTCCCTTCGTATGATATGAGCTGTAATAGTATCTCCTTCAGTATCTCCTTCATAGTCATCTCCATACAGCCAGAAAAAAGTCATTATCCTTGTTATCTCATGGTGGCGTTTGCCGGTACTTGACCAATCACTAGGGAGTAATTGCGTTGCCTCAAATCCAATTTCATCTGAAAACTCATATGTGATACTATAATTCTTTTCCTCAAACAAATCCCTCAACATGTTGATGGCTTGACGTCTTATTTCCGTATCCTTTTCTTCTAAACTTTTCAGAATACTATTATGCATCTCTGCTATAAGACGCTTAGCATCATATTGTGTTTGTATCATATTGTAACCTGTTATTGTCGTTAAAAACGTCTATTTCTTATAAAACTTCCAACATCAACAATCTGGAGTTAATGATTTAGCATATGGTAACAAACTTGCCCACACCTTCTACAGCGTGTAACCACACCAAGGTCTGTTTCTTCTGTTATTTTAAGATGCTCATATCCACATTTGTCACAAGTTAATGTATATCTACGTCCAAATTTACGAATCTGGGTACCTCCTCCTATGCCAAAGAGTAATGATATAGCTATGCATCCAATAATGCCATATAGAAGTCCCGCCCAGAAGCCTTCAGATATCCATACGATAATAAATGCCGCCCATGGAAGCAAATATGCAATCCAATCTACAGCCTCAAATATAGACCTTAAGCCTCGACAGATTAAAGAAATGATAACTAGAACTATAGTCCATCCCCAAAATCCCAATCTTATGGGACTTGAAGATGCTTTCTTTTCCTTTACTGGTACACTATTGTTTTTTGAATGACTGAACCTTAAATAGTCTGTACTAACATATCCTGTAATCGTTGATGTTGATATTTTGATCCAACCATTATATGCTTCAGATTCTGTTGTAACAATATTGCCTTTTTTTACGACGCCAACTATACTGCCACTTTTAGATGGTTGACTACGTACATTCAGTACATCTGCTTTGACATAATAATAGTCCGTTGCAAACAGAGTGAATGCAGGAATGAATAATAATAAGAGAGTTAAAAGCCGCTTCATGATTAATTAGACCTAAAAGGAAGTGTTAAAACGTTGGGAGTGTATACTTCTCTAAATCAGCAGGATTAAAATGAAATTTCCCTTCTTCTGAATGAATCAATCCTACTAAACTCAGAATAGTACCTAAATATTCGTTTAATGGTTTAAGTGCGTTTTTCTCTAGGTCTTCATTAATGTCAATAAATCCCAAAGTGCAACCTGGCATCATTTCTTCCAACCCTTTGGTTGCAACCTTATAGGCATTCAGGAACATCGCACAAGCTTTAGAATTGTCTCCCTCATAGAACTTCTTAACCTTTACGTAAAGAACTTCTAAAACGACACATCTGTCATCCTGACTGAAATCTTCACATAAAAGGGCTGCTACTATATGGGAATGTAATTTTTTTGCAAGATCATTACCTGTATATTGGGTTTCATCTTGTTCAATCTCCGCTATTGCGGCCTCTGTTGGTGATACTTTTCTTCCTTGTAGAATGTATATCCAATAAATAAATAATCCAATCCAGCCAAAAAGTAGGAGGCCGATTGAAATAGCAACACATATGCCAGTAGAGAATGAACGAGTCTTCCAAACATGGATGATAGTAGCAATTGCTGCTATAAATGAAATAATTGTTAGAATCATGAAAATTATATTAAAATAGATGTATTGACTTGCAAAGTAAGCAAAAAGTGCCAAACCTGTCTTTATCCTTTGCGTGATTAAAAATCACGGGAGAGTTGCGGATTTGTCACAAGTGCTAACTTGCAGCTGCGAAAGTTCCTCGAAGAAGTTTCGGTTAAGAGCTGTAGATATACGCGAGAGCAGTGCTGTGTCTATGCTTTCACGCTCAAAAATGCGATAGATGTTGGTGCGGTCGCAATTAATTTTCCTTGCAAGCCAGGTGGGGGTACGTTCCTGTCGCTCGAGTTCTGTCTTGATGAGTTGGCCAATGTGTATCATAAAGGGCGGAATTATTTGCTAAAGACTTATCTTCAGCCGAGGTACCGCCAAGTAACCATTGTCACAGATAAGCACAAATAATCCACGCCCA
>JAZRMG010000097.1:0-3110 GCA_045647345.1 Bacteroidaceae bacterium | reverse complement strand
TGGTCTTCGATTGTCTTCTTTTAGGATGTGCCATTTCTTTTAGTTTTAATTATTAATTATTTTCTTTAAACCTTCCCAGCGCGGATCCACCGGTGTCTCCGCTTCGTCCGTCTCGTCGCCGAACGTGATTGCCTCGCCGCCATCAAACTCCTCGTCATCGGCCGAGCGCAGCAAGTGCTTGTTCAACTTACCGGACATCTCCTTGTTGCATTTACCGGGTGCATGTACATGCTTCATCGGCATGGCGAGAGCGATAAACTCGTAAATGTACCAAGCTACGTTGATGATACCCTCCGCTTCGGGGATAATCACCACGTCGCCCTGCTCGCCGTAGTCAGCGCCCAGCTTCACCTGCAACTGCCCTTTGGTGTGGATGTCAAGGTCCATCTCGTCGAGACAACGGTCACAACTCACCTTGATCACACCATCAAGCACGAAATCCATTTCGTACACATCTACACTGCGATGTACATTGAGCAATACCTGTACCTTACCCTTCTGTACCTCGGGACCATCGATATGGGCGAAGAACTCGTTATCGACACTCAGGTCGTAAGAGGTGTTCACCTCTTTCATGCCTCTCAGGTCTATTTTATAACTGTCAAACCTACCCATTTTTCTCTTTTTTTATGGTCGCACACGAATAGACGTGGCCAATCGGGCGACAAAGATACAACATTTTATTCATTTCGCATCAAAAATATAATAAAACTTTACTATTATGTGTCGTTTTTTACATACTGAAAGGCTTTTTGTGCTAACAACAGAGAATCATATATCATTTCCTTTGAAATGAAAAACAGTCTTTTTTGTTCATCTAAAATTTGTTTTTCCGATTCATCTTTCACCATATTGCTCTACTGAGACGGACAAAGAGATTATTTTTATTGAAAGGCTTTGGCCACAACCGGCATAAATGAAAACAGAAAATGTTTTTGTTATCAGCAAACTTTTCCTACTTTTGCGAAGAATTAGCAAGACTATGGATCTACCTATACCCTTCGAGCAATCGATGCGCCAACTCCTTGGCGACGAATATGCAACTTTTCGTGAAGCTTTACTTGGCGAACCTGCCGTGAGTATACGCCTCAACAGAAGGAAAAACGTCCCGGCACTCAACCATGAGCCTGTATTATGGGCCACTGACGCCTATTATCTGCCAGAACGTCCACAATTTACTTTCGACCCACTTTTTCATGCAGGATGCTACTACGTACAGGAGGCCTCATCGATGTTTGTAGAGCAAGCCGTGAAGCAACACTTGGGCGAAGCGCGTGTAGCACTCGACCTATGTGCGGCCCCAGGTGGTAAAAGCACACTACTGCGTTCGCTACTTCCCGACGAGTGTGTGCTGGTGTCAAATGAGGTGATGCGTCCCCGTGCGCAAGTGTTGGCCGAAAACATCACCAAGTGGGGCCATCCACGTTGTATCGTGACATCGAACTATCCTGCCAACTTCACCCCGTTGGGCGAGTTCTTCGACCTCATACTGGTAGATGCTCCATGCAGTGGCGAGGGCATGTTTCGCAAAGATGAAGTGGCAGTATCTGAATGGAGCCCCGAGAATGTGGCAACATGTTGGCAACGCCAGCGCGACATACTTGCCGACATCTGGCCTACCCTACAGCCAGGCGGACTACTCATCTATAGCACCTGCACTTTCAACACCGAAGAGGATGAGAAGAATGTGCGCTGGATGATGGACGAACTAGGAGCCCAATTACTACCCATAGCCACTCAGCCATCATGGGGAATAACACCGAGCCTTGCCCCCCATGACGTGGCTCACGCCTACCGTTTCCTTCCTGGCCGCACCCGAGGCGAAGGTTTTTTTCTTGCGGCATTGCGTAAACCGGCAGACACTCCTGCCAAACACCTCCCTATCGACACAAGAAACAAGCGGAGCAAAAAGGATAAAAACGTATGCCCCATCACATCCTTCCCAACAGAATGCAGGCAATGGTTAGCCGACCAAATCCCTTATATATATAAGGTAAAAGGAACTGAAATCACAGCTATCCCCACCGACATGGAATCATTGCACACCCACCTCTCGGAACGGCTATATATACTCAAAGCAGGCATTACCATTGCCGAGCTAAAGGGACGCGATACTATCCCCACTCATGAGTTGGCCATGAGTACGACACTGCGAGCTGAAGCCTTCGCCCGCTGCGAGCTCACCTACGCCGACGCATTGAGGTACCTGCACCGTGAGGCCATCACATTGCCCCCCGACACACCTCGTGGCTTTGTCATCATGACCTATCGCCATATTCCTTTGGGGTTTGTCAAGAATTTAGGCAATCGCGCAAACAATCTCTATCCCAACGAGTGGCGCATCCGTAGCAGTCATTTCCCTGAAGAGGAGGTTGCTGTCATTTAAGTCTGGTAATGGGTTACATCTATATGATGTTACCACCGTTTGAGGGGAATAGGGTATGGATGCCACATAAGTGTTTGCTTTTTTTGAAATAAAAATGCTCAAAATTTTCTTTATTAAAAATAAAAAGTACTAACTTTGGCAGCTATAACAAGCTAACGTCTTGGAAAAGGCGGTGGCACAAACTCAAAAAACTATGGCAAATACTAATGGAAAATTTAAACGTTCAATGCGTCCCCTCGATGTATGGGCATTGGCATTGGGCGCAATTATCGGATGGGGATGTTTCGTGCTTCCCGGCAATGCGTTCCTTCCGAAAGCTGGACCTTTGGGTACAGCATTGGGTATGCTCATCGGAGCATCTTTGATTCTTGTGATTGCACTCAGTTATGGTTACCTTATCCGCAAATTCCCCGTCAGTGGAGGTGAGTTTATCTATACCAAGGAGGCTATAGGTAAGCGCAACGCTTTTGTTTGCGGTTGGGGTATGATATTGGCCTATTGGAGCCTTATCCCACTCAATGCTACTGCTTTGGCGCTCATTAGCCGTTATCTGTTCCCGGGTATCATACAGGTGGGCAAGCTCTACGAAGTAGCTGGCTGGGATGTGTATGCTGGCGAGGTAGTGCTCGCATCGGTGTTCATCATCGCCATGGGATTGCTCAATATCAAGGGTATCAAGCAGGCTGCATGGCTGCAGACGGCTATTGCACTCACGCTGGTGGGC
>JAZRMG010000096.1:0-2123 GCA_045647345.1 Bacteroidaceae bacterium | reverse complement strand
ACGCTCTGTCAGGATGACAACCGACGCCAAACTGAGCGTATAGATAAGCTCGCTTAATCTATACCGAAGTGCGAAGGAGGGAAACTATGAGTTAATATCGCTGAGAATTGTCGTTTTGGACAACTCCTATATTATCTCCTTTTTTTTGACTTGTTGAGGGGAGATAGTGCCAACAGCGACTGAGAAATTTTCAAATAAATTTGATATTTCATTCTGTTTGCATTACTTTTGCAGATTATTTATTTTAGGTATATAATACACATACACGATATGGACAAGAAATTTACCGAATATGGCCAGCTGAACCTCTCCGATGTGAACAAAGAGGTGCTGAAGGCCTGGGACGAGAAAGATGTGTTTACCAAGAGTATGACCGAGCGTGAGGGCTGCCCTTCGTTTGTGTTCTATGAGGGTCCTCCCTCGGCAAACGGTATGCCCGGTATTCACCATGTGATGGCACGCACCATCAAGGACGTGTTCTGCCGCTACAAGACAATGAAGGGATACCAGGTGAAGCGTAAGGCTGGTTGGGACACCCACGGATTGCCCGTAGAGCTGGGCGTGGAGAAGGCGATGGGTATCACCAAAGAGGATATCGGTAAGACCATCTCTGTGGCCGACTATAACGCTGCTTGCCGCAAGGACGTGATGAAGTTTACCAAGGAGTGGACCGACCTGACCCATCAGATGGGCTACTGGGTGGACCTTGAGAACCCCTACATCACCTATGACAACCGCTACATCGAGACACTCTGGTGGCTCCTCAAGCAACTGTACAATAAGAATCTCCTTTATAAAGGATATACCATACAGCCCTATTCGCCCGCTGCGGGTACGGGACTCAGCTCACACGAGCTCAACCAGCCCGGCTGCTACCGCGATGTGAAGGACACGACCGTGATCGGTCAGTTCCGTATGAAGAACCCCAAGCCTGAGATGGCAGAGTGGGGTACACCGTACTTCATCGCATGGACCACCACACCGTGGACCTTGCCCTCAAACACGGCGCTCTGCGTAGGCCCCAAGATTGACTATGTGGCTGTGCAGACCTACAATGCTTACTCGGGCGAGAAGATGACCGTGGTGTTGGCCAAGGCACTGATGAACATGCACTTCAACGCCAAGGCTGCCGACCTCGCACTCGAGGACTATAAGCCCGGCGACAAGCTCGTGCCCTTCAAGGTGGTGGGCGAGTACAAGGGTGCCGACCTCGTGGGCATGGAGTACGAACAGCTGCTCCCCTGGGTGAAGCCCGTGAGTGTTGACGAGCAGGGCAACTGGCAGGATGCTTCGGACAAGGCCTTCCGCGTTATCCCCGGCGACTATGTGACTACTGAGGATGGTACGGGTATCGTACACATCGCACCCACCTTCGGTGCTGATGACGCCTTCGTGGCACGTGCAGCTGGCATCCCCTCGCTCTTTATGATCAACAAGAAGGGTGAGACACGTCCCATGGTGGACCTCACCGGTAAGTTCTACCTCATGGAAGAGCTCGACGAGCAGTTCCTCGCTACATGTGTCAACCAGGAACTCTACAAGAACTACGAGGGCCGATGGGTGAAGAACGCCTACGACCCGCAGTTCACCGTCGATGGCCGTTACGACGAGAAGGCTGCTGCTGCGGCCGAGTCGCTCGACGTGTTCATCTGCCTCTCGATGAAGGGCGAGAACAAGGCCTTCAAGATAGAGAAGCATGTGCACAACTATCCCCACTGCTGGCGCACCGACAAGCCCGTGCTCTACTATCCGCTCGACTCATGGTTTATCCGCTCTACCGCAGTGAAGGAGCGCATGATGGAGCTCAACAAGACCATCAACTGGAAGCCCGAGTCGACAGGCACAGGCCGTTTCGGTAAGTGGCTCGAGAACCTCAACGACTGGAACCTCAGCCGCTCACGCTACTGGGGCACTCCGCTCCCCATCTGGCGCAGCGAGGCAGGCGAGGAGATCTGCATCGGCTCGGTAGAGGAACTCTACAACGAGATTGAAAAGTCTATCGCCGCAGGCTTCATGACCAGCAACCCCTACAAGGAGCTGGGCTTCGAGCCGGGCGTATATAATAAGGAGAACTACGACAAGATTGACCTCCACCGTCCCTATGTGGACGACATCGTCCTCGT
>JAZRMG010000095.1:0-3575 GCA_045647345.1 Bacteroidaceae bacterium | reverse complement strand
CATATTGACTACGTTACGCGTGTCGTCGAGCGTGTTGGCCCCTTCGTTCACGAGGTAGGTGTCCTTGTAGCCCTGCATCACGTCGCTCACGGCCTTGAGCGCATTGAAGTAGTTCATAGGCGAGGTGGGCGTGGTAAGTTTAGCCTGCATCTTCACGGCATTGGTCTGCTTCACGGTGTCAATAGCATCGCGCCACTCTTTAGGGCATTGGATGTTGAAGTTGTCCATCTTGGCTATCATCACCTCAAGGGAAGAGACGATGTCACCCACCACGGGTGCTGCTATGGGTCGGTTGCTGTCCATCTCCTCGGGCTCGATGTCGAGCTGGATGAACTGCACGGCGGGATTCCACTTCTTGCCTTTGCCGTGGGTGAGCAGCCAGTTGAGGCGGGCACCGATGAGCATCACCACATCGGCTTGGCCAAGTACCAGGCTACGCGCCGAGGCAGCACACTGGGGATGGTCGTCGGGGAGCAGGCCCTTGGCCATCGACATGGGGAGGAAGGGGATACCCGTCTCCTCCACGAGGGTGCGCACCTGATTCTCGGCCTGCGCATAGGCGGCTCCCTTACCGAGGATGATGAGAGGTTTCTTGGCCGAGGCGAGAAGCTTCAAGGCCCGCTTCACGGCATTCGAGCAGGGATACTGCTTAGGAGCGGGGTCGATGGGCGTGAAGAGCGATGCCGCGGCCGCCTCGGCATCCATCGTGGTGCTGAGCATGGCGGTGGTGATGTCGAGGTACACGCCACCCGGTCGGCCCGACACGGCTGCACGTATGGCACGCGCAACGCCTACGGCAATATCCTCGGGACGGTTGATGCGGTAGGCCGCTTTAGCGAAGGGCTTGGCGATATTCATCTGGTCGAGGCCCTCATAGTCGCCCTGCTGCAGGTCGATGATATTGCGGTCGCTGGAGCCGCTGATCTGTATCATCGGGAAGCCATTCTGTGTGGCACAAGCCAATGCAGTGAGCCCGTTGAGGAAGCCCGGTGCCGACACCGTGAGGCAGATGCCCGGCTTCTGAGTGAGGTAGCCACTGATGGCGGCAGCATTGCCTGCCGACTGCTCGTGGCGGAAACCGATGTATCGTATGCCCACCTCCTGTGCGTGGCGGGCGAGGTCGGTGACGGGGATGCCCACGACACCGTAGATGGTCTCTACGCCATTCCTTTTGAGGGCATCGACCAAGAGGTGCATGCCGTCGGTAAGAGTGGCGTTGGGGTTGTTGGTGATATAGTCCATGTAATATAATTCTGAATTATGAATTGTGAGTTCTCTGAGGGTTCAATCTTTATTGTCATTCTGAGCGTAGCGAAGAATCTCGCATAATACTGCGCGGGATCCTTCACTGCGTTCAGGATGACAAATGCATTACTTTAAGCGGTTTTGCAGATGATCTGCTTCTTGCGCAATGCGGCAATCTCCTCGGCCGTGTAGCCAATCTCGCGAAGCACCTCGTCGGTATGCTCTCCCAGTGCGGGTGCGGGCTTCACCTCAGGCTTGTAGCTTGAGAACTTGGGCGGACAGCCGATGGTGAGGAACTTGCCACGTCCGGGCTGGTCCACCTCGACGATGGTACCGCACTTGCGCAGCGACTCATCCTCGGCAATCTCCTTCATCGTGAGCACGGGGCCACAAGGTACGCCTGCCTTGCCCAAGGTCTCCACAATCTCCATCTTCTCGCGGGTGATGGTGTAGGCCTCTACGGCAGCATATATCTCCTCCTTGATCTTGTTACGCGCCTCGGGCGTGTTGTACTTGGGGTCGGTGGCCCACTCGGGGTGGCCGATGGCCGTGGCGGCAGCGGCAAAGGGCTTTTCCTCGTTCTGCAACACGATGTAGACGAAGGCACCCGGGTCGGTCTCCCATCCCTTGCAGCGGTAACACCAGCCCATCACCTGTCCGCCCTCTACATTACCACCACGGGGCACGGTGTTGCCAAAGGTGCCGTTGGGGTATTGGGGGAAGTGCTTGAGCACACCTGTATGTTCGAGGATGAGCTGGTCGCGCAACTTCACGCGGCAGAGGTTGATGACAGCATCCTGCATCGACTGCTCCACGAAGCAGCCCTCCCCTGTCTTCTCGCGCTGCATGAGGGCAGCCAAGAGACCGATGAGCAGGTGCATACCGGTGTTGCTGTCACCCAAGGCCGCACCCGACTGGGTGGGGATGTTGTAGTCGCCCTTCCACCAGCCCGTAGTGGCAGCTGCACCGCCCGCACACTGTGCCACAGGCTCAAAGGCCTTGACCGAGGCAAAGGGTGAGTCGTCGTTGAAGCCCTTGATGGTGCCGTAGATGACACGCGGATTGATCTTATGTACCTCTTCCCACGAGAAGCCCAGCTTAGCCACAGCTCCCGGGTGTAGGTTCTCCACGAAGATGTCGGCGGTCTTGAGCAGTTTGGTCAAGATCTCCTTGCCTTCGGGCGTCTTCATATTGAGCTCTATAGAGCGTTTGTTGCAGTTGAGCTGCAGGTAGTAGAGGCTATCCATGTCGGGGTAGTCGAGCAGCTCGGTACGTGTAGGGTCGCCGAGCCCCACACGCTCAATCTTTATCACATCGGCGCCGAGCCACGCCAACATCTGTGTACACGAAGGACCCGACTGTACTTGGGTCCAGTCAATGACTTTGATACCTTCTAATGGTGCTGTCATATCAGTAATCTCCTTGTTGTTTTTAGTTAGACATAAGATGAATTTATACTGCCTCAACAACAATGCCCTACCGAAGATGTTCGGCAGACGAAGATTCTTTTGGTATGCTTAAGAAGATTTTGTATATACTTTTTTATTTTCTTCTCTCACTTCTTGCCCACAAACTCCAGCGTAAAAGTAGTGCGTGTGCCCGGCTGTGATGATGCACTGATGCGTCCTCCGTGTGCCATCATGATTTGCTGTGCCAGGGCCAGGCCGATGCCCGAGCCGTTCTGCTTGGTCGAGTAGAAGGGCTCGAAGATGTGTTCTATGCGGTTCTCCGGGATGCCGGGACCATTGTCGGTCACGGTGATGTAAGGCTTACCCTCTACTATTGTAGCACGTACTTCGATGTGGGCATCCTCGCACACCTCGGGCGACTGCGCTGCATTGCGCACGAGGTTGATGAGCGTGAGCGTCAGCAGATGGGGGTCGGCATAGAGGTGCATGCCGGTGGGTGCATTGAGCTCGAGCCTGCAGTGTCCGTTTTCATTGCGCAGCAGACGGCCCAGCTTGGCAAAGAGCTCTTTGATGACGATATGTTGGCATTGGGGCTCGGGCACGTTGGTCAGCTGATGATACGAAGCAAGGAAGGTGTTGATGCCTTCGGCCTGCTCGTTGATAATGGTGAGGCACTCGTGTGTGCGCTCCTTGTCATACTCGTCAGTGTGTTTCAATATGTCATCGGTGAGCGATACGATGGGTGCCACGGTATTTCGCAGTTCGTGTGTCATCACGCGTAGCATGCGGTCGTAGTATCGCTTGCGCCACTCCAGTTCGTGTATCTCGGCCCAATAGAGTTGCAGAATCTCGTTCATATCGGTGCAGGCCTGTCCCAGCAACGGGTCTTTCGATGTGGGGAAGCGCATCATCAGGTCGCGC
>JAZRMG010000094.1:0-9339 GCA_045647345.1 Bacteroidaceae bacterium | reverse complement strand
CCCGTATGGATCTCTGACTATGTGCTTGTAGGCTATGGTACTGGTGCCATCATGGCAGTGCCCGCTCACGATAGCCGCGACTATGCTTTTGCCAAACATTTCGGTCTCGAGATACGTCCGCTCATCGAGGGCGCTGATGTATCTGAGGAGAGCTTCGATGCTAAGGAGGGTATCATGATGAACTCCCCCCGCCCCGAGCAGACGGGCGAGTGCGACCTCGTACTCAACGGTTTGGATGTGAAGGAGGCTATCGCACGCACAAAAGAATATATCAAGGAGAAGGGCCTTGGCCGCGTGAAGGTGAACTACCGCTTGCGCGATGCCATCTTCAGTCGCCAGCGCTACTGGGGCGAGCCGTTCCCCGTATACTATAAGGAGGGTATGCCCTATATGGTGCCCGAGACATGCCTACCCATCGAACTTCCCGAAGTGGCCAAGTTCCTCCCCACAGAGAGTGGTGAGCCCCCATTGGGTCACGCAACCGTATGGGCTTGGGATACTGTAAACAATTGCGTAGTAGAGAACGAGAAGATTGACAACGTCACCATCTTCCCCCTCGAGTTGAACACCATGCCTGGCTTTGCCGGTTCATCAGCTTATTACCTCCGCTATATGGACCCCCGCAACCACGAGGCGCTCGTAGACAGCAAGGTGGGTGAGTATTGGCAGAACGTAGACCTCTACGTAGGTGGTAGCGAGCATGCTACAGGCCACCTCATCTACTCACGCTTCTGGAACAAGTTCCTCTTCGACCTCGGCTACAGCAAGAAGGACGAACCCTTCCAGAAACTGGTGAACCAGGGTATGATTCAGGGTCGCAGTAACTTCGTATACCGTATCAAGGATACCAACACCTTCGTATCGCTGAACCTGAAGAAGGACTACGATGTGACTCCCCTCCATGTGGATGTAAACATCGTGGCCAACGACGTGCTCGACCTTGAGGCCTTCAAGGCTTGGCGTCCCGAGTATGCCGATGCTGAGTTCATCCTCGAAGATGGCAAGTACATCTGCGGATGGGCAGTTGAGAAGATGTCAAAGTCGATGTTCAACGTTGTGAACCCCGACATGATTGTCGAGAAGTATGGTGCCGACACCCTGCGCATGTACGAGATGTTCCTCGGTCCCGTAGAGCAGTCGAAACCTTGGGACACCAACGGTATCGACGGTTGTCATCGCTTCCTCAAGAAGTTCTGGAGCCTCTTCTACGGTCGTGGCGAGGAGCTGCTCGTGACCGATGAGGCTGCCACCAAGGAGGAGCTGAAGTCGCTGCACAAGTTGCTCAAGAAGGTGACTGGCGACATTGAGTCCTTCTCATACAACACCTCTATCAGTGCCTTTATGATTTGTGTAAACGAACTCTCGTCGCTCAAGTGCACCAAGCGCGAGGTGCTGATGCCTCTCGTAGTAGCCTTGGCACCCTTCGCACCTCATGTGTGCGAAGAGCTGTTCGAGCTGCTCGGTGGCACAGGCTCTGTTTGCGATGCCCAGTGGCCCGCATACAATGAGGAGTACCTCAAGGAGGACAGCGTCGTTTACTCTATCTCGTTCAACGGTAAGACCCGCTTCACCATGGAGCTGGCTGCCGACCTGGACAATGCTGCCATCCAAGAGACCGTGCTCGCCAACGAGAATACACAGAAGTACATCGATGGCAAGACGATCCGCAAGGTTATCGTCGTGCCCAAGAAGATTGTGAATATTGTAGTATCGTAAGACCTATCTTTGGATTCTGGATTGAACCGAAAATGCAGTGGAGTCTCTATCCAGAATTCAAAGTTCAGAATTAAATTCTTTCCATCATGCAAACTTTTTTGTTAGACAACAAGCATAAAATAATGCGAGAGGTCAAGGACTATCTAGCCATTGCTCTCGGTTTGTTCATCTATTCATTAGGCTGGAGTTGCTTCATGCTTCCCTACCAGATTACTATGGGTGGTGTCACCGGTATTTCTGCTATTGTGTATTATGCTACAGGCATTGATATGCAGTTGGTATATCTTTGTATCAACGGTGTCTTGCTACTGTTTGCCCTACGACTCTTAGGTTGGAAATTTTGTGTTAAGACCATCTATGCTGTAGGTATGCTCACTGTGATGCTCGATGTTACGCAGAAGTGGTTTATGGACGACAACGGGCAATTCATGCAGCTCCTCGGTCCCAATCAGGACTTTATGGCTTGCGTGCTTGGTGCTGTAGCTGCTGGTATCGGTGTGGGACTTGCCTTTACCCACAACGGCAGTACAGGTGGTATGGATATCGTCAATGCCATCATCAACAAGTATCGCAATATCAGCTTCGGACGTGCTACGATGATTTCCGATATCATTATCATCAGTAGTTGCTACTTTGTATTCAATGACTGGCGTCGTGTGATGTTTGGTTTTGTGGCATTGGTCATAATGAGTGTGTCGCTTGATTACTACATCAATAGTACGCGCCGATCGGTACAGTTCCTTATCTTCTCTAACAAGTATGAGGAGATTGCCGACTACATCAACTTAAAACTTCATCGAGGTGTTACGGTGCTTGATGGTATGGGATGGTACAGCAAGCAGCCGCGTAAGGTGCTCGTGGTACTAGCCCGCAGGCAAGATTCTGTTAACCTCTTCCGTATCATCCATGATATAGACCCCAATGCTTTCGTGTCGCAGAGTAACGTCACGGGAGTCTATGGCGAAGGATTTGATAAGATGAAAGTAGTAAAGTGAAAACAGGTAAGTGATGAAACAAAAGATTGTATTCGCTACCAATAATGCGCACAAGTTAGAAGAAGTAGCAGCCATGTTGGGCGAGAACTACGAGGTGCTGAGCTTACGAGAGATAGGATGTCATGATGATATCCCCGAAACGGCCGATACCTTTGCCGGTAATGCTATACAGAAGGTACGCTATGTGAAAGAGCACTATGGCTATGACTGCTTTGCCGATGATAGTGGTCTGGAGGTGGATGCGCTTGATGGCGCTCCTGGTGTGTACAGTGCACGCTACAGCGGTGGTGGCTCTGAAGCAAACATGGATAAGCTTTTGCAAAATTTAACGGACGAAAATGAGCGTGGGGCACAATTTCGTACAGTTATTGCGTTATTGATAGGTGAGGAACTCCGCTTTTTTGAAGGTGTAGTACGCGGTACTATTATCCGTGACCGCCGTGGCGAAGGGGGATTCGGCTACGATCCAATCTTTGTGCCTGACGGATATGACCGTACCTTTGCCGAATTGGGTAGCGAAGTGAAAAATCGCATCAGCCACCGGGCTAAGGCAGTGGAGAAACTGGCAGAGTATCTTTGTAACAATTAAGGAGAGTGAAACGAACTATCATACTAATAACGATATTGCTGCTACTGGGCAACGTGTGTGCATGGGCACAGACTGCCGTAGGGTCGTGGCGTTCACATATGGCTTATCATAAGGCTATGCAATGTGTAGCGATAGCCGATAAGGTGTATGTGTTGAGTGATGGTTCGCTCTATTCCTATTCGCCCGAGGATGAGTTTGTCGAGTGCTATGACAAGACAAATCTCCTCAGTGATCAGGGCATACGTCATATCGCAGCCGATGAAGATTCGGATATTTTGGTGGTCGTGTATGTCAATGCCAATATTGATCTCATATATCCCGATGGGAGCGTGACTAACATTACTGACTTTGCAAACAAAACTACATTGGATCCAACGGTGAACGACTTGCGTATCACGGGAGGAAAGGCATATCTAGCCACCAATTTTGGTCTAACGGTACTGAACGTGGCACGCGCTGAGTTTGAATCGACCTATATGTTAGGCAAGGTGACCCACAGCTGCATAGAAATGAGTGGTACTATCTACGCCGCAACTTCCGAGGGTGTATATAGCGGCAATACCGAGGAAAATTTGCTGGATGCAGGTAACTGGAAGCGACTCAGCACCGAGGTGTATACAGGACTCACTCACTTTGACGTATGCCTTATCGGACATAAGGCCAAGGAGTCAATCTATAAGATCAATACCGTTGACGGTACTGCCACACTATTTCGTAAGGGACCATTATACTTCATGCACATTGCCAATGGAAAATTTTTCGTAGGTAATCATATCAACACATTTGTGTACAATACATTGTCTGACTTCACACATCTCGTATTGGACGGCACCGTCAATTTCCTTACCTTTGATGGTAGCATCTACTGGACATGTAACGGCACTGACGGCCTCAACGGCTATCGCTACGACAAGGAAAGCAAGAGTGTGGTGCGCGAGGTGACAAGCATCATTCCCAATAGTCCCATACGTAACCATTGCCAATACCTCAGTTTTGCAGGCGATAACAGACTGCTCGTCGCTGGTGGGTGCCTCAACTATTTTGGTAGCACCTTCTTTGATGGCACACTGATGATGTATGAAGAAGGTACTTGGAGATCATTTCAAGAAGAAGGTATAGCTGAGCAAACAGGCATATATTATAAGAATATGACCAGCATCGTACAAGATCCCACTGACCCCAACCATCATTACGCCTCATCATTCGGACAAGGTATATATGAGTTCCGTGACATGCAGCTGATACATCATATCACCGACCAAAACAGCGAACTCGAATCAGCAATCCCTGGGACAAAAGATTATACCCGCATCAGCCGTCTGCAATACGATAAACAGGGTAACTTGTGGATAACCAATGCCGATGGTGAGAATACCCCTGGGCACAAACACAATAATGTAGATTCTCCATTGAAAATACTTAAGTCTGACGGCACTATAGTATCGCTTTATTACAAAGAATTAGAGAATCAGGCTACGATAACCGAAGTTCTTTTTGCCAAAAACGATTGGGTATGGGTTGTCGGTATGAGAGCTGATGCCACTCTCTTCTGCATCGATACCAAAGGTACGCTCGAAAATACGACCGATGACCACATAAAAGCGTTCGGGGAGACCTTTATCGATCAGGATGGGCAATCAGCTGCCATCAACACTATCTACGACATTGACGAAGACCTTAACGGTGATCTTTGGGTGCTGACCGACCAAGGACCCTACGTATTGTACAACACGGAAAAAGCCTTTAGCAGCAATTATCATTTCACAAAAATCAAAGTACCCCGCAACGATGGCACAAATTATGCTGACTACTTGCTTGACGGTGTATATACTACTTGTATGGCCATTGATGATGCTAACCGCAAGTGGATAGGCACACTCAATAATGGCCTCTATCTCATTTCAGGTGATGGATTGGAAACGATATGCCACTTTACCGTTGATAATAGCCCCTTACCCTCAAATACCATTGAGGCACTCGCCCTTCATCACGTATCGGGCGAATTGTATATAGGCACAGACAAGGGATTAGTGTCATATACTACAGATGCCACGCGGGGCGAAATTCAATATGTGGAGGAGAAGGTATATGCTTATCCTAATCCCGTAACATCTGACTACGATGGGCTTGTTACCATTGTAGGACTTAAGGCAAACAGCCAAGTGAAGATTACCAATACCTCAGGACGCCTCGTCGCAGAAGGTACTTCTCTAGGAGGCTCTTTTACTTGGGATGGTAAGACTCCTACAGGGCAGCGCGTGGCAACTGGCATATATTATGTGCTCGGAAGTGATGAAGAGGGTTACGAAGGAGTGGTAACCAAGATTCTGTTTGTTAAGTAAAGCCTATACTCGGACTTGTTTGTGATAAAAATTCCAACAGGATAAAAGCTTTTACTTATTTCGAGGGCAAACCTCAATGGTGCTTTCTCCTATCCGATAATTCTCAAAAAGTGTACGTAACGCTACTTTGAGCGACTCTATTTCATCAAGATTAGTTAATGAAGTTGTCAACCTTACTTCAGCAACATGGTGTTCATTATCCATACTCCATACATGCAGCGTGTCTACTCCGTTAATTCCCGGAAGTGCCACAATCTCAGCCTTTAATGCAACATAGTCAATATCAGAGGGAACTCCATCAAGCACGATACGGAAGGCTACAATCAGATTGTGTACCACATTATAAAGGATGTAGAGCGATATGCACACTGAAAGGATAGGGTCAAGTAAAGGAATCTCAACAAACATCATCACGGCGCTGGCTGTGAGTACGGCTACCCAACCGAGGCAATCGCCCAAGAGATGTAACGATACCATACGTTGGTTTACACTTTTGCCCTTCCATGTGCGCCATACTGCCAACCCTTTGAATATGATAGCCAGTAAAGCAAACCACAGCATTCCTTCTGCATTGACTTCCTCAGGGGAGAATAGACGCTTGATACTCTCGTAAAGCACCACTGACGAACCGCTGAGTAGGATAAAGGCATTAACAAAGGCTCCAAGCAGTGTGAAACGACGAAAACCGAATGTGAAATTATTCGTGGGCTTGCGCTTGGCAATACATTCAAATCCCCAAGCTAATGCGATAGAAAGTGTACATCCAAGGTCATGGATAGAGTCGGAAATAATGGCCATACTATTGGTCAGCCAACCTCCGATGAGCGAGATTACCGTAAAGATCAAATTGATGAAGAAGGCTGAAAGAATGTTTCTTCCAGTACCTTCGTTATGCAAATGCATGTGATGATGGCTCATTAACTTTAGAACTTTATTGTTAATGGTTCAGGAGTAGTACTGTAGATGATAGCTGTAGCGTTAGCTAGATAGAAGACCTCGGTGTTGGGGTCATCGGCACGATAGAATTGCGCCAGATGTGGATGAGCTTCTACCATACTCACTACTGCTTCAAGGCGCTTATCCATATATGCCTCGCAGGTGATGCGTATCCAGTCTTCGCCACGCATGGCAGTCATCTCTATCTTTGGATTGGCTTTCATCTGGTCTGATACTTTTTTGCCATTCTTGGTCATGATATAAAGCCTCCCGTCAAACAGGTCTATCGTTCCAAATGGACGCACACGTGCTTGGTCTCCATCTATCGTTGCCAAGTAATATATTTTGGCTTCTTTTAAGAAATCATATACTCTTCTCATTTTATTATGTTGTTTTGGTTGTTATTTTATCAATAGTTGTCGGGCGAACTCCCAAATAACAATGCCTGCAGTAACAGATACGTTAAGTGAATGTTTGGTGCCATATTGAGGTAACTCTATGCAACCGTTGCTTAGGTCTATGACCTCTTGCTGTACACCCTTTACCTCATTGCCGAAGATTACGGCATATTTTTTCCCCTTCTCTAAATGTAAATCCTGTAAAGCAATGCTTCCTTGTACTTGTTCAATAGACAATACTATGTAGCCCTCACGCTGTAGCTGTTCCACTGCCTCGAGCGTATCTTTGAAATATTGCCATGCTACAGAGTCTTCAGCTCCAAGTGCCGTCTTGTGGATCTCTGCTGAGGGCGGGGTAGCAGTAACTCCACATAGGTAAATGCATTCTACACGATAGGCATCCGAGGTGCGGAAAACTGAGCCTACATTGTGCAGACTGCGCACATTATCGAGAACTACTACGAAAGGCATCTTATCGGCCTCACGATAGTCCACCACATTCATACGATTCAGTTCAAGGATACCAAGTTTCTTCATTGTTGTTCTATTGTTTACTGCAAAGATACGGATAAGCGGGCGAAAACATATCAAGCTTGCTTGAATATTTTTCACAGCGAGTGCATTATCTCTGCAAAGTATGTTTATTGCACGTTGTTGTTATAAAAAATATGTGAGGGATTAATCCCTCACATAGTCGATTCGTTAATATTTGTCGGTTTCAATCAATGTCAATAAGTTGTAAGTTCTTGTTGAAGGTAAGCTCTACACGATTACTCAACTTTACATCTACTTCGCGATGGCCGCGCTCAATCTTGGTTACCTTCGCCTCGGGATAATGGGTACCGACAACGTTATTGATGGCTTCGGGGACGATGCCTGCGGGGACAGGATGAGTGAGGCAGTCCACTTCGGTCCAGTTGCCTTTACGGTCAAACTCCACCTTGCAGCCATCGGTGAAGATGACATCGTAGCTCAACTCCATCACATCTATCTCTTTGCGAATCAATGACACCTTCGATTCGGGGAAATAGGTGGAAAGGAAGGTTTGCGCCTTTTCGGGCAGCTGGTCTCGATTGATGGGTTGGTAGTTGTCGGCACAAGCGCTAGTCACCAAAGTAAACACACATGCAAGGGCGATAAAAATCTTTTTCATAATAGTACTGGTTTAAAAGGGTTTTACATTCATTTCTCATTATTTACACGACAAAGGTAGAACCCAATTCTGAAAAGATTCTGAAATTTCGGGCAAATGTGAGAAAAAAGTGATTTTTTTCAAAACTTTTTCAGTTTTTCGAATCCACGCATTGACTTGTGTCATAGAGAACAGGATGACAATACCCTATTAACGAGAAACGGTAAAGATATGTTTACCTTGCTCGAATGTATAGCCTACCTTGAGGTGACTTGACTCGCAAATGGCCTTCACGATGGAAAGCCCCAGTCCGGTGGAGTTTTTCATGCCATGATTGCCACGGTAGAAACGGTCGAAGAGTCGGGCGGCATCCAGTGCCTCCCCATCATTGGTATTGGCGATGCTCAATGCGCCCTCCTTTATATATATGTCGATAGCGCTATGAGGCAGGCTGTGTATATAGGCATTGCGCAGGAGATTGCTTACGAGTGAGGATATGAGTTCATCGTTGGCACGGAGAGTCCACTGCCCCTTCTCATAGAGGTTTATGGTGATGGCTTTCGACTCGTATACCTCGGCAAGCAGCTCCAGCTGATGGCGCAACTTGGTGTTGACACACACATCTGTATGCTCGATGTACTGGTTATTCTCGATCTTTGAGAGGAACAGCAGGGTTTTGTTGAGTCGGATGAGTTCGCTGATGGTCTGCTGCATCTTGGCCAGTTCAACCATCTGCTGCTCGGTGAGTGTGGTATCATCCATCATCATCTCAATGCGGTTCTGACACACAGCGAGGGGGGTCTGCAACTCGTGCGAGGCATCACCAATGAAGCGGCGCTCACGCTCATACACCTCCTCTATGCGATGTATGCAGGCTGCCACCGATTCGTTGAGCTGCTGAAACTCCGTCACATCGGTCTTATTCTGCAAAGGGCGGGGTCTGCCAATGGCGTAGGAATCCAAGTAACGAAGCACCCTATAGAGCGGACGTGTGTGGCGCACAAATACCCATGCAAACACGCCGATGATGACCAATAGCATCACAATGAGCAGGATGAAAGTGGCCACGAGTATGGTGCTCATGACCTCGTTGCGCTCATAGATGGGAGTCATCACCGTGAGTTTCCACCATGTGCCATCGTGGTGCTCAAATATGGTGTGCATCACACGCGCAGGCTCATCCTCATGCCTTGCAGATATGTAGATGTTCTTGTATTCGTACTCTACTTTC
>JAZRMG010000093.1:0-2980 GCA_045647345.1 Bacteroidaceae bacterium | reverse complement strand
TGCCCGCGGCTTGCGTAGCATCGTCGAGGGTATCATGATGGATGCCATGTTTGACATCCCCAGTCGTGGCGACAAGCATTTCGAGGTGACACTCGACTATGCTAAAAGCCAAATGGAGAAGTCGAACCTCAGCCGCCTGCAAGCAGGAGAGTAAGCCCCCAAACGGCTCTGACATAACCGAAACAGCTATCAGCCATGGGGTGAGATAGCTGTTTCTGTTGTTATAAATCACCGCATCAATAAAGACCCCAAATAGAGGCGGGAAATATTTTTTCAGTATTAGGTCAAAAAAAACGCATAAAAGTTTGCAAGTATGGTAAACTTGTTTTTAACTTTGTGTGTGCTCCTCATCAAAAACCTATCAAAGGGTTGCAGATAAGAGGTCTATAGAAATATGGATACAGCAAGAATTGACCTTTCGGAAGTATTGAAAGCGCACTTTGGATTCGACACATTCAAAGGCGATCAAGAAGCCATCATCCGCAATGTGCTTGCGGGAAATGACACTTTTGTACTGATGCCTACTGGAGGCGGCAAGTCATTGTGCTACCAGTTGCCCTCGCTCATCATGGAGGGTACGGCCATCGTCATTTCTCCATTGATTGCACTGATGAAAAATCAAGTCGACGCTATCCGAAACTATAGCGAAGAGGATGGTGTGGCCCATTTCCTCAACTCGTCGCTCAACAAATCGGCTATAGAGCAGGTAAAGGCCGATGTCATGTCAGGCAAGACAAAACTCCTTTACGTAGCTCCGGAATCTTTAACCAAAGAAGAGAATGTAGAGTTTCTTCGTCATGTGAAGATTTCGTTCTATGCCATTGATGAGGCACATTGCATCTCAGAATGGGGGCATGACTTCCGTCCTGAGTACCGTAAAATACGTCCTATCATCAACGAGATATGCAAGGCACCCGTCATCGCCCTCACCGCTACTGCCACACACAAGGTGCGTGATGACATCAAGAAAAACCTCGGCATATGGCAAGCCAAAGAGTTCTGCTCGTCGTTTAACCGTGCCAATCTCTATTACGAGGTACGTCCCAAGACAAAGAATGTAGACCACGACATCGTACGCTTCATCAAGGGACAACCAGGCAAGTCGGGCATCATCTACTGCCTCAGCCGCAAGAAGGTAGAAGAGCTGGCCGAGGTACTCAAGGCCAATGACATCTCAGCCGCTGCTTACCATGCCGGCATGGACTCAAATGTGCGCTCGCAAACACAGGACGACTTCATCATGGAGCGTATCGATGTGATAGTAGCCACCATCGCTTTCGGAATGGGTATCGACAAACCGGATGTGCGCTATGTAATCCACTACGATATACCCAAGAGCCTCGAAGGGTATTACCAAGAGACCGGACGTGGCGGACGTGATGGAGGAGAAGGACGCTGTATAGCATTTTATAGCAACAAAGACTTACATAAATTAGAGAAATTCCTCGAAGGAAAACCCATTGCAGAACAAGACATAGGCAAACAACTGCTGCAGGAGACTACCGCCTATTGCGAGTCTTCAGTATGTCGCCGCAAGTTGCTGCTCCACTATTTTGGTGAGACGTACGAAGAGGAGAATTGTGGAAATTGTGATAATTGTTTAAACCCCAAGAAACAAGTGGAAGCTCAAGAATTATTATGCACACTCTTAGAAACGGTAATTGCCGTAAAAGAGAATTTCAAGTCAGAATATCTGATAAATATCATATTAGGAAAAGAAACATCGGAGATTATAGCACACCAACATGACGATCTGGAGACATTCGGAACAGGTGCTGGAGATGATGAAAAAACATGGAATGCAGTTGTACATCAAGCTCTTATTGCTGGATATATAGAAAAGGACGTTGAAAACTACGGCCTGATCAAGATGACTGCAGCTGGAAAGAAGTATCTTAAAAACCCAAAATCATTTAAGATTGTAGAAGATCGCGACTTCGAAGAAGAAGAGAACGAAGATGCACCAATGAGAGGAGGAGGTACAGTCGTAGTAGACCCTGCCCTATTCTCGATGCTTAAAGACCTGCGCAAGAAAGTGTCAAAGAAGCATAACCTACCTCCGTATGTCATCTTCCAAGACCCATCACTCGAGGCTATGGCGATAACCTACCCTATCACGCTGGATGAGCTGAAAAACATCCCAGGTGTGGGTGAAGGAAAGGCCAAACGCTATGGTCAGGAGTTCGTCGACCTCATCCGCCGCCATGTAGAGGAAAATGAAATAGAACGCCCCGAAGACATACGTGTACGCACTGTGGCCAAGAAATCGCAGCTCAAGGTTAGCATCATACAGAGCATCGACCGCAAAGTGGCACTCGACGACATAGCCATGGCCAAGGGAGTAGAGTTCGACGAGCTGTTAGATGAGGTAGAAAGCATCGTCTACTCAGGCACCAAACTGGATATTGACTATTTCCTTGAAGAAGTACTTGACGACGATAAGGTTGATGAGATTTACGAATATTTCAAGGAGTCAGAAACCGACGATGTGAATGAAGCCATCGAGGAATTAGGTGATGACTATTCCGAAGAAGAGATCCGTCTGGTACGCATAAAGTTTATTAGCGACATGGCAAACTAATCGCTTACGCCACAGATTACCGACTATGTGATATATCAGTTCAACGACCGTTGTGCGAAGATTATCCATCGAAGCTAAACGGGAATAGTACTAAACACGAACAAAGTGGTATTTAGTACTATTCTCTTTTGTATCAAAAAGTCACAAGCGTTCACGCCTACACCCGTTTACTTTACCCATCGCTTGATGATGGGTATCTGACTTAGTGGCAGGTCGTGTTTCACCACATAAGCGAGGTAGACGGCGAGCAGTAAGGTATTGGTGCCCATGCGTAGCCAGGGATGCTCGAAGGGGAGCACCTGTGAAACACCGAACAGCAGCAGGGCGAGGGCAAAGTAGATGCCTATGCCCTTGATATCGTACTTGATGGGATAGTAGTGCTGCCCGATGAAGTAGGAG
>JAZRMG010000092.1:0-6285 GCA_045647345.1 Bacteroidaceae bacterium | reverse complement strand
ATCCATCAAGTTTCTGACAACTATTCCCATAAGTTACCCCATGTACCACGACGTCTTCTGGCATCAGGTATACTCGGTTCATCTCCCATCCCCATCCCTTGCGGGCTGGCTGAATCGCTGCGAATTTACGAATTATTTATGAAAATTCGCGGATAATTCACGGAAATTTATGTTCAAAGAAAAAAGGAAACACCAGATACGCCCGTTATCTATTGTGAACACGAAACGAAGTTCGCCGCAAGAGAAAAGCAAGAGGCATAGTTTAGGCATTTGCCTAAAAAGCCATGAGTGAACCCAAAACCATATCATGAGACTTTGACGGATGCGTATTTTTGTCTACTTTTGCGGTTGACATATTTTGCATTATGACCATGCCGTTAGAAACCTTCTTCAATACTCAGCTGAGCGAGTGGCCGATGGCTCATGCAGGCCACGAGGCACTGACCCACGTATGGAGCCGCCCACTGGCATCGCCCAAGCTGCCCATGGCACTGCGTGTGCAGTGCAACCCCGCACGTATAGTCTCTACAGGAGCAAGCATCGACAAGGCGAGCATTGCCGCACGGCCCTGCTTCCTGTGTGCCGCCAACCGCCCCAAGGAGCAGCGCAGCATAGCGCTCAACGGAGCGTTTGAGTGGCTAGTAAACCCGTTTCCCATACTGAGAAACCACTACACGATAGCCTCCACCACACACCGCAAGCAAAGCATCACAGAGGGGTACGACGCGCTCATAGAGGCCACAAAGGTCTTACCCGAGGAGTATATCGTATTCTACAACGGCCCCAAGTGCGGAGCATCGGCCCCCGACCACCTGCACCTACAGGCGGGCATAGGCGATGACATCCCATTGGTAAAATATGCCAAGAGTGTGCCCGATGGAGAGCTGTGCCAAGCGATAGCGCCATTCGGCTACATGGTATATCTGATACACGATGCCGAGGATAGCAGCGCTTTCGACAGATTGTATGCCATGCTGCCCCTGCCCGAAGGGGAATATGAGCCACGCATGAACGTGGTGGCCTACCGCAGAGGAGAGCAGGTGAACCTCATCGTCATCCCACGCCACGCACACCGCCCCCACTGCTACGCAGCTGAGGGCGATGCCCGATACCTTATCAGCCCTGGCGCTCTGGACATGTGCGGACTCATCGTGACTCCACGCGCCGAGGATTATGAGCGCCTCACCGCAGCCAAGGCCATGGAGATACTCTGCGAGGTGGGTGTGCGCATCGAGCCTACAATCGATGTGGGCATCATGCAGGGTGAAGAGATTGAGTTTGAAATGACGGCCCCCTCAGCTTCCCCCAAGGGGGAGCTTGTAGAGTCCACAAACCCTACGAAGCAGACTTATATGGCTTCGATAAGAAAGGATGCTGAGACGGGCAACGCCTATATAGTGATAAGCGATGGAAAAGAAGAACAGGTCTATGGAGATTCCGTGATGCTTGAAAGCTCCACCTTCAGCCTCCATGGTGTCACCATCGGCAAGGAGTTTCACTGGCAGCAGCAGGAGACGCAGACCTTCCAAGGTGCACTCATCCTGCGCATCATCGACGGCGAGCTGCATGCCATCAACCGCATCGCCATCGAAGACTACCTTACCAGCGTCATCGCCTCAGAGATGAGCGGCACCTCATCGGTAGAACTGCTCAAGGCACACGCCATCATCTCACGCAGTTGGCTGCTGGCACAGATAAAGACGGCCTCCCCCCTGCCCCTCCCAAGGAGGGGCAGGGGGGAGGCCATCCGTTGGTACGACCGCGAAGCCCACACCCACTTCGACGTATGTGCCGACGACCACTGCCAGCGCTATCAGGGAGTGAGCCGCAAGATGACACCGCAGGTGATTGAGGCCATACGCGCCACACGCGGCATCGTGCTCAGCTACGAGGGTGAGGTATGCGACGCCCGCTTCAGCAAGTGCTGCGGTGGCAAGAGCGAACTGTATGAGAGCTGCTGGGACGACACTCCCCACCCCTACCTCAGCGTGGTGGACGACCCCTTCTGCAATACCGACGACCCGGAGATACTCTCTGAAGTGCTCAACCATTATGACCAGTCTACCGACTTCTACCGCTGGACGGTGGAGTATACGCAAGAGGAGCTGTCGGAACTGGTACGACGCCGCAGCGGATTCGACTATGGCGACATCGTAGACCTCATCCCTATAGAGCGCGGACCCTCGGGACGCATCGTGCGCCTGCAGATTGTAGGCACCAAGGCTACGCGCATCATCGGCAAGGAGCTGGAGATACGCCGCACATTGTCGGATACACACCTGTATAGCAGTGCCTTCGAGGTGGAGAAGAGGGGCCTCACCCCTGAGGAGAAGCCCTTGTTTGCCTTGCATGGTCGCGGCTGGGGACATGGCGTAGGATTGTGCCAGATAGGTGCTGCCGTGATGGGTGCCAAAGGCTATAAGTACGACGAGATACTACACCATTACTACCCCAATGCCGAACTGACAGAGTGGTACGAATAATGAGAGAAAAAAGATCAATACCACACCTTGGATGACAACCGATACAGAGCCTCATAATGGACATCATCAATAAATTCCTGCACTCCAGATGGATGACCAAAGCATCCAAGTGCATCAAGTCGCCCAGTACCCTGCTCAAGTTGGCCCTATCGGCAGGCACATACATCAAGAAGAATGGCCTGCACTCCGTAAAAGACCACCTGACCCTAATGGGCGACTACATCAGAGATGTTGCTACCGGGCACTACAAAGACTATAGCAAGGGGAACCTCACGCTCATCGTTGCCGCTGTGCTCTACGTGGTATCACCCCTCGATATCATCCCCGACTTCCTCATCGTAGCCGGACTCATTGATGATGCCGCTATCATTGCATGGGCCTTTAACGAGATGAACAAGGAGCTGACAAAATATCAAGACAGCATCAAGAAAGAAAAGGAGCAGCAGAAAAGCAAAAAAGAAGAAATCGAGGAATAAAGACAACAATCAATTCCACCACACAACATAACAGAGAAATACAATACCGAAGAAGCAATACAAAAAAACAGGAGGCGATTACTCGTCTCCTGTTTTCTGTGGGCAAAGATGGATTCGAACCACCGAAGTCGAAAGACAGCAGATTTACAGTCTGCCCCATTTGGCCACTCTGGAATTTGCCCTTACACAACTGTCTTTCTCAATTGCGATGCAAAGTTACAACTATTTTTTGAATCTGCAAGCGAAATCGACCATTTTTATTGCAGTAACAGCACATTCATCACCCTTATTGCCATGAATACCTCCCGCACGATCCTCAGCTTGCTGCATATTCTCAGTTGTAATGAGTCCAAAAATGACCGGAATGCTTGCTTGTGCATTGAGTGCCGCAATTCCTTGAGTAGTGCCTGCACACACATAATCGAAGTGGGGAGTATCGCCACGTACCACACAGCCAAGCACGATCACAGCATCCACCTCACCGCTCTGTACAAACTTGGCCGCACCATAGGTAAGCTCAAAGCTACCAGGTACAGTACATACGGTGATATTCTCCTCTCGCACGCCATGGCGCTTCAGAGTCTCTTCTGCACCATGAAGAAGAGCCGCTGTAATATTTTCGTTCCATTCAGACACCACAATAGCGAACTTCATAGCCGATGCATCAGGAACAGATGTGATATCGTAAGCCGACAAGTTATGATATGCTGTTGCCATAGTTCTTTACCAAAATTATTTTACATAAAAAAGGGCTTAGAATATAGCACTACTCTAAGCCCCAATTCCTATCAATGCTTAATTAATTACTTTACACGCTCGATATACTTCTCGATATCCATAGCCTGGAAAGAGCCGTAGTAGTTATCCTTAACCTCTTGATAAGCCTTCAAAGCATCGCTCTTCTTGCCCAATTTCTCATAGATCTGACCAGCCTGAATAAGGTATGCAGGGCTAAGCAAGTTATTATCAGCCTTGTGAGCAGCCTTTACGAGAGTAGAAGCAGCCAACGCATCATTACCTACCTGAGCGTAGCAGTTACCCAAAGCGGCCAACACCGAAGGACCTACCATCTTATCACCACCCTTGAAATCCTCAAGCATGGGGATAGCCTCTTCGTAGCGACCCAACTTCGCAAGACTCAAACCTGCGTATGCCTTAGCCAAATTAGCAGCCTTTGTACCGCTATATTCGTCAGCAACAGCCTCAAAACCAGCATACTCATTCTGGTCACCGTTCAGTGCAGTCTCATAGTCACCATTCTGGAAATAACGCTCACCTACACTAAGCACCTCAGCAGCCTTCTGGTTGCGGGGCTTGATATAGTAAGTAGACAACAACAATCCGCCAACGATGAGTACTACGACAGCAGCCAACGAAAGCAAAATTGTCTTCTTGTTCTTGTTTACGAACGCTTCAGAGCGGCTTACAGCCTCCTCTACATTGAGCACCTGCTCCTGTTTAATTTCTTGTTTTGCCATATCTGTATTTTTATTATTTTTATTTCTGCAATATTACGAAATGCAAAATTAGTCTATTTCCGCTGATTGATAAAATTTCAACACGTTTTTTTTACCCTAACAAGTTGTTTTTTTGCTTTAGACCTCTATTTTCAAAAGAATATTTGTAACTTCGTACAATATTTACAGACAATGATACTGAAAAGACTCTCCATACTTAACTACAAAAATATCCGCCAAGCAGATATAGAGTTCTCTCCCAAGATAAACTGCTTTATCGGACAGAACGGAATGGGCAAGACCAATCTTCTTGATGCGATTTATTATCTTTCATTCTGCAAGAGCTCATCCAATCCGATAGACTCACAAGTAATGAACCACGAAGGAGAGTTCTTCATGCTTCAAGGACAATATGAGAGTGAGCAAGGAAACGAAGAGGAAATATACTGCGGCATGAAACGCCGACAGAAAAAGACATTCAAGCGCAACCAGAAAGCCTACCAACGATTCTCCGAGCACATGGGACTCATACCCTTGGTGATGATATCCCCATCAGACAATGAGTTGATTCTGGGAGGAAGCGAAGAGCGCCGACGCTTCATGGACATCACGATAGCGCAACATGACAAAGAATATCTATCCCAACTCATCGCCTACGACAAAGCACTGCAACAGCGCAATGCCCTACTCAAACAAGAAGAAGAACCCGACCCGGAACTCCTCGGACTCTGGGAAGAAATGATGGCACAGTCAGGTGAAGTGATATACAAGCGACGCCAGAATTTTATCGAGAGCCTGACACCCATCTTTCAATACTTCTATTCACAGATATCAGATAACCGTGAAAAGGTATCACTAACCTACATATCTCATGGCGACCGTGGTCCACTGCTCAACACTATCAGCAACGGACGCAGCAAAGACCGCATCATGGGTTATTCCCTACACGGAATACACAAAGATGACCTCACCATGCTACTTGGAGACTATCCCATAAGAAGAGAAGGCTCACAGGGACAAAACAAAACCTACTTGATCGCCCTAAAGTTAGCACAGTTCAACTTCCTCCGCCAGACAGGAAAAACCACTCCCCTACTTCTGCTCGATGACATATTCGATCGCCTCGACGCCTCACGTGTAGAGCAAATAATACGCTTGGTATCAAGCGATGATTTCGGACAGATATTCATCACTGATGTCAACCGAGGGCACATGGACAACATCCTTGCGCGTCAAACATCTGGTTACAAACTATACACTGTAACCGAAGGAACCGTAAACGAAGGTAATATATGAGACGAACCAACTCTGAAGCAATAGGCGATATCCTAAGGCAATATCTCCGTCAACAAGGATTAGAATCTCCGCTCAACGAATACCGTCTCATACAAGGATGGTCCCACGTCATGGGTCCCATCATCGCACGCTACACCAAGGACCTCACAATACGCAACCAAACACTCTACATACGCATCTCCTCACCTGCTGTCCGTCAGGAGATTCTCATGCAGCGCCAAGAACTAACCAACCGGCTAAACGCATACGTTGGAGCACAAGTAATCACCAACATTATTGTCCAATAGCAAATCGCAACAGAATCCATAGCACTTATAGATTGACTAATACATATAGATTATCTAGTAGATCTAGAATATCTAGAACATCTAGTACATCTAGTACATCTAGTACATCTAGTACATCTAGCACATCTAGGAAACCTAATACATTTGGAATATCCATAGCCCCTAGATAATCCAGAGACGCAGAGTATACTCCATAAACGACGAGAGGAGTCATCCTGTCGGACAACTCCTCTCTTCAAAAACGGCGGCTACCTACTCTCCCACAAACGCAGTACCATCGGCGCGG
>JAZRMG010000091.1:0-4647 GCA_045647345.1 Bacteroidaceae bacterium | reverse complement strand
CTTCAGTGAATCCTGATATTTTGCTATGTTGAACTTGTAGAGTGCCGCTCCGCGACGCGATGTGACCTTGTCGATGAGTTCGGTCTTCTCTATATAGTCCATTTCAGCAACTCGTTTTCTGAAATTCCGTTTGTCTATCGGCCCACCATTGATGGCTTCGTACAGCGTTTGCAGTTGGGTGAGGGTAAAATGTTCGGGCAGCAGGTTGAAGCTGATGGGCTGCATAGCAGCCTGCACCTTCATCACCAAACGCGCTCTGTCTACCATCTGTTTGTGGTCGAAGAGTAGGGTAGGCAGTTCATTGATCTTTACCCAATAAGCATTGTGTTCCTCTACGAGGTTGCGGTCATATTCGTTGATGTTGATGAGTGCATAGTAGGCTGTTGATATCACTCGTTCGCCCGGGTCTCTACCCACTTGGCCGAATGAGCCTACCTGTTCCATAAACACGTTGGTGAGACCCGTGAGCTCGGCCAATACGCGTTTCGCAGCATCGTCCATATGCTCACCCTCTTGTACGAATCCGCCCATCAGTGACCACTCGCCCTTGCCTGGGTCGAATTTTCGTTTCAGCAGGAGGAGATTAAGGTCTCCTCCGCTGAATCCGAAAATGATGCAGTCAACTGCATGGTAGAACCTTGGATGTTGGGAATAATATTGTTGCATTACTCTTTATTACCAGAAGTAGATGTAGAATGCTACGGTGATACCGAGGATGATAACAGTGTGGATAACGTCCCACTTATCCCAGCTACGCTTGGTAGCCTCTTTCTGCTCGGGAGTAGAGGTGCCGAATACGAGACCCTTGATTTCGCTCTCTGCCTTGGGCTGAGTGAAGAGACTCACGAAGAAACATACGAGCAAGCAGAATACCAACATGCATCCGCAGAAGTACAACCAGTTGAAGTCGTAGAATACAGCCTTGAACCAGCCTTCGGGAGCACCCTCTACGCTGGTGTAGAGAATCTTGGCACCCAAGCGGATGATACCGATCACGAGACCTGAGATCAAAGCCCACTGGCCACCCTTCGGAGTAGCGCGTTTCCAGCAGATACCCATCAAGAAGGCAGCAGCGATACCCGGAGCGAGTACAGACTGTACGTCCTGCAAGTAGAGGTAGAGAACGTCACCGATGCTCTTCATTACGGGGATCCAGAGGATACCGAGAGCCACGATGATAACGGTAGCGATCTGACCAATCTTAACGAGCTTCTTACCATACTCCTCAGAGTCTGTTACGCGACCATCCTCAGCAATTACTGGGTTGGGGTCGGGATGCTTCACCTTGTAAACGTCGATGGTGTAGAGCATAGCTGAAGAGTTGAAGAGTGATGCCAATGAAGACATCAAAGCTGCGAGGATACCGCAAACAACCACACCCTTGAAACCTGCGGGGAGCAACTTAGCCACGAGCAAGGGGAAGGCAACGTCACCATTGTTCAATACGGGAGCCATAGCGTGAGCGAGGTCTGAGTTCAATACGCCAGTCTGAGCGCCCTTAGCCAAAGCGAAGGCAATCATACCAGGGATGAGGAACAAGAACACGGGGAGCAACTTGAGGTATGCACCGAAGATAGCACCACGACGAGCCTCGCGCTCGTTCTTACCAGAGAGTACGCGCTGCACGATGAACTGGTCGGTACACCAGTACCAGAAACCGATTACAGCCGAACCGATGAGTGCACCCAACCAAGGATATTGGGGGTCGTTGTTACCACGCATGAGATGGATCATTGTGCCCTGCGCACCTTCGTATGCGGGAGTTACGTCGCAAAGAGTCATCATGTTGTTCCAACCGCCGAGCTCCTTGAGTCCGAGCACGAGGATAACGACTGAACCAACCAAGAGGATCGGGGTCTGCAACACGGAGGTCTTCAATACAGATTCCATACCACCAAGAATGGTGTATACGGCCGTCAGCAATACAAGTCCGATAGCTGCTACCCAGAAGAAGTCTACTGTCCAGCCGAAGATGCTGATTGACTCAATGCCAAATACCTGCTGGAAAACCACACCACCTGCATATACGGTTACAGCCACCTTTGTCAATACGTAGCTGATGAGCGAGATGTAGGTGAGGATGGTGCGCGACTGCTTGTTGAAGCGCTTCTCCAGGAACTCAGGCATGGTGAGTACCATACTTCTCTCATAGAAGGGTACGAATACCCATGCAAGGATCAAGATCATCCAACCTTGAATCTCCCAGTGAGCCATCGCCATACCGCTTGAAGCTCCTGAACCGGCCAAACCGATGAGGTGTTCCGAACCGATGTTCGATGCAAAGATAGAGGTACCGATAGCAAGCCATGTTGCATCGCGTCCGCTCAAGAAATAGTCAGAAGAGTTGTCCTTCTGCTTTCTCATCACACTCACTACAATCCATATCATTGCTGCTGCAAACAGTCCAATGACAATCCAGTCTAATAATGCCATAATTACTTTTGATTTATGATTTATAATTTATGATTTATTATCTAATTTAGGGTTAAAACCCTGCAATTAATTGCAGCTACTTTAGTTTCTATAAATTTTATGTTTTGCTTTGTCATTCTGAGCGACGCGAAGAAACGTGTTCGCCGCCCGAAGGGGCTAAAGGCAATCTCGCAAATGTCTCTTGTAAAAGTCCCAGCGCGGGATCCTTCCGACACTACGTTCTGTCAGGATGACAAAACTTTAGTTTTGTTTCTAAAACTATGGACTTTAGTCCATTAGTGGTTTATTTCTATTCCATCAGTCGTGTCATGCTGAACGGAGTGAAGCATCTCATGAATGTTTCTCGCAAAGCTCCTGCGCGGGATCCTTCGCGATGCTCAGGATGACAGAGACGAGATTATTTCTCTACAGAGAACTTATACACGCAGTGGCTGTAATACTCCTGTCCGGGCTCCAGTGTAGCTGAAGGCCAGCCTTCGAGGTGGCTCTTGTTGGGAGTGTCGGGGTATTTCTGAGTCTCCAAGCACATGCCGGTGCGCTGGTTGATGTTCTTGCCATCCTTGCCGATGGTGGTGCCATCGAGGAAGTTACCTGAGTAGAACTGCAAGCCAGGCTCGTTGGTATACACCTCGAGTACGATGCCAGTCACGGGGCTCTTCAGTGTTGCGCACACCTGAGTATCGTCGCACTTGGTGTTGAGCACCCAGTTGTGGTCATAGCCGTTACCATTCTTCAGCTGCTCAAAGTCGAAGTTGGTGATCTCTGCACCCACCTCCTTGAATGCGGTGAAGTCCATCGGAGTACCTGCTACGGGAGCAATCTCACCTGTAGTCATGTAGGTGCTGTCCACCGGAGTGTAGTAGTCAGCGTTGAGCTGCAACAGATGGTTGGTGATGGGCATCTGGTGATCACCGTTGAGGTTAAAGTAGCAGTGGTTGGTCTGGTTGATGATGGTCTTCTTGTCGGTAGTTGCTGTCCACACGATGTCGATAGCGTTATCATCGGTCAGTGTATAGGTAGTCTTGGCTACCACGTTGCCGGGGAATCCTGCTTCGCCGTCGGGGCTCACCTTCACGAGTACGATCTGGTTGTCGGCCACCTTCTCCACGTCGTACATCTGGTACTGCCAGCCTTCGGGAGCGGGCTCGATGGTGCAACCGCCGTGCAAGCAGTGACCGAAGTTGTTCTTGGGGAGGTCATACACCACGTCGTCGATAGTGATTACACCGTTGGCGATGCGGTTGGCATAGCGTCCTACCGAAGCTCCGAAATCGCTGGGCTTGGTGGCATAGTCCGTGATGTTTGAGTAGCCGATAATCACATCCTGCATGTTGCCATCCTTGTCGGGCACCATGATCGATACGATACGTCCGCCATAGTTGGTTACGCACACCTCCATGCCATTCTTGTTGGTCAGGGTGTAGAGGTCGGTCTGTTTGCCCTGTTGCTCCGATTGGAAGTCAGCACGTTTCAGTCCTGAGAGGTTCTCAGTTGCCTTGGGGGCATTGTTGCAAGCGGTGAGCAGTGCAAGTCCGCACATAGCTCCGATAAATGCTCTTTTCATACTGTTTTTTCTTTGTTATTAATAGTGTTGTTTACTTTGCCTAATATAGCGAGTGTAAAAGTAACACTATTTCTTCGTATACAAAGCATGCGATAACATGTTTTATAACATTTACTTTGCCGTTTACGCTTTTTTGTGGCAATAAAACATTCTTTTGTACAGCTCTTCTCCCTTATGGACATAAAAAAGAGGGAGGGAAATGCTCCCTCCCTCCCATCTTGGGGTTCTACTCTTAGTGTTTGGTCACTGTCAGTTTGGTGATTTTGCTCTTGAAGTCACCAGCCTGCTGCAAGGGGAAGAAGAGTGTGGGTACATAGTCGTACGAGGTCTTCTCCGAAGCCCAACGCTTGGCACGCTTGAGCTCGTCCTTCAACTGACCGTTGACAAAGAGACGGGTGGCGGTGTTGGTGCACTCGATGCGGATGTCGGCACTCTTGCCCTCCTGTACGTAGTAGTCGAAGGTGTTGAGGTAACCGTCACGTACGAACGCCATGCGGCCGTCTATGGGGCTGCTGAGGTAGAACTCGGTGTCCTTGTTCGAGAAGAGCAGTGTGCCGCGCTCCTCCTTGGCTCCATCGAGATGGAACGCTACGCTGTAGTCGTAGCCAGCCTCCTTGTGGGGATAGCTCTTGCCTGCCTTGACCTCGTCG
>JAZRMG010000090.1:0-8828 GCA_045647345.1 Bacteroidaceae bacterium | reverse complement strand
GAACATCGCTAAGGGTCGTCTTGGCAAGTTCTTGAAGGAGGTTTGCTTGCTCAACCAGGAGGACATCATGGAGGCTAAGAAGAGCGTACGCGACGTATTGAAGGAAATCGACGCTGACCTCAAGGTTGTTGCCTTCAAGCGCTTCACACTCCGCGCAGAGTAATTCACTTTAAGAATTATCGTTTAACAAATAGACAAGGCTCGCCATTTGGCGGGCCTTGTTTCGTTTGGATATGATTGTGAGCCTTGAGTGGCTGTATCTTATGGCTTGCTCTCCAATAGTTGCTCTGCGTGATTTTTGGTCTTGATTTGTTTCGGGAGAAATATCTGTTCGATAATCCCATCTTCATTTATGATGAAGGTCGTGCGGAAGGTTCCCATGTAGGAGCGTCCGTACATGCTTTTTTCACCCCATACACCCATGGTTTGTACTAATTCTTTGTCGGTGTCGGCAATTAAGGTGAAGGGGAGGCTGTGTTTGTCAATAAACTTGCGGTGTGAGGCCGCGCTGTCCGTGCTCACCCCAATCACTTCGTATCCGTGGGATTGTAGGTCGTTATAGTGGTCGCGTAGGCTGCAAGCCTCGGCCGTGCACCCAGAGGTGTTGTCCTTTGGATAAAAGTAAAGGATTACCTTCTTGCCACGATAATTGCTGAGCAATATCTCTTTCCCATTTTCATCTGAGCCCAATCGTTCAGGAGCTTTGTCACCTATGTTCATCATTTTTCTTATTTAGTTGGTTAATCGTTATGAATCCCTTCTGCGAAGATACTACTTTTCTTGACTAAATAAACATTTATTCGTGCATTTTATTTATCTTTACAGCAAACTTGTTAGTGATAAAATTAGAAGAAACAGAATTTTGTTTATGGTAGCTGATAGATTAAGCAATATGTTGGGACAGGTCGTCCGCGAACTTACGGAACAAGAGTCTTGCAAGGAGGTCTTTTATCAACATTGTGATGGTGTTCCGCTCCCTTCGCTTACCGATTTGGATGAAATCATCGGTCTGTGTCGTGCCATTCTCTTTCCAGGCTATTTTGGTTATTCACATGTGACAAGTCAGACAATAGGTTTCCATACAGGTGTAAACATAGAGCGTTTATATAATAAACTTACTGAACAGATACTGGCTGCCCTATGTTTCGACAAACAACACAAGGCGACACATGAGTTTGCTGCGGAAATCTGTGTGCAGTTCATTGAGTGTCTTCCGCAAATACGTCAGCAGTTGGCTACCGATGTTATTGCTGCCTATGAAGGCGATCCGGCAGCTACAAGCTATGGCGAGGTTATCAGCTGTTATCCAGTGATACGTGCATTGAGCAATTATCGTATAGCTCATCAGTTGCATTTGTTGGGAGTTCCACTTATCCCACGTGTTATTACTGAGATGGCTCATAGTGAGACAGGTATCGACATACACCCCGCTGCTACCATCGGTCGATATTTTACTATTGATCATGGCACAGGTGTAGTGATAGGTGCCACAAGCATCATAGGTGACCATGTTAAGTTGTATCAAGGGGTCACTCTAGGCGCCAAGAGCTTTCCTCTTGATGCGAAAGGAAACCCTATCAAGGGTATTGATCGGCATCCGATACTTGAAGATAATGTCATAGTGTATAGTAATAGTACGATTCTTGGACGAATAACTATTGGTCGCGGTGCCATTATCGGCGGTAATGTGTGGGTTACCGAGGATGTGGCACCTGGTACGAAACTGTTGCAGAAGAGATGAGTTGATGTTTTTTTTATGCTCATGGCAAATAGTATGAATATTATTCGTTCGTTTTTTGTACCTTTGTATCCTAATTGCAGACATTCCTAAAATAGATACGACATTGAAAACTTATGAACTGATCGCTAAGACCTTCCAAGGCTTGGAAGAGGTTTTGGCAAAAGAGCTTACCGAATTGGGTGCCGATGACATCCAAATAGGCCGCCGTATGGTATCATTTACAGGCGACAAGGCGATGATGTACCGTGCTAACTTCCACTTGCGTACAGCAATTCGTGTGCTGAAGCCTATCCTTCATTTTAACGCCAAGGATGCTGACGAGATATATGATATCGTAAAAAAACGCATCAAATGGGAGGATTACATGACAGTGAACACCAGTTTTGCAGTAGATTCAGTGGTTTATAGTGATGAGTTCCGCCATTCTAAGTTTGTGGCCTACCGCGTTAAGGATGCTATTGCTGACTATTTCCGTGAGAAGGAGGGTAAGCGTCCTTCGGTTCAAGTGACTAATCCCGATATTACACTTCATATACATATTGCACAGGAGCGTTGTACTTTGTCGCTCGACTCTTCGGGTGAGTCGCTCCATCGTCGCGGATACCGCCAGGAGGCTGTAGAAGCTCCACTTAATGAAGTGCTGGCTGCAGGTATGTTGTTGCAGACGGGTTGGAAGGGAGAGACCGATTTTGTGGATCCCATGTGTGGATCGGGTACCTTGCCCATCGAGGCGGCACTTATTGCAAGAAATATTGCTCCAGGTGTGTTCCGTAAGGAGTTCGCGTTTGAGAAGTGGGCTGACTTTGATCAGGAATTATTCGATGAGATCTACAATGATGATTCTGCAGAACGAGAGTTCGAACATCATATATATGGTTATGACATCGATTGGAAGGCGGTGAATATCGCTACTAATAATGTGCGTGCTGCAGGTTTGTCTAAGGATATCACCATCGAACGTCGCGACATGGCTGACTTTGTGGAAATGGAGGGACCCGCATTGATGGTAACCAATCCTCCCTATGGTGAGCGCATTACAACCGATGACCTTTTAGGTTTGTATCGTACTATTGGTGAACGCCTCAAGCATGCCTTCAAAGGTAACGATGCCTGGGTGCTAAGTTATCGTAAGGAGTGTTTCGATAAGATTGGTCTTAAAGCTTCGGTTATTATCCCTCTTTATAATGGTGCTCTTCCTTGCGAGATGCGCAAGTATGAACTTTTTGATGGAAAATTTAAGGAATTCCGTGAGAGTGGTGAGGAGCTCGATAAGAGCGAACGTCCCGTAGCAGAGCGCCGTCCTTTGCGTCAGCGGGAGGAACGTGCAGCACGTACCTTTGGTATGAAGCGTGATGAAGAACGTCCTCGCCGTCGTTTTAATGATGACAACAATCGTCGTGGCGATGATCGTCATCGCATAAACAAGCGCGAGATGGCCGAGCACAATGATCGCGAACGTTATGAGGAAGATACAAACTATAGTACCCTCTATGAACGTCATCATGAGTTTGCCAAGATGCAGGCTGCACGTGAGCGTAAGGCTGTGCGTCCTCAAGGTGAGAAACGTGAATACCGTGATGGCAGCAAGCGTGAATTCAGAGGTGGAAATCCCTCAGGCGATAAGCGCAGCCAACGTGCACAACGCTTCTCGGGGGCAAAATCCTTCAATAAGGGCAAGGGTGATAAGAAACATGGAAACTAATTGTGCGATTAATAAAAGGAGGGTGTGTCTGCATGCAGACACACCCTCCTTTTTATCATTCTTGTTACTCTGAGCGAGAAGCGAAGAACGTCTGAATCAGTAGTCGTTAGAGCTCATTCGCCGCTTCTGCTTAAGTGTTATGGTATGAAGGGTTTGATATCCTTGCCGAAGTGGGCCAGTTCGCGCACCATACTGCTGCTGATGGCGGCATGTTCGGGCTCACTGATAAGCAACAGGGTTTCTATGCCTGTGAGCATACGATTGACATCAGCTATATTACGCTCGTACTCGAAATCTATAGTATTACGCACACCGCGTATGATGAACTGTGCGCCGATGGATTGAGCGAAATCGGTGGTCAATCCTTCGTAACTCACCACATGAATGCGTGGTTCCTCCTTATAGAGTGTAGCGATACGCTCCGTGCGTTCCTCCAAAGAAAACATTGTGCGCTTCTCGGTGTTGATGCCGATTGCAATATACAGCTCGTCAACAAGCTGGAGAGCCCGACGTACTAATGCATTGTGCCCTATAGTGAAGGGGTCGAACGTACCGGGAAAAATTGCAGTTCTCATCATTCCTCCTCCGGTTTATCCTCCTCAACAACGAGGTTATCGATGATGAAGTTTTGGCGCTCCATCGTATTTTTCCCCATATAGAACTCGAGGAGGTTCATCACAGTGTCGTTCTTGCTCAGGGTGACACGCTCGAGACGCATCTCCTCGCCGATGAAGTGCTTGAACTCATCGGGCGATATCTCACCGAGACCTTTGAATCGGGTAATCTCGGGGTTGGGGCCAAGCTCGGCGATGGCCTTGAGACGCTCCTCCTCGGAGTAGCAGTAGCGAGTGACGAAGTCGCTCTTGCGCTCACGCTCGGTCTCATTCTCCTTCTTGTAACCCTTGATGAGGCGCTTCTTGTTACGAACACGGAAGAGGGGAGTCTGCAAGATGTATACGTGCCCCTTCTTGATGAGGTCGGGGAAGAACTGCAAGAAGAAGGTGATCATCAAGAGACGGATGTGCATACCGTCGACATCGGCATCGGTAGCTACGATAACCTTGTTGTAGCGCAAGCCCTCGAGGCCGTCCTCAATGTTGAGTGCGGCTTGCAAGAGGTTGAACTCCTCATTCTCGTAAACTACCTTCTTGGTGAGGCCGAACGAGTTGAGGGGCTTACCGCGCAGGCTGAATACAGCCTGTGTGTTCACGTCGCGGCTCTTGGTGATGGAGCCGCTGGCTGAGTCACCCTCGGTGATGAAGATGCACGACTCGTCGGTGCGGTCGCCCTTGGCGTCGTTGAGATGGATGCGGCAGTCGCGCAGCTTGCGGTTGTGCATATTGACCTTCTTGGCCCGCTCACGGGCTATCTTGGTGACGCCAGCGATGGCCTTGCGCTCCTTCTCGCTCTCCTGTATCTTCTGCAGCATGGTATCGGCCACATCAGTGTTGCGGTGCAAGTAGTTGTCCACCTCGGTCTTGATGAAGTCGCCCACAAACTTGTTGAGGCTGCGGCCCCCGGGCTCCATAGCCGTAGAGCCCAGCTTCACCTTGGTCTGACTCTCGAAGACGGGCTCCTCCACGTTGATGGCGATGGCGCCCACGATACCGTTGCGGATATCGGTGAATTCGTGGTTTTTATTGTAAAATTCCTTGATGGTGCGGGCTATATGCTCCTTGAAAGCGCTCTGGTGCGTACCGCCCTGTGTGGTATGCTGGCCATTGACGAAGGAGTAGTACTCCTCGCCATACTGGTCGGTATGGGTGAAGGCTATCTCTATGTCCTCAGTCTTGAGGTGTATGATGGGATAGAGCGTCGCAGCCGTCATATTGTCGGTAAGCAGGTCTACCAGACCATTGCGCGAGAGGATGCGCTTGCCGTTGAACATGATGGTGAGGCCCGTGTTCAGGTAGGTATAGTTGCGCAGCATCGTCTCTATGTAGGCCGTGCGGAACGAGTAGCCCACGAACAACGTGTTGTCGGGCTCAAAGAGGATGCGCGTGCCCGACTCTTCTGGACCTGCATCGGTGGTAGTGTCGCTGATGAGGTTGCCCTTCTCGAATACCACGGTGCGCACCTTACCATCTCGGTAGGAGCTGGCTTCGAAGTGCGAGCTGAGGGCATTCACCGCCTTTACACCCACGCCATTGAGGCCTACACTCTTCTTGAAGGCCTTACTGTCGTACTTACCGCCCGTATTGAGTACGCTTACCGCCTCTACAAGCTTGCCCTGAGGGATACCGCGGCCATAGTCGCGCACGCTTACCCGCTTGTGGTCGGTGACCTCAATCTCGATGCGCTTGCCGGCATGCATCTTGAACTCGTCGATGGAGTTGTCGATGATCTCCTTCAGCAATACGTAGATACCGTCGTCGTTCTGCGTACCGTCGCCCAACTTTCCGATATACATACCAGGGCGCAGACGCACGTGTTCCATATCACTCAAGTGGCGTATGTTGTCATCGGTATACGCTACCTGCTCTTCGATGGGCATATTTAGTTCGTCGCTCATAGCATTTTGATTTATCGGGTAAAGTTACAGCTTTTTTATGAAATATTCCGAACGTGGATGGTAAAATATACGAAAATGGAGGATTGTGTTCCTGCTTTTTGATGTTTTAGAGCAATCCTTGTTTCAAAAAAGTAATTATTGCTCCTTTTTCTTGCACTATTGGCAGATTAAGTTTACATTTGCACAATTCAAACAATGTATACTATGCGAAAACTCCGTAAAATACGCCTTCATCAAGAAGGAACCCATCAACTAACTGTTGGCTTTTTTGTATGGCTGTTTGTTAATGCAGTCGTCTATTATTTCACCTATCCCGAATTGCGTTGGCTATTTATTATCATAGCTGTATTCACTACTACTCTATATCTATTGCTAGTCAATTTCTTCCGTTGTCCTCCTCGTCGTTTCCCTGGTGAAGAGACGGAGGGGATTGTGGTTGCTCCTGCCGATGGTAAGATTGTGGTTATCGAAGAGGTTGAAGAGCCTGATTACTTCCATGATCGTCGTTTGATGCTCTCTATCTTTATGAGTCCTCTCAATGTGCATGCCAACTGGTACCCTGTAGATGGTGTAGTGAAGAAGGTGACCCATGATAATGGAAAGTTCCATCGTGCTTTCTTGCCTAAGGCCAGTACCGATAATGAGCGTTCTATGGTAGTCATTGAGACTCCCGATGGCAAGGAGGTGATGGTGCGTCAGATTGCTGGTGCCATGGCACGCCGCATTGTAACCTACGCCAAGGCCGGTGAGGAATGCTTCATTGACGAACATTTTGGCTTCATTAAGCTTGGTTCACGTGTCGATGTATACTTGCCAGTTGGTACAGAGGTCTGTGTCGATATGAATCAGAAGACTATAGGTAATCAGACAGTAATAGCAAAGTTGAAATAAAAAGGTTTCATATAGCCATGCGTCGTCATATCCCCAACACCATCACTTGCTGCAATCTCCTTTCGGGCTGTGTGGCTGCTCTTTACGCATTCGAAGGAGTTTATCCATTTGCTCTCGCATTCATCATAGCAGGTGCCATGTTCGACTTCTTCGATGGGCTTACGGCGCGTGCCTTGAAGGTGAGTTCTCCCATCGGTAAGGAGCTTGATTCGCTGGCTGATGTTATCACCTTTGGTTTTGCTCCTGCTGCTATGGTATATAGTTGGTTGCGTGAGTGTGCCGATGTGCATCTCGATATGCTGTTGGCCTTCGTCATGCCATTCGCTGCATTCTTGCTGGTCGCTTTTTCAGCCTTGCGTTTGGCTAAGTTTAACGTCGACGAGCGTCAAACCAGTTCGTTCATTGGATTGCCTACACCTGCTAATGCTCTCTTTTGGGGTGCTTTAGTTATTGGCTCACATGATGTCATAGTGGCTCACACCTATGGTTGGATAGTGGTGATAGCATTAGTATTACTCTTCTCGTGGCTATTGGTAGCCGAGATACCCATGTTCTCACTTAAATTCAAGAACCTCACATGGCAGAGTAATCGCACGGCTTATATCTTCCTCCTTGTCAGTTTCATACTACTCATTCTACTTGGTCTCAATGGCCTGTCTGCTGTCATAGGATGGTATATCGTTCTGTCAGTTTTGACACAAAAAAGGGGATAATCACTTGGTGAACCTTATTGGCACACCATTTGTATATTCTTTATTGTAACGATTAACTGAAAAAACGATGTTGTTAGGATTCTTTTTTATGTTATTTCTTGTCTTTCTATTTATATTTGCAATAGGTAGTTCTATCATACGTGGTCTGTTTAGCCTTCTTTTTGGTCGAACCTTTCGTCGGCATTATGAAACGAATCGTAGTGATAATCATGCTGAACAGCCTAGACAATCGGCTCGACAGTCGCAGCATGCTACCCCTTCGGGCGGTAAGAGGCGCGAGAAGATATTCGATAAGAACGATGGTGAATATGTAGATTTCGATGAGATAAAAGAGTAGTATCTTGTAAAGATATATACGCATTATTTCCTTTATTTTTTCAGAATCTTTTCAGATTTGCTTTCTATCTTTGTCGTGTAAACCATAAAAACTGAAAGTAGTATGAAAAGAATTTCATTGTATCTTTGTGCAGCCCTCTGCACCTTGGGTTTGATGACCTCATGTGACCATGGAGTAATATCCGATGCCATTTCAGGTACTTATAAGGGCACTATGGATATCGACTTTGACCTTCCTGGGATTGATGACTATGATGTTGAGATTCCTTATGAGGCTGTTGTTTCCAAGGCTGACGAGGCTTATGTGAATATTGCTCTTGATCTCAATCTAGCTAAATATCTTAGCCCTACGATGGCCACATTAGTAGGGAGCAGTCTTGACTTTGGTGTTGTCACGGCTCGTTGCTTTGTGGGGCCTACGGTGCGTGGCGAGACCTCTTTGACTGGTTCCGCTACTGTAGGAGACAAGTCGGTATTGGTATATGGCGACTTTGAAGATGGCGTGCTTGACATCACTTATGTGTTGGGAGTAGCCTCTGTCGAGTTTGAGGGTGTAAGGCAATAAACTTTAGACCAACTCTTCTACTGTAACCGGTGTGACTTAAGACCGAGGACGCCATCGGGCCAGTTTTCTGATCTGATTGTAATAGAAATCGCCTTTCCACTCGAGTGGGAAGGCGGTTCTATTATTTGTTCGTTAAGTTGTTATCTTTATCGAACGATGTGTATTACTCAGCCAAGATACCAAGCTCAGCACCTGAAGCGAAGTCGTCGCCAGCCTGTGAGCTGAGAGCGGTGAAGCGGATGTAACGTGCCTTCACGGGCTTGTCAAACATCACGCGCTTCAGCTTATTGTCGTTAGCGAAGGCACCCTCTGCTACGGGTTCACCCCAGTTCTGTGCATCGTTAGACACCTGGATGCGGTAGTTCTTG
>JAZRMG010000089.1:0-24031 GCA_045647345.1 Bacteroidaceae bacterium | reverse complement strand
AACACCGCCATGGCTGCTGCCGCACGCATACGTTCGGGGATGCGCTCCACGAGCAGACTCACGGGCTGAGGGAGCACTTCGGGCAGGGCGGGAGGAGCCAATTGTCCATTGTCCATTGTCAATTGTCCATTGTCAGCGCAGGCCTTGGCCACGCCAAGGGCGCGCTTCAAGGTTTCGGGCATCTCGCGACTCATGGGGCGGTTCACGGCACTCTGTATCGTGGTGCGGTGCTTCTGCGCATCCTCGCCATAGGTAGGGAGGATACTGGCTATCCATGCAGCATCATCGTTGCATACGTAGCGCAGGTTGCAGGCCATGGAGAAGATGAACGAGTTGCGTGCTCCGTGCTCGGGGCGGCCGCCCAACTGCTCCTCCAAGCGCTTTACAATCTCCGAGTAAGGCACTCCGCGATACTCCGTGTCATACGATGCCCCATCCTGCATGTCATTCTGAGCAACGCGAAGAATCTCGCGCTGGGACTTTGCAGGAGACTCTGCGAGATCCCTCGCGTTGCTCGGGATGACACCATCGCGGAAAGCGACTCCTGAGAAGAGCGAGCCATCGGGATAATCTTCTTGAGGGGGCAGCTCAGCAAACAGCAGACTCGGATTATAGTAGAGTACCTCGCTCTGCATGGGCGCAAAGGAAAGGCGCGAGATGTCCTTGCACGCGGCATCGGGAGTAACGCCATCTATGAACTTGCACCAGTCTTGCTGGTCTTGCTCGATAGTAAGCCCCACGGTGCGTTTCAGCACAAGACGCAGTCCATCACCACTGGGCGTGATATGAGCAAGGGCAAGATAGGGTTCCGTATGTACGCCATGCTTCTGAAACGCATTCAGCACATGGTCGTAGAGTGCTCGCACATTGCCCACATGGTCAAAGTCGAGCATCAAGAGACCCGTGGGGCGCATGAACTCGGCACGGCGTGAGCCGAGCGGCTTGGTGCCCTGAGCCTCGCACTTCTTCAAATATTCCTTATACTTGGCCTCGTCGAGCACGCCCATATAGGTGAGTGCAGGCAACTTGGCCTTGCTGTTCTTCTCCCCTGCGCGATGACCGAAGCTCCCAACTCCCCCTCTGTTTATAGCGAGCGAAGCCTTCAGAGGGTTGCCTCAATGGCAAGCCGTGCTGAGCGAGGGGAGTGCAGTGCTCTGCACGACGGAGTCGTGGGTGCCCGAAGGGCGGGGGCGTTACAAACGGAGTGCGTAGAGGGGAGGATGGGAGGGGTCTCCCCCTTCATCCGTATATTGCGCGGCCTGGGGCTGCTGTGGGTGTCACTCATGCTGATGTGACACCACTCCTCGGGGAGGGCTAAAGCCCTCCTTCGTCGCAAGCAGCGCTAATGCTCCGCGCTGCCACTCATCCTTATGTGATGAGGGAGACACTCCTTTATGAAGCTAAAGGTATGGTGCTAAATAGCCGCTCTCTTATTGTTCTACTAAGTCGATTATCGGTTACACTCAGTCTCAATCTCTTCGGTAGAGCAGGGCTTGTGTGGACCAAGATGACGCGAACCTTCGGAAGTGATGAGGTAGTCCTCTTCATTGCGAATACCACCAAAATCTTTCCATGCATCGAGCTTGTCGTAGCAGATGAAATCATTGAATTGCTTCTCGGCACGCCACTTGTCGATGAGTTCAGGGATAAAGTAGATACCCGGTTCGATGGTGAAGACGAAGCCCGGTTCAAGTGTACGGGCAAGACGCAACGACTTGAAACCAAACTGTGTACTTTTGGGTTGACCGTCGTAGCCCACATATACCTCACCAAGATTCTCCATGTCGTGTACGTCAAGTCCCATCATGTGGCCCAAGCCGTGAGGCATGAAGAGAGCATAGGCACCTACGTTGGCTGCTTCAGCTGGATCGCCCTTGAGTAGACCTAGTTCCTTCATTCCCTTACATATTTCGGTGACGGCCATCATGTGTACCTCGCGATAGGTAATGCCAGGGCGAAGGGCAGCTACGGCAGTGCGATAGGCACGGAGGTTGATGTCATAGACTGTCTTCTGACGCTCAGTGAAATGTCCCGATACGGGCATGGTAGAAGTAAGATCACCTGCATAGTGCATGGTATTCTCGGCACCAGCATCAAGAAGGAAAAGTTGGCCTTCCTTAAGCACGTTGCTGTGGCAATGGTTGTGAAGAGTCTGCCCATTGATGGTAGCAATAACAGGGAACGAAAGATTGCCGCCATGACGCATGGCTACCTCAGTGACGGCTGCCGCCACTTCGCTTTCCTTGATACCGGGGCGCACCATGCGCATGGCTGTCTTGTGCATCTCTACACTGGTTGCGATAGCTTCCTCAATCTGTGCTATCTCCTCGGCACTTTTATAGTTGCGTTGGTCAACGACGGCACGAATGAAAGGCACGGATGAGCCTGCAGCAAGTTCGGCAGGATGCTTGCCCAACAACTCTGCAAGCCACAATTTATGGTCGCCACGATAAGGAGGAAGGTAATGTATGGGCTGACCTTTAGCAACTGCCCGATCGAGATAGCTCTTAAGCTCGTTCATAGGGAGAGTCTCGCGGATACCTACGCACTCGCTTTTCTCACTGATGGTAGGCTGAATGCCCATCCAAATAATGCTGTCGATAGTGAGTTCGTCGCCAAAGATGATTTCGCGGTCTTCGTCAATGTCAATGATAGCGGCAAGACCGGCATAGTCAGAGCCAAAGTAGTAGAGGAATGTAGAGTCTTGACGATAGTGATAGGTATTGTCGGCATAGTTCATACCACACTCGTCGTTACCAAGGAAAAGGCAGAGGCCACTCTTCAGCGTTGCTTTGAGCTGCTGACGACGTTGGATATAGGTTTCTTTTGTAAACATGATACTTAATATTTATAATTTATATATTAATCGTTTCTTCCAGTCATACGGTTGTATATACCAATGTACTTCATGGCAACACTATTTTCACCATAGGTGTTCGCTGCCTTTCGTGCAGCCTCACGACTGAGGATCTCGTATTCGCCCTCAGTAAGAAGCCAATGGATGCCTGCAGCAAGGTCGCTCACATTCTTGTACTCGGCAATATAACCATTGTGTAAATGGTCTATCATCTCAGGAATACCGCCAACATTGAATCCTATGCAGGGTACTCCACATGCCATAGCCTCGACTACAGTATTGGGTAAGTTATCTTGTAGCGATGGAATAGCCAAGAGATCTACGGCATTATAGATATCAACCAACTGTTTCTCGCTATTGATGTAGTGAAGAGGATATACATCAACGGGGATATCGCGACACATTGAGGGGTCGATGTGCTTTCCCAAGAGTACAAGTCCCAGGCCATCCTTCCATTTTGAATGTTCGGCCACAAGACGCCTCATGGCCTCTTTCAGATAATGAAGCCCCTTGCGCTCATCGTCTAACGTATGCGAACTGAAGAGTACCAAACGCTTGTCACGAGGCAATCCAATAACCTCACGCGCCTTGCATTTGTCGCGCGGACGAAAAAGATTGGTATTAATAGCATTAGGGATACACGCAACCTTCTGTCCTTGTAGCAGACGACTATTGCCTGCCATATTACCAAGCCATCGGCTACAGGCTACAAACTGAATGTGAGTGCCTTGCAACAGTTGAACTTTATGATTGAATATTTTGTAGGCCATATCACGATGCTTGCGGCTACTCAACTGTGGGCAATCGTGGCAATGCTCCGTATAATGATCGCAATCGTGAGCATAATGACAGACACCTGTAAAGGGCCACATATCATGAAGCGTCCATACGATGGGTTTGCCCGAAGCTATGATTTTCTCTACAGAGGATAGTGACAACATACCACTATTTATCCAGTGCAAATGGATGATGTCGGCCTGTTTAAACTCAGGCAATGCAGTGATATCGCCACCAGAATGGCCCAGGTCAATGGCGTAAATACGATTGCGACGGAAATGCGTATGAAGAGCTACTGAAAGACGTTCCCACAACGTGGTAAGCCAATTGGCCAAGCTACGCTCAGCCACGACGGTAGTCACCTGTTCGGTACTTTTCCTACGCACCAACATCTTGGCCTTAATGCCATTATTCTTCAATGCCTCTGTAAGACGATAAGCCGCAATGGCAGGTCCTCCTTGTCGTTCGGTGGTATTGATGATAAGTACACGCATACCAGACTTATGATTTGGATTGAGTGGCAACGTCAAAGAGCATCGCGGTCATATTGCTCCACGCATACTTGGCCTTCTCTTCAAGAATACCATCACGGAAGTCAGCCTCAGAGCGATGGTCCACAAAATCCACCAAAGCATCGGCAATCTCCTTCGCATCGGGTTCAACCACATACCCCACCTTACCATGGGGAACAGTTTCAGCTAGTCCACCTACATTGGTCACGAGCATAGGACGTTCGAAATGATACGCAATCTGTGTGATACCACTTTGCGTAGCAGTCTTGTAGGGCTGGGCTACAAGGTCGGCGGCAGCAAAGTAATAACGCACCTTGTCGGCAGGCACAAACTCCTTGCACCATACGATATGCTCCGCAAGACACAATTCGCACTCCAAGCGCTCATACATTTCTGCATTACTATAAAACTCACCTGCCACGATAAGTTTCACTTTTTTATCACGCAAACGGCTATCGGCAAAGGCACGAAGGAGTAGATCCAACCCCTTGTAGTCACGGATAAGACCAAAGAAAAGAATATACCGTGTATCGGCATCAAGCCCTAACTCACTGATAGCCTCATCCCTCGACACTTTAGCTCCAAAGTTATCGTAGAGCGGATGGTGGGTAAGCCCATAGGGCAAAGTGTCATCGAAACTACGGGCATCCTTCAGTACGGACTCCGACATAGCGACATAGCCCTCAAGGGACTTGATCATATAACGTGCAAAAAGACGGTCACCGATACGGTGCTCATGAGGAATGACATTGTCAAGCAACCCGACCACACGGATATGCTTGTCACGACACACCACACGGGCTATCGTACCCAAACACGGAGCCAAGAAGGGTAACCAAAAACGAATCATCACCATATCAGGACGTTGACTGCGTATCTCACGCCCTACCTTCAGCCAGTTGAATGGATTGACCGAATTTATCCTGCGTACGATATTCAGATCCGCAGGTGCAGCACTAGTAGAATATTGCGTAGTACCAGGAAAGAGAAAACCCGGATACTGCAGCGTAAAAGTATAGATCAGCACCTCATGTCCTTCACGCTGAAACTCCCGTGCCAACCGCTCATTAAAGTCGGCTATACCACCCCGATACGGATAGGCCGGGCCTACTATCACTATTCGTTTCTTTTCCATAACAATGCACTAATAATTCTTCTTTTGGCAAAAATACGAAAAAAAGATGATAGTAGGCAGCAAAATCTTACGAATTCTATCGCAACCATACAAAGAAATAGGGAACGGAAGGCATCAAATAAAAGAAGGCCGCACCTTTCGATGCGGCTTAAGATTTGCAATAACCATCCTACAATAGAATTAGAGTTGCTCGCGTATAGCTGCTGCAATGGCTGCGAACTCCTCAGGAGTGAACGTGAGCTTGGGATTACTGAACAGCATGTCACTCTCGCGCTGCAGGGGGATAAGATGAATGTGCGCATGAGGCACCTCCATGCCAAGCACAGCCATACCGATGCGTTGGCAAGGGAAAGCCTTTTTCTGAGCCTCTGCCACCTTCTTGGCAAAGAGGTGAAGTCCTGCGAGTTCCTCATCTTCGAGGTCAAAGATATAGTCCACTTCACGTTTGGGAATAACCAAAGTATGCCCCTTCACCATCGGATTAATATCAAGAAAGGCAAAGTAGCGCTCGTCTTCAAACACTTTATAGCAGGGGATCTCACCTGCCACGATTCTACTAAATATACTTGCCATGGTATTATGCAATGCTAATACTGAGTACCTCCAGACTAATCATGCCACCAGGAGTCTTGATGTCAGCCACATCACCCGGTTTCTTTCCGAGCAGACCCTGAGCGATGGGGGTGTTCACTGAGATTTTCCCAGCCTTCAGATTGGCCTCACTCTCAGGCACGATAGCATAGCACATTTTCATGCCAGTCTTCATATTCTTCAACTCCACCTTGGTAAGCACCTGCACTGTGTCAGTCTTCAACTTGCTGGTATCAATGATGCGTGCTTCGCTGATGACAAGTTTCAATTGGTTGATTTTCATCTCCAACATACCCTGTGCCTCCTTGGCAGCATCATACTCAGCATTCTCCGAGAGATCACCCTTATCGCGCGCCTCTGCTATTTGGCGAGAGATCTCGGGACGCTTTACGCTCTCCAGTTCTTTCAGTTCGGCTAACAATTGATCGTAGCCCTCTTGTGACATATAAGCCATAATATTCCTTTATATTTATTTATATTATTATTCCATGTTCTTGACCACCGCTATCATAAACGATACAAAAAGAATCCCGGCACTATCTATGCCGGAACACTCAAGGTCACTATGTGTGTGCAAAGATAGGAATCTTTTTTTAATTGTAGTAACAAAAAAACAAAAAGTTTGTTATCATCGTCCCAGAAATAGATAAACAAAAAAGCGCACCGCTAAGGCACGCTTTTTCGATTCCGGCAATACGGCATGATTACTTACGCAATCCGAGAGCCTTAACGATAGCGCGGTAGCGAGCAATATCGCGATCCTTCAAATAATCGAGGAGTGAGCGACGCTTACCTACAAGCTTGGTCAATGCTCTTGCTGTACTATAATCTTTACGGTTCTTTTTCAAGTGTTCCGTCAAGTGGGAAATACGGTATGAAAACAATGCAATCTGAGCTTCAGGTGAGCCAGTATCAGTGTTAGACTTTCCGTATTGTCCAAAGATTTCTTGCTTTTTCTCAGCGTTTAAATACATAGGTTTAATTGTTTATAAATTGATACTTTCACTTTTGCGGGTGCAAAATTAGTGCAAACCGAACGAAATTCCAAATTTATTCGAAATTTTCTGAGATAAAGCCACAAAAGTAGTCAAGAATTAGTCCTAACTGAACCAAAAATATCAAAAGGGAAGAAACAAAAGAGGCTCATCTCACGATGAACCTCCCTGCTCTTCGTCTTGGACTTGAACCAAGGACCCTCTGATTAACAGTCAGATGCTCTAACCGACTGAGCTAACGAAGAATAATTATCTAACCCTTAAAATCTTGCTCTTCGTCTTGGACTTGAACCAAGGACCCTCTGATTAACAGTCAGATGCTCTAACCGACTGAGCTAACGAAGAATTTTGGGGCTCTTGAGAGCTGCGTTCATAAGTTTTTCGCATTTTTCTCTCAATTGCGCTGCAAAATTAGTAGGATATTTTGAAATATGCAATAACTTTGCCAAAAAAATTGCGAAAAAATAGAAAGGAAACACAAAAATGAAGAAAATTATAGGTATCGGCAACGCTTTAGTGGACACTTTGGCGACTATAGACAACGATGAATTGCTACACACATTCGGTTTACCCAAGGGTAGCATGACCCTCATCAGCGATGAAGAGCAACAGCGCATACAGTCATGTTTCGAATCCCTGAATGCGACACAGGCAACCGGCGGATCAGCAGGCAACACGATGTTGGCACTCGCCAATCTCGGCATGCGTCCTGGATTCATCGGCGCAGTAGGCAACGATGCCACAGGACGCCTCTTTGCCAACAACTGCAAAGCGAAAGGCATCGAACCCTATTTAGTCCAATTGCCACAGCAGTCAGGCATTGCCTACACATTCATATCACCAGATGGAGAGCGCACATTCGCCACCTACCTCGGAGCTGCAGCCATGATATCCCCAGAATATCTGACTGAAGAGATGCTACACGGATACGATTATCTGTACGTAGAGGGTTACCTTGTGCAGAACCACGCACTTATCCTCCGCGCCATGGAGCTAGCCAAGCAGGTTGGAGTAAAAGTATGCCTCGACCTCGCAAGCTACAACATCGTGGAAGCCGACCGTGATTTCTTCCGTCAGTTGGTAACGGAATACGTCGACATAGTCTTCGCTAATGAAGAGGAGGCCAAGTCCCTCACAGGGTACACACCCGACAAGGCATTAGAGTACATTCACGAGATGTGTCATATAGCCGTAGTCAAACTTGGAAGAAAGGGTTCTTCAGCGATGTGCGACGGCCATAAGGTCTTCGCAGAAGCGATGCCAGTAAAGAACGTCGTAGACACAACTGCCGCTGGCGACTTTTACGCTGCAGGCGTGATGTATGGGCTAATGCACGATTGTAAGTTAGAACAATGTGCTGCAATCGGCACAATTCTTGCAGGACATGTGATACAAACAGTGGGAACCAAATTGGATACCTGTGTGTGGGATAAAATAAAGTTGGAAATAAAACAAATCATTGGCTGCTGACAGGAGTAAAGTAATCTTATCCGCAGTTCTATATACCATTAGAAATCTATGAAACTCAAAAAACATTGGCTATGGATAGCCTTATTACCGGCAACATGCGCAATATTCCTTTCCTTTAAAGGTGACGAGCGCAACTTCCTCATATCCAAGCATCTCAACATCTTTCACTCCGTCTTCCGCGAATTAGATATGCTCTATGTCGACACGATAAATATCACAGAAGTTATTGACGGGGGCATCAATGCCATGGTATCCAAGTTAGACCCCTATACGGTATACTATCCCGAAGAGGAGGACGAGGACTTAAAAATGATGATGACAGGAAAATATGCCGGAGTAGGCGCCATCATCAGATACCATCGCAAACACGACCATGTCGTTATCGTAGAGCCCTACGAGGGTATGCCTGCCCTGAATGCCGGACTCCGTGCCGGTGACATACTGCTATCAATTAATGGAGAAGAGCTGAAAGGCCTTACCGTAGACAAAGTCAGTGAGAAGCTACGTGGCGAACCCGAGACTACATTGACCGTACGCGCTAAACGACCAGGAGCAGCCGACAGCATCATAGAGGTCAAACTAACGCGTGCCAACATCGCCCTACCTCCAGTCCCTTATTACACCCTTCTTACTGACAGCACTGGATACATCCTACTCAACAGTTTCACAGAAGGTTGCGCACGAGAGGTTCGCATGGCACTTGTAGAGCTAAAAAATCGTGGCGCAAAACGCCTCATCCTTGACCTCAGGGGAAATGGCGGAGGTTCACTATCCGAAGCTGTAGACATTGCCGGGCTTTTCGTTCCTAAAGGAACATCTATTGTATCTACCCGTGGAAAAATCCCCCAAGCCACACAGACCTTCAAGACACACCGCGAACCCTTAGACACCAAGATACCACTAGCGATATTGGTCGACGAGCAGAGTGCCTCGGCGTCAGAAATTGTCGCTGGTGCCATACAGGACCTTGACCGCGGTGTCATCATGGGACGTCGCACATATGGCAAGGGATTGGTACAGACCGTCCGCGAGCTACCCTACAACACTTCGCTCAAAATAACAACGTCAAAGTACTACACCCCTTCGGGACGCTGCGTACAAGCCATCGACTATAGTCACCGCAACGAGGACGGCACTATCAAACGCATCCCTGACAGCTTGACCACAGCATATAGAACTGCTGCGGGACGCATCGTCAGAGATGGAGGTGGCATTATGCCCGACATAGAATCCAAAGCCGAGCAACTCCCCAACCTTCTTTACTATTTGGCCAACGACGAGGTACTCATCGACTTCTCTACCGAATATACACGTCAACACACCCAAATTGTCCCTGTCGAACAATTCACCATAAGCGACAGCCTTTATGAGGCATTCAAGAAATATGTAGAAGCATCAGATTTCACTTATGACCGTCAAAGCAGCAAGGCACTCAAAGCTCTTAAAGAGATTGCCGAATTTGAAGGATACTTAAAGGATGCGTCAGCCGAATTTGCGGCTTTAGAGCAAAAATTCAACCATAATATAGAACGCGACTTTGAGAACTTCAAATCAGAGATTTGCAACTTGCTTGCTGATGAGATCGTAACCCGTTACTATTACCAGAAAGGAGCTATTGCGCAAGCACTCAAAAGTGACAGCTTGCTGTTTCGCGCACAGGACTTACTGTCAGACCATGCAGCATATACGGCTATACTAACCCCCGAGAGGTGACTACAAAGTTTCTGGAGGTGCAACATGGGGTGCTATCTCCAATAGTGGGACATACACAAACGGACGTTGCCAAATTAGGGGATGCGGTATAGTAAGTTCAGCCTCATCGACCACAAGATTATCATAAAGGAGTATGTCAATATCAATAACGCGGTCAGTATAGCAGCCATCGACACTTTTATGAGTGCGTCCCATGGAACGTTCGATAGACTGAGTAACACGAAGCAACTCATTCGGAGTATGCGGCGTATCAATCGCAACAACTGCATTGAGGAAGGTATTTTCGGAGCAGAACCCCCAAGGCTCGCTCTCTATAAAGGACGAACAGGCGAGCACTTGACCCGCCTGTTCGTTTATCAAACTGACAGCCTGATGCAGATTGGCAGCTTTATCACTACCAAGATTGGTACCCAGGCCCAAATACGCTGTCATATATCGCTTCTAATCTAAAAAAATCAGTCTACAATAAGCATAGCATCACCATATGCGCCGAAACGATAATCACCTTCCAAAGCCACATCGTAAGCATGCATCACCGTATCATAGCCACCATAAGCAGCCGTAAGCATCAACATGGTAGAATAGGGCATATGGAAATTAGTGATAAGGCCATCCGCAAAGTGAAATTCGTAGGGAGGGAAAATAAACTTATTCGTCCATCCTTCATACTCTTTTAGGCGATTGTCGGCACCAACTGCCGTCTCAAGCACACGCATCACAGACGTACCGATTGCGCACACCTTATGTCCTTGTTCTTTTGCCTTATTCACAATCTCTGTAGCCTCCCGCTCCACAAACATCTGTTCGGAATCAGTCTTATGCTTGGTAAGATCCTCCACATCGATCTCACGGAAGTTTCCTTGACCGATATGCATAGTTACAAAGGCCGATTCGACACCTTTAATCTCCATGCGTTTCATCAGTTCACGACTAAAGTGAAGACCAGCTGCAGGAGCTGTTACAGCACCTTCGTTCTTAGCATAAATAGTTTGGAAACGAGAGAAATCCTCCTCGTTAGCCTCACGATCAATGTAATATGGAAGGGGAGCCACACCCAATGCATAGAGTGCCTCCTTGAATTCATCGTGCGGTCCATCGTAAAGGAAGCGCAGCGTACGGCCACGAGATGTCGTATTGTCAATCACCTCAGCCACCATAGCGTTATCATCACCGAAATAGAGTTTATTGCCTATACGTATCTTACGGGCAGGGTCTACAAGCACGTCCCACAGACGGAACTCCTCATTGAGTTCACGAAGCAAAAACACTTCAATACGGGCACCTGTCTTCTCCTTATTACCAAAGAGACGCGCAGGGAACACACGTGTATCATTGAAGAGGAAGGCATCACCCTCATCGAAATAGTCAAGCACATCTTTGAACAAACGGTGTTCTATCTCACCTGTTTTCTTATGCACGACCATCAATTTGGAATCATCGCGATGGAATGTCGGCTCCAATGCGATACGCTCTTCGGGAAGTTTGAATTTAAATTGTGACAGTTTCATATTATTATTCCTTATGATTTAATTCTTGAAAATCAGCTTTTGGAGAGCTCTTCGTTATCAACGAGCTCCACCCCTTCCAACCATTCAACAAACTCATCTATACCCATACAATCAGCAAGAGTGGTGTCTCCTACTCGCGTACGCTCCAACCCTGTAAGATGGGCGCCACTCTGCAGTGCCTCACCGATATCACGAGCCAAAGCCCGGATATAGGTACCCTTACTGCACACCACCCGGATAACGATGTCAGGTAAGTCACATTCAAGAAGTTCTATCTCATCTATGACCAGTGTCTTGGCCTTCAGTTGCACCTCCTCACCCTTGCGTGCCAACTCATAGGCACGTTTGCCATCCACCATGCAGGCCGAGAACGAAGGAGGCACCTGTTCTATTGTGCCGATAAAACTCTTCAAAGTCTCTTCTACCAATTCACGGGTGATATGCCCAGTAGGATAGGTTGCATCAATAGGCTTTTCCAAATCGTACGAAGGCGTAGTGGCTCCCAAGCGAATGTGTGCTACATACTCCTTGGTTTGATACTGAAACTCTTCGATACGTTTCGTAGCCTTCCCCGTACAGAGTATCATCACGCCCGTCGCTAAAGGGTCAAGCGTACCAGTATGTCCCACCTTCAGCTTCTTCACACCCATTTTACGGCACAGCAAATAGCGTACCTTATTAACTACCGCAAACGAGGTCCACGTATAAGGTTTATCGATACAAATAATTTCACCAGCTTTAAAGTCCATCACATAATCGTTAAGTTATGTCCAGAAAAGAGCAAGCCCAAGATTAAGCCGCCCACAGCGATACGATACCATCCAAAAGCTTTGAAGCCATACTTGGTAACGAATCCGATGAAGAACTTGATAGCCAACAAGGCCACAATAAATGCCACAGCGTTACCTATCAGCAGAGGAGTCAAGTTATCGGTAATAATCTGCATACCGCCCTCTTTTACCAGGTCATATATCTTATATGCAGTAGCCGCAAGCATGGTAGGCACAGCCAGAAAGAACGAGAATTCAGCAGCAGCCTTACGTGTGAGATGCTGCGACATACCGCCCACGATTGTAGCCATCGAACGAGAAACCCCTGGAATCATAGAGATACATTGGAAAAGACCTATCATAAAGGCACGTCTCTCTGTAAGCAGGGTTTTCTCACTACCTTTATTGAATATACGATCACAGAAAAGCATGAATATACCACCGAGGATAAGCATCACGGCAACCACCTCTACCCTCTCGAGCATTGCATCTATAGCATCGCTGAAGAGCAAGCCGAGCACTGCCGCAGGAATGAAGGCAACGAAAAGTTTCCAATAAAAATCATACCTATGCAAGAAACGCTTCACTGCAGGCGTTCCTTCGGGAAGAGGCGAGCGGTCTAGTTGAAAGAAACGCTTCCAATAGAGCACCAACACCGAAAGGATGGCGCCAAACTGGATAATGAAAGTAAAAGCCTTCACAAAATCGGTGCTTTCCACCCCCAACAGGTTCTGTGCAATAATCATATGTCCAGTCGAAGACACGGGAAGAAATTCCGTCAGCCCCTCAACGACAGCAATGACGATGGTTTCAAATACATTCATAGCCGCATTAATTACCGTTATTCTTATTCTTTGATCTGAACATAATCGCAAATATCATGAATACAAATCCCACGAAACATACCAAAGGAGCCACTACGATACGGCGTGTACTGAAAATATCCGCCTCGAAATGCGTTTCTGTAGAGCTGGGCCCAGTCATCAACAGAAGTCCAACAATGATGATAACAACTCCTATAGCAATAAGGATAAAGTTTGTCTTGTCAAGGGCAAATTTCTCTTTCATATTAAATTGAATTATGATTTTAAGTTTAACACATGCTACAGCCTCATCAGATATAATACAAGTCGCCTGCTTTCATTTTAAGGAAACGATTGATTGATATATAAGCACAAGACAGCGTTATCAGCATTCCGAACAGCATCACACTTCCTCCAACAACCCCCATGGTAGAAATTGTAACGAGATGAGCCATCTGTTCCTCATAGCGAAGCAATAAGTAGACACCGCCACCTATCATACCATTAGCCAAAACGCCCGAGATAAGTCCTATAGCCAAATTACGCATCAAGAAGGGGCGTCGTATGAAGTTCCAGCTGGCCCCCACCAACGTCATCGTATGCAACAGAAAGCGCTGTGAATAGATTGTTAGTTTTATCGTGTTATTAATCAAGGCAAAAGAGATCAACGAGAGCACCAATGCCAACACAAGCAACAACGCGCTTATCTTGCGTATGTTCTCATTCACATTATCCATCAATTCATTAGGATATGATATCTCGCGGATCTGAGTATATCGCATCAAATGATTTTTTATAGGAACAATACTGTCCGTATTGGCATATTCAGCGTTAAGTTTCACCTCGATGGACGCCGTATAGGGATTATAGCCCAAAAATTCTGTCGGGTCAAGTCCCATCGAAGCGGTCTGTTCTGCAAGAATATCCTCCTTGGATATATAGTTCACCTCCTTCGTATAATTCTGCATCGTCACATAATTGACGATACGTTCTATATCCTTTTCATCCGTATTATCATTGAGGAGTAACGAAAGCTCCAGATTCTCTCGGACATGATCAGACAAACGTCCTGCAGACAACACCACCAGAACCACAGAACCCAATAACAGAAGCACCAATGAAGTACTAATACATGCCGTAACAAACTGTATGTCTATCGCACTCTTTTTCTTTTGTTTCATAGAACATGCACTATAATGTAGCGAGTATAGGGGAAGTGCAATGATACACTCCACCCTAAGTTGGCACAAAAGTAATCAAAAAAGGGCAATTATCCTCAATATTTTAAGAACTTTTGGCAAATGCTCCCTAAAAAGGATATTTTTATGCCTTCTGCACAGGCTTTCCTATGAGAGTGGCCGAGCTAGAATCAACAATCTCCACCATTACAAAATCACCGATGCGATAGTTCTCCTTGTCAAACACTACGGTCTTGTTCTGTTCGGTACGTCCACAAAGCTGTTCGCGCGACCGCTTTGAGTACCCCTCGACAAGCACCTCATAGGTTTTTCCGATACTACGACGGTTACTCTCAGCCGACAACTCATTCTGCACGGCTATGATCTCGTTCAATCGGCGTATCTTAACCTCTTCAGGGACATCATCAGGCAAGTGACGACTGGCATAAGTGCCTGGACGCTCACTGTACTTGAACATAAATGCCGAATCATACTCGCACAACCTCATCAGCGAAAGTGACTCCGCATGATCCTCCTCAGTTTCCGAATGGAATCCAGAGAAGATATCCGTACTAAGGCCACAATCAGGCACGATACGGCGTATAGCCGCTACACGCTCCAAATACCACTCACGGGTATACTTACGATTCATAAGTCCAAGCACACGGGTACTTCCACTCTGCACAGGCAGATGAATATGTTTGCAGATATTAGGCACCTCAGCAATAGCCAGCAGAGTCTCATCACTCATATCTTTAGGATGAGAGGTAGTAAAGCGCACACGCATCTGAGGCACAGCAGCTGCCACCATACGCAACAAGGCAGGAAACGTTATCACCTCTCCATCACGTTCAAAACGATAAGAGTTCACATTCTGACCCAACAACGTCACCTCTTTATACCCCTTGACTGCCAAGTCATTTACCTCATTGAGAATACTCTCTACGTCACGGCTACGCTCACGGCCACGGGTATATGGGACAATACAATAATGGCAAAAGTTATTACACCCACGCATAATAGAGACAAAGCCCGAGATATGATTGCTACAAACCCTCGAAGGGATGACATCACGATAGGTCTCCGTAGTCGAAAGCTCCACATTCAACGCCTTTTCCCCTGCCTCCACCTGTGCAACCAAGTCAGGCAACGAGAGATAGGCATCAGGTCCTGCAACAAGGTCCACTCCATGATTCTCAATCAATTCCTCCTTGACACGTTCAGCCATACAGCCAACCACACCGACTATCAACTTACGTCCTTTCTTGCGCAAAGCATTCAGTGCATCAAGACGATGTAGGATTTTCTGTTCCGCATTATCACGTATCGAGCAAGTGTTAATCAATATCGCATCAGCAGACTCCAAATCTTCACACGGCTCATATCCTGCCATTTTCATCACCGAAGCTATCACTTCACTGTCCGCCACATTCATCTGGCAGCCATAAGTCTCTATATATAAATACTTGATGGTATCTTTATCATTCTGCATATCGGGTGTATCTTTTTTCGTCTGCGAAGATACTGCTATTTTACGAATAATTCGCCAAAAAACAGCTTTTTAGTAACCTTTCACCTGCTAAAAGTCGCACAAACCTATTTTTTTTACAAAAAATCATGCTTTTTCTTTGCGGTTCAGAAAAAAAGCCTCAACTTTGCATTAAACATTAGATTTTTTCATAGTTAAGGTTTAGGTTAAAATTGGGAAAGAGGGGCTGTGAAGTTCCTCTTTTTTGTTGTTATAAAAGTTATTCACAGAAGAAATAGTTATAAAATCTTTACACATAAGGTATTATTGCTTACCTTTGCGATGAAATCATGAATGTAAAACCACACGAATATGGCATCATCCATTATCACTTTCATCATCTGCATCGTTGCAATAGTAGCAAAAGCCTACTTCAAGAGAGAGGCCGACGCTTTTGAAGCCAACAGGCCTGGACAAAGCATCCCGGAACCAGCACCCCACGAAAGCAGCGAGATAGAGCATGCCGACGATCATCATCCACAAGCGGTAGAAGAGAAGCAGATCAATCACGAACTCTACAGAGAAGCAGTAAAGAAGAGCAAGGTACGCAACATCACAACACCTCAGAACAGCCAATCGGGAAAGACGAAAGAGGAAAGAGACCAAACACCTTTAGAAGGCAAAAATGAGCGTCCCAGACTTCATACCCCCGAGGAAGCTCGGCGAGCTTTCATCTATTCAGAAATATTCACCCGCAAATACGAATAGTACACCCCTCTTTTTTGTATAGAAACGAGTAACCAAAAAATAACTACGAACTATGAGTTTCAAAATTATCACCGCAGCCGAAGCTGCAAGCCATGTCAAACATGGATATAACGTAGGCTTGGGTGGATTCACTCCTGCCGGGACCCCCAAGACCGTAACTGCCGAAATCGCACGCCTCGCCGAGGCCGAGCATGCCGCCGGACGTCCCTTCCAAATCGGACTGTTCACCGGCGCCTCTACAGGCGACTCATGCGATGGCGCCCTCACTCGCGCCAAAGCACTGCGCTATCGCGCACCATACACCACCAATGGCGACTTCCGCAAGGCAGTCAACGCAGGTGAGATAGCCTACAACGATATCCACCTCTCGCAAATGGCCCAGGAACTACGCTATGGCTTCATGGGCAAAGTCGACGTAGCCATCCTCGAAGCTTGCGACGTAACCCCCTGTGGTAAGATATACCTCACCGCCGGCGTGGGTATTGCACCTACGGTAGCGCGTCTGGCCGACAAGATTATCATAGAGCTGAACAGCGCCTACGGAACAGCTCCTAAGGGACTGCACGACATCTACGAGCCATTAGACCAACCCCTACGCCGTGAGATTCCCGTATACAGACCCAGCGACCGTATCGGCACACCCTATATCCAGGTAGACCCAGCCAAGATTGTAGGTATCGTAGAGGTAAACCTCCCCGACGAGGCACGCCCCTTCTCCGACCCCGACCCTATCACGCAGCAAATCGGACACAACGTAGCACAGTTCCTCATCAGCGACCTGAAGCGCGGTATCATTCCCTCCACCTTCCTTCCCTTGCAGAGCGGTGTAGGCAACGTGGCCAATGCCGTACTCGGTGCTTTGGGAGCCGACGCCACTGTACCCGCCTTCGAAATGTACACCGAAGTGATACAAGACTCTGTCATCGACCTCATCCGCTCGGGTCGCTGCAAGTTTGGTAGCACCTGCTCGCTCAGCGTGAGCAACGAAGGGTTAAAGAGCATCTACGACGACATCAATTTCTTCAAGGACAAACTCATCCTGCGACCCTCTGAAATCTCCAACCACCCTGCCGTGGCACGCCGCATCGGCCTCATCTCCATGAACACAGCCCTCGAAGCCGACATTTACGGCAACGTGAACTCCACCCACGTTTGCGGCACCAAGATGATGAACGGTATCGGAGGTTCAGGCGACTTTACCCGCAATGCCTACATATCCATCTTCTCATGCCCCTCAATAGCCAAGGAAGGCAAGATCAGCGCCATCGTTCCCATGGTGTCACATGTCGACCACAACGAGCATAGCGTCAACATCCTGATCACCGAGCAGGGCATCGCCGACTTGCGCGGCAAAAGCCCCATGGAGCGTGCTAAGACCATCATCGAGAACTGTGCACATCCCGACTACCGACAGCTCTTGTGGGACTACCTCCACGCATCTACCAAGGGTCATACCTGCCACAACCTCCGTGCAGCCTTCGGCATGCACGATGCCTTGATGCGCAAGGGTGACATGCGCCTCACCGACTGGGGAGAATTTGCATGATACGTGTTGTAATGAAACGAAAAAAGCAGACCGAAAAGTCTGCTTTTTTTGTTTGGCCACCGTAGATTTCACTCTACCAGAGCGAAGTCGAGCTGTTTCTTTTCAAGGTTACAACGGGCTACCTGCACCTTGACCGTATCACCCAAGGCATAGCGTTTATGCGTGCGGCGACCTACAAGACAGTAGTTACGCTCGTCAAACTCGTAGTAGTCGTCATCAAGATTGCGCATGGGAATGAGTCCCTCGCACTTGTTCTCAATAATCTCAGCATAGATGCCCCATTCGGTGACGCCACTGATGATAGCATCGTAAGCAATACCCATGCGATCGGCCATATACTCTACCTGTTTGTACTTAATGCTGGCGCGTTCAGCCGACGCGGCGAGCTGCTCCATCGACGACGAGTGCTCACACAACTCCTCATACTTAGGCTTGCTGGCCGAGCGTCCACCGTCGAGATAGCGTGTAAGCAGGCGGTGCACCATCATGTCGGGATAACGGCGGATGGGTGAGGTGAAGTGGGTGTAATAGTCGAACGCAAGGCCATAATGCCCTATATTGTCGGTACTATAACGAGCCTTCTGCATGGCGCGTAGCGACACAGTCTCGATGAGGTGCTGTTCGCGCTTACCCTTGACGTCGGCCAACAGTTTGTTGAACGACTTGGCTATATCGTTCTTGTCACCCGTAGTGCGCACCTTATGTCCGAAGGGCAAAGCAAGACGGGCAAGGTTGTCAAGTTTTTCGGGATCGGGCACATCGTGTATACGATAAGGAAACACCTTGGCCTTTTTCGCAGGCACCTTGCCTATGGTTTCAGCCACGGTACGATTGGCAAGCAACATGAACTCCTCGATGAGCTGGTGCGCCTCCTTGGACTCCTTGAGGTGTACACTCACAGGATGTCCCGTTTCATCAATATCGAAGCGCACCTCCACGCGGTCGAAGTTGATGGCACCATTGCTGAAACGTTGTGCACGGAGCTGCTGGGCAAGGGAGTTGAGAACTAATAAGGCATCTTCCAAGCCCCCCTCAGCCCCCCTCAGTCCTTCGGACAGCTCCCCCTCTATGGGGAGCGCCTTCGGAATGGAGGGATTTTTCTGGAACGATGCCCCTCCATAGAGGGAGGGGTTTGGAGAGGGTCTACCTTCAATTATATCCTGCACCTCCTCGTACGTATACCTTCTGTTGCTATGGATGACGGTGTGAGCTATCTGATGATACTTCACGCGCGCCTTGTCATCGATGTGGAAGATAACCGAGTAGGTGAGTTTGTCCTCACCCGGACGTAGCGAGCAGATGTTGTTGCACAATCGTTCGGGCAGCATGGGAATGGTGCGGTCGACGAGGTATACCGAGGTGGCACGATGCTGCGCCTCCTTATCGATGATGCCCCCTTCCCCCACATAGTGCGTGACATCAGCGATGTGTACGCCCACCTCCCACAGGTTCTTGCCTATGGCGCGGATGGAGAGTGCGTCGTCAAAGTCCTTGGCATCGTGCGGGTCGATGGTGCAGGTAAGCACATCACGCATGTCGAGTCGGCGGGCAATCTCGTCGGCAGGGATCGTGTCACTTATATGGTTGGCAGCCTGCTCCACAGCGATGGGATACTTATAGGGAAGTCCAAACTCGGCAAGTATGGCATGCATCTCCGCGTCGTTATTTCCCGCTTTGCCGAGGATATCCACCACGTGACCTATGGGATTACGGGCATCTTCAGGCCAGTCAACAATCTTCACCACCGCCTTGTCGCCGCTCTTGCCGCCCTTAAGCTTGTCGCGGGGAATAAAAATATCATTGTCGAGCGTACGGCTCTCGGTGAGCAGAAAAGCATAATTCTTCTCCACTTTGAGTATGCCCACGAAGGTATCATTGGCACGCTCAAGGATCTCCACCACCTCACCCTCGGGCATACCACGTCCACGACGGCGGGCAAAGAGGCTCACCCTCACACGATCGCCATGCAAGGCGTGCATCGAGTTTCGCTCGGCAATGTACACCGATTCCTCATCGGCCTCGGGCGCAAAGAGTATACGCCCGTTGCTGCCACGTTGTATAGTACCAATAAGTTCGCGTTGCTGGAAGTTGAGACGGAAGTGCCCGTTAGAGGTCTCCACCAAACTACCTTCGAGGAGCAGGTCACCGATAACATCGCCACAGAGCATCTTCTGTGGATGCGTGGTAAGGTGCAACTCTTTCCAAATGCGAGCGTAAGTGAGAGCGCGGTCGCTATGGTGTTGGAACAGGTCGATGAGGGCATCGAACATAGCGCGCTTATTCATGCGCTTGTTTTTCTTTCCGGCAGATTTTCCCATGTCTATTACGTATTATACCATGTATAACGCAAAGATACACGAAAGTTTCTACATTTCACCCGTTTTCTAATAAAAAGTCATCGTCCTCCCACAAAAGCACATATACAAAAAAAGAGCTCACATCAGTGAACTCTCTTGTGGGCGTTGACGGATTCGAACCGCCGACCCTCTGCTTGTAAGGCAGATGCTCTGAACCAGCTGAGCTAAACGCCCGAAAATTTAGAACTCTCGCTCTTCTCCGACAAAGGCTTCAGATTGTTGTGGGCGTTGACGGATTCGAACCGCCGACCCTCTGCTTGTAAGGCAGATGCTCTGAACCAGCTGAGCTAAACGCCCGATAGCCTTCGTTGTTCTGAAAAGCGGTGCAAAGGTAGAGCTTTTTATTATAACTACCAAACAAATGAACAAATATTTTTCATTTTTATGCAAAAAACTTGACTTTTCACCTAAAAAGAGGCAAGAGAGAACACAAATGCTCTCTCTTGCCCGGATTGCGTCACATTACATCACTTCAATAATCACACGACGATTATAGGATGCCGGATCAAGTGTAGCGACTCCGCCTTTACCCTCTACCACAAGATTGCTCTTGCTTACACCAAGCTCAGTCAACGCATCGGCTATAGTCTGCGCACGCTTCATAGAGAGTTCCTGATTGAACTTCGCATTGCCCGTAGCACTGTCGGCATAACCGACGATACGCAACTTCACATTGTCCTGCTTGGCCATCTCAGCTATAGCCTTGAGGTTGACAAGTTCCTTCTGCGAAGCCAACTTGGCCGAATTGAGTTCAAAGAACAGGGACTGGGGAGGTGTAGCACAGGCAGTAACAACCTCCTTTACCACCTCCTTGGGCTTTTGAGCCAACTGGTTGCGCAATTTACGATTGCTGGCCTGCTCCTGACTCAATGCTTCATTAAGAGCCGCCACCTCTGCAGCATTCATCATAATCAGCGAACTGATGTCGGGACTGTTGTTCCAAGTGTCTCCACCAATATTATAGGTGATACCGGCAGTAAGCGAGAACACATCGTCAAAGGCACGCTTGGGACCAGTAGCACCATCCATGGCCTTGTCAGCAAACAGAGCACCCATTTCAAGGTTTACAGCCCATGAATCGCTCAGACGGAAGGTATTGATAAGACCCGCATTGAAACCAAAGGCATAGCTGTTGTGGTCAAACACTCGCACTGCGCCCATACCAATATAAGGTATCAGATTATAGACTCGCTCAGAATTATACCCCATCAACATATTGGTCACGCTCATCAACGCATCGATATGCAGATTCATATAATCCAATTTACTCGTATTCCCCTGAAACTTCATACCATTGTAGGCCAATCGCATACCCATACCCGGAGTATACCATTTTCCCACATAGGCCAGTCCGGAGAAGGTGATGCGGTCCTTGAACTTCTGTGAGCCTTCGGGATAGAGATAAGAGAACTGAGCACCAGCATTCAAAGACACGAACCAGTTGTCCCAGAAACTATTTGTCTGCACACTATACTTTGAGACTGGGATCTCAGCAATCTCTACCACCTCGGTCACTTGTGCCTGGGCTACTGATACAGAGAACAAACCGGCTAACGCCATCATACTAATTACTTTTTTCATACTGTTAGGTTTTAATTAATGTTTACCAAAAAGTCACATGCACCAAAATAACGCTAACAGCCCCTTTTTGTTCTTCAATCAGCACCTTTATTAATCATAAAAGCACAAGGTACGCGAATTCACTGTAATCGTCTTGTGAATCTTCGCGTACCTTGCAGTACATTACTTCAGCTTTCGCTCCAATTATCTGCGTTCTTCGTATTCCTCTATCTTACCTTTGTTCTCAAGCAGGAAATCGATGTCGTCAAGTGCGTTCATCAAGCAGTACTTCTTGTAGCCATTGATATCGAACGACTCACTATGACCTGTGGTAAGATTTGTGACAGTCTGGTTGGGCACATCAACACGTACCTCAGCCTGAGGATTAGCAGCTACGGTGTCGAACAGCTCCTGCTGGAACTCGCGGCTCACGATGACGGGCAGCACGAAGCAGTTGAGCAGGTTGTTGCGATGGATGTCGGCAAAGGAACTGCTGATGACTACACGAGCGCCATAGCCTGCGATGGCCCATGCGGCATGCTCGCGGCTGGAGCCTGAGCCCCAGTTTTGTCCACCGATGATAATCTCGTGTACTCCCTCACGGGGTGCTTCGCTATACTCGGGGCGGTTCATCACGAAGTCTGCCACGGGCTTTCCTTCACCGTCGTAGCGAAGGTCGTGCATGAAGGCATCACCGAAAAACTTGGGGTCACGGGTAGTGCTGGCCAAGTAGCGAGCAGGGATAATGAGGTCGGTATTGCAATTGTCAATCTGAATAGGGAGACAGGTCGACTGGATGATGTTGAATTTCTGTTTCATATAGAAGACCCCCTCTGCCCTTTGGGCATCTCCCCCTCTATGGGGAGAGCCTCCAGACAGTATGCCTGAGGGTAAGGCTTTTAGACCCCCTCTGCCCTCTGGGCATCTCCCCCTCTATGGGGAGAGCCTCCGGACAGTTATGGGCAGATATTATTACTATTATTATGTTTTGCTAAGTATTGTAAACATCCCGAATGGCGCTCCCCATAGAGGGGGAGCTGTCCGTTAGGACTGAGGGGGTCTACTTACTACGCCTGTAATCGCCGATGCAGCCACCACGAGGGGCGATGCAAGGATGGTGCGGGCACCAGGGCCTTGGCGACCTACGAAGTTACGGTTGCTGGTAGAGATGGAGAGCTTGCCTGCGGGCACCTTGTCGGGGTTCATGGCGAGACACGATGAGCATGAGGGAAGGCGCAGTTCGAAGCCTGCCTCTTCGAGTATCTTATCGATGCCCTCATCGATGATCTGCTGGCGCACGAGCCATGAGCCAGGCACGAGCCATGCTACCACATTCTCAGCCTTCTTCTTGCCCTTTACCACAGAGGCAAAGGCACGGAAGTCCTCGATACGACCATTGGTGCAGGCGCCGAGGAAGCAGTAGTCGACGGGAGTACCCTCAAGCTTCTGTCCGGGTTCAAACTGCATATAGTCGAGCATGGCGAGGAATTGTGCACGGTCCTCTTCTGCGATTTCATCAAGCGTGGGAATGCATTCGTCAATAGCGATACCTGCACCGGGGTTGGTGCCATAGGTGATGCGGGGAGCAATGTCCTCGGCGCGGAAAGTCACCTCCTTGTCGAACACGGCGTCCTCGTCTGAATAGAGCTTCTTCCATTCCTCCACGGCCTTGTCCCATGCCTCGCCCTTGGGAGCATACTCGCGACCTTTGAGGTAGGCGAAAGTGGTCTCGTCGGGAGCGATGAGTCCGGCACGTGAACCCATCTCGATAGAGAGGTTCGAGAGGGTCAATCGGCCCTCCATACTCATGTTGCGCACAGTAGATCCTGCATACTCTACGGCATAGCCCGTAGCACCCGAGGTAGTGAGCTGTGCCATGATATAGAGCGCCACGTCCTTGGCGGTGACGCCCTCGGCCAACTCGCCCTCGATATTGATGCGCATGGTCTTGGGCTTACTCTGCAGGATGGTCTGCGAGGCGAGCACCTGTGCCACCTCACTGGTGCCGATACCCATGGCGATA
>JAZRMG010000088.1:0-3967 GCA_045647345.1 Bacteroidaceae bacterium | reverse complement strand
CACCGTCACCTACAACTTTATGCCCGTACTCGACTGGACACGCACCGACTTGGCTTTCGAGCTACCCGATGGCAGTCGCGCTCTACGCTTCGAGCGTGCTGCATTCGTAGCTTTTGACCTCTTCCTGCTAAAGCGTCCGGGCGCAGAGGCAGACTATACGGAGCATGAAAAGGTGAAAGCGAAGGCCCGCTTCGAACAGATGAGCGAGGAGGACAAGCTGCAGTTGATACACAACATGATTGCGGGACTTCCCGGTTCGGAAGAGAGTTTCACCTTGCAGCAGTTCCAGCATGAGCTCGACCGATACAAGGACATAACACCGGAGACGCTGCGCGACCATCTTATTTATTTCTTGCAGGAGATATGTCCTGTTGCAGACGAAGCAAACGTAAAGTTGGTGATCCATCCGGACGACCCTCCCATGAGCATCCTCGGTCTACCGCGCATACTAAGTACGGCCGAAGATTTCCAAGCCCTGACCGATGCCGTACCCAACGAGAGCAACGGCCTTTGCCTATGCACCGGTTCCTTGGGTGTTAGCAGTGCCAATGACTGTGCTGCCATAATGCACCGCTTTGCCGACCGCATCCATTTCGTGCATCTTCGCAGTACGCAGCGCGATGCAGAAGGCAACTTCCATGAAGCCAACCATTTGGAAGGCGATATAGACATGTATGGTGTGATGAAGGCTTTCCTTGAACTCCAGCAAAGACGCGGGGTAAGCATTCCCATGCGCCCCGACCATGGCCACCAGATGATTGACGACCTGCATAAGAAGACCAATCCCGGCTACTCATGCATAGGCCGATTGCGAGGACTGGCCGAATTGCGAGGATTAGAGATGGGTATTGCCAAGTCACTCTATTCCTAGATAGACAAATCTGTAAATCTATAATTGATAGAAACCATGAAACATAACTTCAGAATAGTAGCTCTTTGCTCCTTGTTGACAGCAACCGTATCGTGTAGTGCACAGGAATATGTGTCGCACCGTCCTGACAAAGCTGACAGACTCTTCGTGTCCGAGGCTGTAGATGCTAAAATTGCTGCTACAACAGCTATGCTGAAAAACAAAAAGCTGGCTTGGATGTTTGCCAACTGTCTGCCCAACACGCTGGATACTACTGTGCACCCCAATGGGGAGGGCGACACGTTCGTATACACGGGCGATATCCACGCGATGTGGTTACGCGACTCAGGAGCACAGGTATGGACATACCTTCCCTTCATCAACGACGATGAGGCGTTGCGCAAGATGATTGCTGGAGTCATTTTGCGCCAGTTCCGTTGCATCATACTCGACCCCTATGCCAATGCTTTCTATAAGGAACCTGACAAGGTGGGGGAATGGGCTTCGGATAATACTGACATGAAGCCTGGCGTACATGAGCGTAAATGGGAGATTGACTCGCACTGCTATCCTATCCGCTTGGCCTATGAGTATTGGAAGATATCTGGCGACACCTCTGTCTTCGGCGAGGAGTGGATGCAGAGTATACAGCTCACACTCAAGACTTTCCGTGAACAACAGCGTAAGGATGGGGTGGGACCCTATACTTTTACCCGCGTGACGGAGCGCGCGTTCGACACGGTAGGAAACAATGGTAAGGGTAGCCCTGTGAAGCCTGTCGGACTGATCGTGTCGACCTTTCGCCCCTCAGACGATGCTACGATCTTGCAGTTTCTCGTACCCTCAAACTTTTTCGCGGTGACGTCGCTTAGAAAGGCGGCAGAGATTCTTACTGTGGTGAACGGACGTGACGACTTGGCCGAGCAGTGCACTTTACTTGCTGACGAGGTGGAGGCTGCGCTGAAGAAGTATGCCGTATATGACCATCCTGAGTTTGGCTCTATCTATGCGTATGAGGTAGATGGTTTCGGCAACCAATTGCTCATGGACGATGCCAATGTACCCAACCTACAGGCGATGGCCTATTTGGGCGATGTGCCTGCCGACGACCCTGTCTATCTGAATACGCGTCGCTTCGTATGGAGTGATAGCAATCCTTATTTCTTCAAGGGTACAGCGGGTGAGGGCATCGGTGGTCCTCACATAGGATATGATATGGCGTGGCCCATGAGCTTGATTACACGTGCCCTTACCAGTAACGACGATGCGGAGATCAAACACTGTATTGAGATGCTTATAACGACCGATGCTGAAACGGGATTCATGCACGAGTCTTACGATGTAAACAACCCCGACAACTATACGCGCTCGTGGTTTGCATGGGTAAACGGACTATTCGGGGAACTCATCCTGAAGGTGATTGATGATGGCAAACTCGACCTTCTCAACAGCATTCAAGTAGAGTGATCCGTTTATAATAGTAGTGAAAAGTAATCAGGGATACATATTAGATATATAAAAAACGCAACAGCGAGGCTTTTGCCCCGCTGTTGTTGTTTTTTTGTGTCAATCAATTATATGGTCTTCTCTACATCCCACACGAAGGCGCGAAGGCCGAGACGCTCGGTCTCCTTGTCGATGCGGTGAAGCTCTGCAAGCAGAGGATCGACCTGCTCGTCACGTACTACGGTGAGGATAGCCGAACACATGGAGGGCCATGCGTGACTGCCATAATGGGGCTCACCGGTCTTGCTGCCGCGTCCCTGCACTTGAGGGAACATGGAGAATCCACGGCAGTTCATGTGGTCGAGCGTAAAGAGTATCTTCTCTTGGTATGCCTGGTCGTAGGCGATAAATACGGTTTTCATGTTAAAACGAGGCCTCCCCCTGCCCCTCCCAAGGAGGGGTGATGCGGGCATCGTGAGGAGGACTTTTTTAAGTTAACAGTTAACTATTCTTATTATTAGCGGAGCCTGAAGTTCCCCTCCTTGGGAGGGGTTAGGGGAGTCCGCTTCTTACTTTCTCTTCTTCTCTTTGATCATCGAGCTCTTGTTCTCTTCCCAGTAGGCATCGAGGGCAAGCTGCTTGCTATGCTTACGACGGGTCTTCTTGAATCCTGCACCGCAGAACATGCAGTAGAGTACGGGTACGAGCACGAGGGTGAGGATGGTCGATACGGTGAGACCACCAATTACCGATACACCCAAGGGACGCCACATCTCTGTGCCTTCACCCTGGTCGAGTGCCATGGGCACCATGCCGAGGATGGTGGTGAGGGTGGTCATGAGCACGGGACGCAGACGGCTCTTGGCTGCGGTGATAGAGGCCTGGATAGCGCCCATGCCACGCTCGCGGCAGAGCTTGGTGTAGTCGATGAGCACGATACCATTCTTTACTACGATACCGAAGAGCATGATACATCCCATGAGGCTCATCACGTTGAGGCTGGTGCCGGTGATGGCCAAGGCGAGGATTACACCCGCAATAGACAGAGGCACGGCGGTGATGATGATGAAGGGGTCGGTGAACGACTCAAACTGTGAAGCCAACACGATGAACACGAGCAAGATGATGAGCACACCCAGCAAGCCGAGGTCACCAAACGACTCTTGCTGCTCCTCAAAGTCACCGGCAAGGTTCACATTGATACCCAAGGGGATATCCATCTTCTTGAGAATCTTGTTACCCTCAGCGACAATCACACCCATAGGTACGTTGGCATTGATGATGGCCTTCACGGTATTGACACGCTCACGGTCTTTACGCTCGATGGAGGGGGGTGAGAAGCGCTCCACTACGGTACCTACATCCTTGATGCGTACAGAACCACCGTTAGAGGTGTAGATAAGGATGTTCTCAATGTCCTCGATGCTGGTGCGGAACTCAGGGGCATAGCGCACCTTGATGTAATGCTCGTCGCCATCTTCGCGATAGTACGATGCTGTAGAACCATTGATGCGGTTGCGGAGATAGGTTGCGGCAGTAGAGAGGTTGAGGCCATGGCGGGCGAGTTTCTCGCGGTCAAAGTCGACCTGTATCTCGGGCTGATAGTCTGAACGGCTGATACGCACCTCGCTGACACCATCGAGCTTCAGCAGTTCGCTGCGCAGCTCACGA
>JAZRMG010000087.1:0-22575 GCA_045647345.1 Bacteroidaceae bacterium | reverse complement strand
ACCTACGCTTACCGCGACCGTAAGAATAAGAAGCGCAACTTCCGTGCGTTGTGGATCCAGCGTATCAACGCTGCTGCACGCCTCGAGGGTATGTCTTATTCTCAACTGATGGGTGCATTGCACAAGGCTGGTATCGAGATCAACCGTAAGGTGCTCGCTGACCTCGCAATGAATCATCCTGAGGCTTTCAAGGCTATCGTAGCGAAGGCTAAGGCTGCTTAATAGAGTGGCTAACGCAGATTAAATGACATGCTCCGCAAAGGAATGTTATTTAACATGATAACGAAAAAAGAGGCTCCGGCCTCTTTTTTTTATGGAAAATAGTTCCTATATTTGCATCAGAAAAGGTGAGGAAAACTCGTTTGAGGAAAACAAAACCTCTCCGAATAGCGTTCTTTGAAGTGTGTTTGAAATGATAAAAATGGAGAATGGAATGTAAACGTAGGCAACGGAGTTGCTCATTCGCAATTCTTAATTTTTTAATTTTCAATTCAACATAGTCGTGTCGGTTTAGACTGGGAAACTCATCAATTATATCTGAAAACCGAGGACAGCTTCGACTTCCAATGGCGGGCCACGCCCCGAGAGGGGTAACCTTGAGTCGGTGGATTACAAAGGGGGCGAGCACTCAAATCCTATTTCTCGGAGTTTCATCGCATCAATCCGGCACGACTTTTTTATGTATAAAGGGAACGCACGTAGAGATTCATACGTGCGTTTCTTTTGTTACAAAAAGTGAAGTATATCCGATATTTTTTGTTCTGAGAGTTCTCTTTTTGTTAGGGACAATCTTTTGTCGGTAAATGTCCTGACCCTTACTTAACACCTCTGCGGTTTAAGGCTTGCTGGTAACGACGGGCGTTGGCATTGTGCTGTGTCAAGGTGGAGGCAAAGTTGTGATAACCCGAGAAGTCCTCCTTGGCGCACATGTAGATGTAGTTGTGTTTGGTGGGGCTGAGCACTGCTTCGATGGCGGCCATGCTGGGGATGCGTATGGGGCCTGGAGGCAGACCTGCATATTTGTAGGTGTTGTAGGGTGAGTCGATGGTGAGGTGCTCGAAAAGGATGCGGCGAAGGTCGAACCTCCCGTGAGCGAATTTCACCGTGGGGTCGGCCTGCAGCAACATGCCGCGGTGCAGACGGTTTAGGTAGAGCCCGGCTACAAGGGCCATCTCGTCGTTCTTGTTGGTCTCTTCATCAACGATTGATGCCAGCGTGATTACCTCCTCGGGGGTGAGTCCCTGGGCCTTGGCGCGGGCACGGCGATCGGCATTCCAAAAGCGAGCGTGCTCTTTCACCATGCGCGTGATGAACTGTTTAGGAGTCATCGTCCAATATACCTCGTAGGTGTTGGGGAGGAAAAGGGTGGGAAAGGTCGCAATGTTGTAATCGAGGCTGTCAATCACTTGTACATCTTTTAGGATAGAGGCTATAGAGGCAGAGTCGGTCATCAGCTGCTTGCTCACAGCACCGGCTAGGCGGTCGAGGGTGCGCACCGAGGGAACTACGAGCTTTACGGGAGTTTGATTGCCTGAGAGTAGGCGCAGACAGATGTCGCGCATCGAGTCACCAGGGCGTATGACGTAGTTGCCAGGTTTTATTCGGCTGTCATACTTGTAGTATCTCATCAGCGACTCAAAGCCAAACAAAGCGATGGGCTTGATGGAGGCGGCAGTGGTGAGCTGCATGCCTACTGTGCTTGTGTTGTCGTTGGGACGTATCTGTAGGTATGCGGTGTGCTCGTCATTCACGGCGGGAGCTAGTAGAGCCTTGTAACCGATGCATCCAACGGCTGCTACTCCGATGAGCAGCAGGCCGACGATGATTCCTATGATATATATACGCTTCTTCATGTGGGTGCTAAAGGATTATAACTCCTCTTCTTCAGGCTCGAACAGGCAGTCAATAGTCTTTGTCTTGAGCCATGCAGCCTCTTCGGGTGTGAGGTCAGGGAGAAGAGTTTCGTATACGCTAGTGTTGAAGCAGTCGATAAACATTTTTTCCTCATCGGTAAGCAATTCTTCAACGAGAGGAGTAGTGTCGATATAAGTGCTGGTAAGGGTCATAAATGCCAGCCAGTTGCCATACTCGTTCTCTTCGTCTTCATAGCATAATAGCATGTTCTCATGTCGTATGCCATAGAGCCCTTCACAATACATGCCGGGTTCGCATGAGGTAATCATGCCTGGCAGTATAGGTTGGTCGTATAGGTTCTGTCGGAAGTCTTGTGGCCCTTCGTGTACGCAGAGTACGTGTCCCACGCCATGTCCTGTGCCATGACCATAGTTGCGGTTATACTTCCATAGCGGCATGCGTGCCAATATGTCGAGGTTAGCTCCACGTGTCCCTCGTGGGAACGAGGCCATTGAGAGGGCTATCATACCTTGTAGTACACAAGTGTAATCAGCCGCCTCGTCATCGGTGAGCGGACCTAGAGGTATGGTGCGTGTGATGTCTGTAGTGCCGTCAAGATAGTGGGCGCCCGAGTCAAGCAGATAGAGTCCGTGTGGTTCGAGTACGCTACATGCCTCGGGAGTGGCCGAGTAGTGTGGCAGTGCAGCATTCTGTCCGTATGCCGAGATGGGAGCAAAACTTTCGTCAATGTATCCCTCCATCTCCTTGCGTAGGCTGATAAGCTTGTCTGCAGCCTCAATCTCGGTAATGTGCTCTCCTTGCGCTAGGGCTTGCTCTAACCAACGGAAGAAACGGGTTTGCACGATACCGTCTTTATGGTATGCACGGCGGAATCCAGCAATTTCTACCTCGTTCTTTATTGATTTTTCGAGTTTTACGGGTGAGATGTTGTTAATTACAGCGTTGCCAAAATGTGTTACCACCTCTTCGTAAAGCGCATAGTTGAGTATGCTGCCGTCGATGTATATAGAGCTGTCGGTGGGCCATGTGGCAACACTATTCATCACTTCGCTGTAAGGGGCCAATTCTACGCCATCGGCCGCCAGGGCGGTTGTGAGTGCTTCATCAAACTTGCTTATAGTGGTATACAGCACGGCACGATTGGCATTTATCCACAGGTAGGCAATGACTACTGGGGTATGGGCAATGTCACGGCTACGGATATTGAGCATCCATGCTATTTCGTCAAGACTGCTGAGAAGGATGGAGCCGCAGGATTTGGTAGATATGGCTTTGCGCAACCAGGATAATTTGTCGGCACGTGAACGGCCCGTATATTCTATGCCTAGTTCGAAGGCTGGCGCTTCAGGTAGCGTTGGACGCTCAGGCCATACAGCGTCGATGAAATCTGGACGGCTTACTATGTTTATTCCTTTGGATGCGAAGAGTTCTTTCATGTGCCCTATTAGTGCAAGCGGCATACACAAACCGTCTACACATACCGTGGCGTCATCGACAAGGTTCTGTGCTAACCATTCGGGGAAGTCTACGGCATCAGGTACACGTAGTTTATGCAATGTTATCCCTGTTCCTTCGAGTTGGGTGTTGGCCTGTATGAAATAGCGTGTGTCGGTCCACAAACCTGCATGCTCAGCGGTGATGACCACTGTACCGTACGATCCTGTAAATCCTGATACATATTTGCGAACTTGCCAGCGCTTGGGTAAGTATTCGCTACTATGAGGGTCGGTGCCTGAGATTACTAGGGCATCCCATCCTTCTTTATGCATCATCTGACGCAGTTGAACTATGATCTCTTTCGGTGTCATATCCTTGTTTTTTCTAAATTACTTTGTTCGTTTATTTGCAGCAAATATAGAATTTTTCGGTGTGAAACACAATTTTATTGTAAAAAAAATGCCATGTATGGGATATATATGTTACATTTGTCGCATGATAAGAAAGACACTCTTTGCATTAATGTTTTTTGCACAAGTCTTCTTCGTGCAGGCTCAGGACTCGCTTAAGATTGGCACGGCTCATTTAGCCTATGATGTACGTGACTATAGCTTTTTTGACAACCGTGAGGTGCGCACTCCGTATCAGCGTTCACAGACTCTCTTTGGAACGTGTCTTATGGGTGAGGTGGGCGTAGAGTGGGATGCTCATGCTGTTATGGTCGGAGGATATGGCATTAAGGATTTTGGTTATCATGGTATTATAGGTAAGGACCTTGCCTTATATTATCGTTATGCTGATGGACATTTTTCTGGAGCTTTTGGCGCTTTTCCGCGTGAAACCTTACGTCGTGAGCTGCCAGACATTTTTGTGTATGATTCTATACGTTACTATACACCAGTGCTTCATGGTGCGCTTATTCAGTATGCTGGGCGCTACGGCTATGCTGAGTTTTATTGTAATTGGCTTAACAAACAGGGAGTAGATGAACGTGAAATCTTCGAACTCGTCACCGATGGTCGTTTCGGTCTCAAAGGATGTTATATAGGGTGGAACATGCAGCTTACCCACTTTTCGGTGCCTCGTCCTGCCAATGGGCTCAGTGTGTACGATAAACTTATGATAAATCCTTACATGGGTTTTGAAAGCAGCCGTTTTGGATGGTTCGATGCCTTCACTTTTGAGGCAGGCCTTATGCTTTCGCTCAATCGTGACCGATGTGATATGCTGTGGCACTCGCCTATGGGGTTTCTTGGTGATGTAAAGCTGCGAAAGTGGCGTTTCGAGTTACGCAATTGTCTCTATGCTGGCAATCCTCAGTTTACCCATTATGAACTCTATGGCGCTCAACTTCATCGTGGCGACCCTTACTATCGCAGTTCCTTATATAATCGTACTGACGTGCGTTTCTATTTGCTCAATCGCGTTGATGTACAGTGTTATGTAGGTGCTTCGTTTCATTACACAGAGGGGGCAATAGACAACTCGCAGCAGGTGATACTGCGAGTGTGTCCAAGATTCTGAATTCTGTTCTGAACAGTTTTTATTCTTGGGTTAAAACCTTTGCAATGCTTTCGGCGTCAATGCCGCACAAATGGCAGAGTTCGGGAACTGAACCATGTTCGATAAAGCTGTCAGGTAACCCCATGCGGTGTATGTCGGGCTTGTATCCGTGGTCGGCCATGAATTCAAGTACAGCACTTCCCAATCCGCCTTTGATGGTGCCATTCTCTAATGTGATAATACGCTTGAACTTACGGCCTACTTCGTGGAGGATCTCTTCGTCGATAGGCTTGAGGAAACGCATGTCATAGTGGGCTACGCTGATTCCCTTGTCAGCAATGCGGTCAATTGCTTCAGCTGCGAGATTGCCCACAGAACCGATGCTGAGGATGGCAATATCGTTGCCTTCGCGTAACTTGCGGCCGCGTCCTATCTCTACTTCCTCGAGTGGACAGCACCAATTGGGTAGTTTACCTCGGCCGCGAGGATAACGTATGGCAAAGGGACCTTTGTTGGGCAATTGGGCTGTATACATGAGACGGCGCAGTTCGTGTTCGTCATAAGGGGCTGCAATGGTGAGGTTGGGAATGGGGCGTAAGAACGCAAGATCGAAAGCTCCATGATGAGTAGGGCCATCTTCTCCCACCAGTCCGCCGCGGTCGATGCAGAATACCACGTTAAGTCGGCTGATGGCCACATCATGGATGATATTGTCGTAAGCACGCTGTAGGAACGATGAGTAGATATTGCAGAAGGGTATAAGTCCGTCTTTGGCCATACCTCCCGAGAAGGTCACTGCATGGCCCTCGGCTATGCCTACGTCGAAGCAGCGGCAGGGGAGCTTCTCCATCATGATGTTGAGTGAGCAGCCTGTGGGCATGGCGGGGGTGACGCCTACGATCTTCTTGTTCTGCTGGGCCAGTTCGAGCAGGGTGTGGCCGAACACATCCTGGAAGCGGGGTGGCTTACCCTCCTCGCTGGTTTCGAATCGTTCGCCCGTTTCGGCATCGAAAAGTCCCGGTGCATGCCATTCGGCAGGCACCTCCTCGGCTGGTGCGAAACCCTTTCCTTTGGTGGTGTGTATGTGTAGCATTTTGGGGCCGCGCATATCCTTTATGGTGCGCAATGCGTGGACGAGTTCGATGACATTGTGTCCGTCTATAGGGCCAAAGTAACGTATGTTCATGCCCTCAAAAACATTCTGCTGTTTGGTGAGGAGTGACTTCACGCTATTGTTGAAGCGGATGATACGTTCTCGGTTACCTCCCTTCATCAGACCCAGTTTCCCCAATATGCGTCCGAAACGGTATCGCCACTTGTTGTAGCTGGGGGTCGTGGTGAGACTAAGCAAGTAACGCTTGAGACCACCTACTGAACGGTCGATAGACATCTTGTTGTCGTTGAGGATGATGAGCATGTTGTTGTCGCTCTCCGACACGTTGTTGAGCCCCTCGAAGGCCAATCCACCACTCATGGCGCCATCACCGATGATGGCTACTACGCGACGTTTGTCATCGCCTAGTTTCTTGGCTGCAACGGCCATCCCGAGTGCGGCTGATATGGAGTTTGAGGCATGGCCGCAGGTAAAGGTGTCGTACTCGCTCTCTTCGGGCGAGGGGAATGGCTTCAGTCCCTTGTATTTACGGTTGGTGTGGAACTGCTCGCGTCGTCCCGTAAGAATTTTGTGAGCGTATGCTTGGTGACCTACATCCCATACCAGTCGGTCATTGGGGGTGTTGTATACGTAGTGCAACGCTACGGTCAGTTCTATCACACCGAGTGTAGAGCCGAAATGACCGGGGTTTTGCGATAGCTCGTTGATAACAAATTGGCGTAACTCATCACACAATTGCGGCAGTTGGCTTAATCGCAGCTTCCGCAAATCCTCCGGGTATTGTATCGTATTTAATATGTTCTTACAGATTTCTTTAGCCATAAAGACAAAGATTATTGGACAAAGATACGATATTTCCCTCAAAGATGCTTATTTTTGCATGGATTTTTGCACTGAAACTATGGATTTCCGCACAAAGACAAATATTGTTTCTTGGAGCCCACGTCTGCGTCACAGCGATAAATTGTTGGTGATGGGTTCGTGCTTTGCTGAGCATATTGGTGGGCGCCTCAAACAGATGAAGTTTCGTACCGAACTTAATCCTTATGGTATACTTTACAATCCTTTATCCATCGCTGAGGCTCTGATGCGTTTAATAGAACAGCGACCCTTTGTGGAAAAAGAATTGCGTGAATTCCCTGATGGTGGGTGGAACACGTGGTTGCATCACAGTCGTTATTCTCATCCAGACAAAACAGGGGCGCTCATGGCTATCAATCGTAGTCTTGTGTCAGCCAGTACGCTGCTCAGACAGGCTGATGTGCTTATTCTCACTTTAGGTACGGCATGGGTATATCGTCTTAAAGATACTCGGCAAGTAGTAGGTAATTGTCATAAAGTGCCCGAACGTGAATTTGTGCGTCAGCGCCTCACTGTAGAGGAAATAACGGATGTTTATGTTGTGCTGCTTGCACGATTGTGGAATATAAATCCTAAAGTGCGAGTTCTCTTTACCGTCAGTCCTGTACGGCATCTCAAGGATACGCTGCATGGCAATCAACTTAGCAAGTCTACACTGTTGCTGGCTGTAGATGAATTGTGTCGTCGCTATCCTGAGCAGTTATGTTACTTTCCTGCTTATGAAATTGTGGTAGATGAGTTGCGCGATTATCGCTTCTATGCCGAGGATATGGCGCATCCCTCATCACAAGCTGTGGAGTATGTGTGGAAGCAGTTCGTAGAGAGCATGGTCGATCGTGAGACACAAACTTTCATCGAACAGTGGAGTAAGTTGATGAAAGCTTTGGCACATCGTCCCTTCCATCCCGAAGCGGAGGGGTACAGACAGTTTGTGCTGCAAAATATAGAAAAGATCAAGAATTTCAAGGAAAAATATCCTTATCTGGAGGTACAAAGCGAAATAGATGTTTGTTATGCCCAGTGTAAAGGCTGTGAAGGAAATAAGAGCGTGCAATGAATTTGCAAGAAACGAAGAGATTTGTTACTTTTGCAAAGTTGAATATTAAAATTACCATTTTAAAATAACTATGAGACGAATAAAAACACACATCTTGATGCTGTCAATCACTGCAGCAAGCGCGATGTTCGCATCATGTGATAAGCAGTACGACGTTGAAAACGACTCTAACCAAGAGGTGATAGAGTCGGCCGACATTTACTATGCTCCTACATTTTCCAAGCCTGATAAGTCAAAGAAACTGAATGGTACTCCTGCCGAAAACCTGAAGGCTATATTTGAATCTACAGGACCTGGCATCATCAAGTCGCTTGGGCGAATGAACATTACCGATGAGCAATATCAGGAAATTGCTGAGTTTACTGCAAATCTCGTGAAGGGGAAGACTTCCCAGACAGAGCAGTATAGAGAGATTTTTCGATGGATAGTGAGTAATGTGAAATATGAGAATAGTGATCCTGATCCATACGCAGTGTTTAAGAACAAGAAGTGTGTGTGTCAAGGATATGCCAACCTACTCACAGTTATGTGTCACACACAGGGTATCCCCACCGTGGTAATCAATGGATATCTCAGTACTCCTAACTTATGGGGTGGGCATGCATGGGCCTATACCTGTACAGATGGTGTGTGGGAGGTGAGCGATCCCACTAATACAGGTTCTTATCCGATGAGCAATACGGGAAGCTATACCCATCTGCTTCCTTCTGAAGCCGATGTTGATCTCTTTATAGATGATTGTGCCACTTATCGTTATTACGATTATCATATAAATGTTCATGAGGTGACTACTACCAGCAATCCTCTCATTGTTCCCTACAGCGCAGGCGGATTTGTTGTCAGTTCATTCAATCCTGCTGTTGACCTTCCTGAAGAAATTACAGAAATCTATATGGGAGAGAATATAGCTACTTTCGGTGAATCGTATAATATGAGCCTTCTAAACTATGGACAACATCTTCAGGCTATTTATATTGACAAGAATAATCCCGTATTGATGGATCACAAAGGTGTCGTATACCGTAAAAATGGTGATGAAGCTCAACTCTATTATATCCCTGGTGGTATGACGCTCATCGAACTGATGCCCATGGAAAAGGTTGAGAAGAATACCATCTATAACCACTATGGTGTGAAGGAGATTTACTTTCCCGAAGGAACTAAGAAGATTGAAAGTTATGCCATCGAGAACTGCCCCAAGCTGGAGCGTGTCTACATCCCTAATGATGCAGATATTTCCAGCAATGCCCTTTATAATTGTCCTAAAGATGTTGAAATTATTCGTGGTGTGCCGAGCGGCATCAAGAATATTACCATGTAAAGTAAGAAAATAGCGCATTGAGACAGACCATGCCATACTCTATCGTAGCCATAGAACAACTGATACATGCCAAGCGCATAGGCTCTGGTGTGGGGACTGTGAAGTGGCTGCTTACTGACAGCCGTTCGTTGGGCTTCCCCGAGGAGACTCTCTTCTTTGCTCTTGTTACGGGGCGTGGTGACGGACATCGTTATATCACCGACCTGTATAGTCGTGGGGTGCGCCATTTTGTGGTATCTGTATGTCCGAACGATGAGGAACAGCAGCTAATGTCTGATGCCAATTTCCTTGTGGTGCCCGATACTTTGGTGGCTCTACAGCTTTTGGCAGAGAAACACCGTGCACAATACAATGTACCCGTAGTAGGCATTACCGGTAGTAATGGCAAGACGGTGGTTAAGGAATGGCTGAGCCAATTGCTTGGTGACGATTTCCGTGTGACCCGATCGCCTCGTAGTTATAATTCGCAGATAGGCGTGCCGCTTTCCGTGTGGCAGATGGATGAGAATACGGGGGTAGCTCTTATTGAAGCTGGCATATCGCAACCTCATGAGATGAAACGTCTTCGCACTATAATACACCCTACCATAGGTGTACTTACTAATATAGGGGGTGCACATCAAGAAAATTTTGCCTCGTTGCAAGATAAGTGCATGGAAAAGCTCACTCTCTTCCGCGATTGCGACATTATTATCTATAATGGTGACGATAAAGATATCTGTGCAAGCGTAGACTGCACCCTGCAGTCGGCGCGCGAGATTGCTTGGTCTCGTCATGATACTGACAAACCACTTTTCATTTCATCGGTAACAAAGAGCGACACGGCTACGACAATTGAATATCTTTATTTGGGCATGTCTGGTAGCTATACGATACCATTCACTGATGACGCTTCGGTGGAGAACTCCATTCATTGTCTTGCTGTTTGCTTATATCTGATGTTGAGGCCGGAGACGATTGCCGAACGTATGGCATTGCTCGAGCCCGTGGCTATGCGTTTAGAAGTGAAGGAGGGTAAGAATGGCAGTACGCTGATTAATGATAGTTATAATGCCGATATAGCATCGTTAGATATTGCCCTTGATTTTATGGCACGTCGTCCTGAACGCGAGGGACGTGAGCGTGTGCTAATCCTTTCTGACCTCTTGCAGACGGGACAGAGCAGCCGATCGCTCTATCGCAAGGTGGCTACATTGGTCGAGAGTCGCGGAGTGGAACGCATCATTGGCATCGGACCCGAACTGATGACCTCAGCAGCACGATTCGATATCAAGAAATCGTTCTATGCCACCACAGAGGAGTTCCTGCAGTCTCATGAGCTACGTGAACTCAGTCGTTCTCTCATCCTCTTGAAAGGATCGCGTAGCTTCGGTTTTGAACGTATTGCTGAGCACCTTGCATTGAAGGTACATGAGACCACGCTCGATATTGATCTCAGCGCAATGATTGATAACCTTAACTTTTATCGCAACCAGTTATCCTCTTCGGTAAAGACGGTATGCATGGTCAAGGCATTTGCTTACGGTGCAGGGTTCTACGAAATAGCCAAGACGTTGCAGGATCATCGTGTCGACTATCTTGCTGTGGCTGTGGCCGATGAGGGTGAACAATTGCGTAAGGCAGGCATCACGGCCAACATCCTTGTGATGAATCCAGAACTGACAGCCTTTAAGACTATATTTGACAATAACTTGGAACCTGAGATCTATAGTTTTGCCCTGCTTGAAGCGATGATATGTGCTTGTGAGCGTGAGGGCTATATGCACTATCCAATTCATGTCAAGATTGATACTGGCATGAGCCGTCTTGGCTTCCGTCCAGATGAAATGCCACGTCTCATCGAACGTCTCGCTGCACAGCACGCTGTTGTTCCTCGTTCTGTGTTCTCGCATTTCGCAGGCACTGATAGCAGTGATTTTGATGCGTTCACTCATTTACAGGCTGCCCGGTTTGATGAAGCTGCCACGGCATTGCAGAGTGCTTTTCCGCATAAGATCTTGCGTCATATCTGCAATTCTGCTGGCATAGAGCGTTTTCCTCAGTACCACTACGATATGGTGCGTCTTGGGCTTGGCCTCTATGGTATCAGTCCTGTGGGTAACCGTTTGTTACATCCCATCAGCACCCTGAAGAGTACCATTCTACAGATACATGATGTGCCGGCAGCAGAGACGGTAGGCTATAGCCGTCGTGGGCAGTTGGTTCGTCCCTCGCGTATAGCCTCGATTCCTATAGGTTATGCTGATGGTCTTAATCGTCATCTGGGCAATGGACACGGATACTGCATCGTGAACGGACAGCAGGCTCCCTATGTGGGTAACATCTGTATGGATGTGTGTATGATTGATGTAACCGATATTGCTTGTCGTGAGGGAGATAGTGTAGAGATTTTCGGACCACAGTTGCCCGTGACCCAACTGGCTGAGTGGCTTGACACCATACCTTACGAGGTGATGACTGGTATATCGACTCGAGTGAAGCGAGTCTACTTTACAAGTTGATAACATGAAACCTCTTTATTAATCAGTAAAATACAACAAAACATGAAAAAACATCTATCCATTCTTCTTGTAGCATGTGCTCTCTTTGCTGCATGTACGGCCGAAAAGCCAATGTCTGTACGGATGACCGAGTCGGAGATGCTGCGCGTCCCCGAAAGTTGGCGTCTCGACTTCAAAGATAAGATTAAGTGGGACTATGCTACCGGTGTGGAGCTAGAAGGCATGCTCAATACCTATGAGCGCTATGGTGACGAACGCATATGGCAGTATGTGTTGGCTTTTTGCGATACGATGGTCAATGAAGACGGTACTATCAAGACCTACCGTCCACACGAGGAGAGTCTCGATCGCATCCATACAGCGAAGCTCTTCTACCGTGTTTACGACAAGACAGGTGAGGCTAAGTATCGCCGTGCACTCGACCTTGTGCGCAGCCAGCTCACGCATCAGCCACGCACAAATGCCGGTGGCTTCTGGCACAAGAAGGTGTATCCTTGGCAGATGTGGCTCGACGGACTCTATATGGGCTCACCCTTCTATGCCGAGTATACCCGTCGCTATGGTGGATACAATACGACTGTTGATTCCTGCTATGCTGATATCATTCATCAGTTTGCCGTAGTGGCAGAGAAAACCTATGACCCTGCTACAGGTCTCTTCCGTCATGCTTGGGATGAGAGCCGCGAACAGCGTTGGTGTGACAGTATTACTGGCCAGTCGGCTCATTCATGGGGACGTGCACAAGGATGGTTTGCCATGGCCATTGTCGATGTGTTGGAACAGCTGCCTGCCGATGTGGAAGGACGCGAAGTGATGCTTGCTATTCTCAATAGCGTAGCTCAAGGTGTGAAGAATTTTCAAGATCCCGCCACAGGCCTTTGGTATCAAGTGCTCGACTGTCCCGGTCGTGAAGGTAACTATTTAGAATCATCTTGTTCGGCAATGTTCGTTTTCTCTCTTTACAAGGCCATACGCTTGGGTTTCCTTGATTCTTCCTATCTCGCTGTAGCCGAGAAGGGGTATCAGGGCATTCTTGACCATTTCATCGAAGAGCATGAGGACGGTACCATTTCGCTCACCCGCACATGTGCCGTGGCTGGACTTGGCGGTAAGGTATACCGTGCCGGTGACTACGACTACTACATCAACGAGCAGATACGTTCAAACGATCCCAAAGCATTGGGTCCCTTTATCAACGCATCGCTCGAGTATGAGTTGTTGCACCGATAATTTGCAATTGTAAATAAAAAGGCTTACATTTGTCCGATAAAGTCTAAAAACCTATTAATAATCATAAATAAAAGAAAAACATGAGTACTCAAAAAGGAAATGCAAAAATGACCAACTATCGTTGGGTGATTTGCGCGATGCTTTTCTTCGCGACAACAGTCAACTATCTCGACCGTCAGGTCTTGTCACTCACCTTCGAGGATTTTATCCGTCCCGAGTTTCACTGGACCGACTCTGACTATGGTAACATCACCGGTATCTTCTCACTCTTCTATGCTATCGCCATGCTTGTGGCTGGTAAGTTCGTCGACTGGATGGGTACCAAGAAGGGCTACATGTGGGCCATCGGTGTGTGGTCGTTTGGTGCATGTATCCATGCTCTCTGTGGTATCATTACCGAAGGTATTGTCGGTTTGCCCAGTGCCGAGGCTATGCGTTTGGCTACCGATGCTGAATTGGTTGCCCGTATTGCACTGATTAGTTCTACGCTGTTCATTATTGCCCGTTGTGTGCTGGCTCTTGGTGAGGCTGGTAACTTCCCTGCAGCTAACAAGGCCGTTGCCGAGTATTTCCCCAAGCGTGACCGTGCTTTCGCTACCTCAATCTTCAATGCTGGTAGCACCATTGGTGCACTCATCGCTCCTTTCTGTATTCCTCCTTTGGCAGCCAAGTGGGGTTGGGAGGCATCGTTCATCATCATTGGTGGTCTTGGTTTCATCTGGATGGGCTTCTGGCAATTCCTCTATAAGGCACCTGAGAAGAATGCAGCTGTGAACAAGGCCGAACTTGCCTACATCCTCTCTGATGATGTTGTAGAGGAAGCTCCTGTGCAGACCGATGAGGATGCTGGCAAGAAAGTTTCACTTCTCGATTGCTTCAAGTACCGTCAGACTTGGTCATTCATCGTAGGTAAGTTCATGACCGATGGTGTATGGTGGTTCTTCCTCTTCTGGATGCCTTCATACCTGAAAACCACTTACGGACTCTCATCTACTGATCCTCAGTTCCAATGGGCTCTCGGCTTGCTCTACCTCATTGTGATGGTATCTATCCTCGGAGGTTATCTGCCCACGCTCTTCATCGACAAGAAGAAGATGGATCCCTATGCAGGTCGCATGCTCTCAATGCTTATCTTTGCCTTCTTCCCCTTGGTTGCGCTTGCTGCCCAGCCCTTGGCTCACGTCTCAATGTGGTGGCCTGTAGTGCTCATCGGTATCGCCGGTGCTGCTCATCAGGCATGGAGTGCCAATCTCTTCTCTACCATTGGTGACATGTTCCCCAAAACCATGATTGCTACCATCACCGGTATCGGTGGTATGGCTGGTGGTATAGGTTCGTTCATCATCCAGAAGAGTGCAGGTGCATTGTTCGACTACAGTGCAGCTACAGGCCTTGAGCTCTTCGGCTACACAGGCAAGGAAGCTGGTTACATGATCATGTTCACCTTCTGCGGTGTGGCATACCTCATCGGTTGGGTTATCATGAAGGTACTTGTACCGCGTTACAAGAAGATTGAACTCTAATCCTGTTCATATATGATAAAAGGCAGATGCAGACGCGTCTGCCTTTTTTTGCACTTGTCTGATAAGGAATCTCTTTTACTCTATTGTATGAATGCTCATACCCTATATACGTTTTGTCCGTTTTTTTCGTTTATTGAGTGACAAAGGTTTCAGTATTCGAATAAAGAGTGTATCTTTGCAATACAGATGAAAGAGAAGGCCTTACACAACAATACCGTAGACAACGATGCTACATACGACCACGTAGTCAAGTATGCCGGACTGTTTGGTGGTGTGCAGGGGCTCACTATGCTTATCGGCATTCTGCGCAACAAGATTGCAGCCCGCTTCCTGGGCCCTTCGGGTATGGGGTTGGTCAATATCTACAATCGGGTGATAGGTCTGGTAAGCCAAGCCACCAATTTGGGTATCTCGTTCAGTGCGGTGAAGCATGTAGCCGAACTATCTGAGACGGCAGATACAGAACAGCGCGATGCGCTTATCGACACGGTGCGTATGTGGTGTCTCATGACTGCGGCGTTGGGCATGCTCGTCGGGCTGACATTGTCGCCCTGGATTAGTTTGTGGACCTTCAAGAACTCCGACTTCACGCTGGCCATCTGCAGCCTTTCGTTAGTGGTGGCCATGATGGCTGTCACGGGAGGCGAGATTGCTATCCTCAAGGGACTGAAGCAGCTGAAGAAGGCAGCCCTCATCTCGGTGTTTGCGGCGTTGGCCACGCTCATTGTGTGTGTGCCGTTCTATTACCTTTGGGGCATCAGTGGGGTGGTGGATGCCCTCTTGGTGAGCAATGCTGCTGTGTTGGGCATACATCTGTATTATTCATCCAAGGTGGCTCCGTGGCGCAAGACGATAGTCTCTCTCAAGTCCGTCGTTTCGGGCATCCCCATGGCCAAGCTCGGTATAGCCTATGTCTTTGCCGGCATCTTGGGGCAAGGAGCAGAATACTTCATCGCCACCTTTATTCAGAATAGTGGAGGTCTCGAGTGGGTGGGGTTGTATGGTACGGGATATTTCCTTGCCGTGAGCATTGGTTCCATGCTCTTCGTGTCAGTCGAGGCCGATTTCTTTCCCCGCCTGTCGGCATTGGCCGGTGATGTGCGCAGGATGAACAATACCGTGAACCGTCAGATTGAGGTCTGCGTGTTGCTCATAGCTCCTTGTCTCATCATGGAGGTGATGTCTATGCCGGTTATCGTGCGTCTGCTCTATACGGCTGAGTTCGTACAAGCAGGTCCCATGGCTATCTGTGCCATTTTCTACCTTTTCTTCAAGGCACTCACCCTTCCCGTGGCCTATCTAGCCTTGGCCAAGGGCCATTCGCTGACTTATCTCGTCACCGAACTGCTCTACGATGTGTTTGTAGCTGTAGCCATACCCGTAGCCTTCGCCAAGTACGGATTGCTGGGAGCAGGGTGCGCATTGTCGTTGGCCAGCCTCTTCGACCTGTTGCTCATCTACATCTACTATGGAGCGAAATATAAGTTCCGTCTTGCCATGCGTCCCGTGTGGATCTACCTGTTACAGTTTGCACTGCTGGGGTTGAGTGTCTATGTCTCTTTTCTTCCTGCTTCACCCATGCGATGGACAGCCCATCTCTGTGCCTTGGGTGCCTCAGTATGGCTTTCTTACAGCATGTTGAGCCGCGAGAGTGATATCGTGAATAAGATTGTGTCGAAGGTGAAACGCAAACTCGGAAAGTCATGAGTAAGGTATCCGTACTGATTGCTGTCTACAATGCCGAGAAGTATCTGGCCGAATGCCTCGACTCGGTGTGCTCGCAGAGCTTGAGTGACATTCAGATTATCTGTGTCGATGACTGCAGTACCGACTCCTCGCCCCATATTCTGTCACGTTATGCCGCCACCGACGAGCGTATCCACGTAATTAGCCTTGCCGAAAACCGCGGACAGGCTGTAGCTCGCAACGAAGGCCTTCGTGTGGCTCATGGCGACTATGTCATGATGCTCGATAGTGACGACTGGTTGGCACCCGATGCTATTGCTAAGGCCTACGCCGCCGTAACGGCCCATGAGGATATTGACTGTGCCCTTTTCAAGCTCATCTATTACCATCATGATGAACGTCGCATCGAGCCCTATTGCAACCGTACTGAGTGTACCCGGTTTTCGGGAGAGGATGCCTTTGTGCTTTCGCTCGATTGGAGTTTGCATGGTGTTTACCTGGTGCGCACTTCTATCCATCGTGCTCATCCCTACGACACGTCGTGTCGTCTCTACAGCGATGACAATACTACCCGTCTGCACTACCTCTATTCGCGTCATGTCGTGCTCTCCGATGGGGTGTACTATTATCGTCGCCATGCCGAGTCCATGACCACTCGTCTTTCAATCCGTAGGTTTGATTACATGGATGCCAACCTTAGTATGAAGCGTACGTTACAGGCTGAGGCTGCTAAGGGTCGTTTCTCCCATCAGGAGGAGATACTCGATCGCTACGAGTCACATCGCTGGCTCAATATTGTCGATGCCTATTGGGTGTTCTATTCCCATCGCGAAGCTTTCAGTGAGGCCGAGCAGCGCGAGATAGCGCATCGCATTGCTGGCATGCTGCTTACGGTAGAGCGTCACCGTTTACCATGGTCGTTGCGTATGAAGTTGGGTTACTATCCCTTTCGTTCCTATAGAGTGTTTGCCTTCGTGGAGAACTGCTACTTCCGTCTGCGTCAGCTGTTAGGTAAGTAGTGCCTCGGATTTATGATGGGTTCTCCCTTGTGTGTGGCTGTGGTTTTACCGTTCGTAATGTCCGTTGTGCCAACGCAGCACGAGTGTGTCGCTTTGTAGGTAGGGGGTCAATGCTTCGTGGTCGGTTTTGTTCAGGTGGCGCAGTGCCGATAGGCGACATACAAGGCGATTGTCCTCTTCCGATAGGTGATAGGTGCGGCTTGAAAGAGTCACCTTGCTCCAAGCTATGCGTGCTGAGTCGTCAGCACAGGAGGGGGCGAAGTCGTCGAGCTTAGGCTCTTCTATGTACTTTCTGGTCGGTAGCGGCTGCCAATGGGCGTCATAGAAAGCGATGTGGCTGTCGGGCACCGTGGCCAATGCTGTAGTCACCATGCATAGCACATCGGTCGAGTCGTTTACGGGGAGTAGCTTCATGGCTACCTCGCAAGAGGAGGTGTAGCTTACGAGTAGATAATCATCGGTAAGCGTGTCCATGCGCGACTTGCCATCGAGTCGGTTGGTGACGATAGCCGTCATGCCACAATCTACGAAGTCTATAAAGTCTAGTCGGTTGTTCTTCGTCAGCAGTGGCATCACCGAGTCAGGCATTGCCGTAAACCACTGACGTATGGGGGTGCGTGCTACCGCTACTGTCGAGTGCAACAGCGCTATTAGTATCACCGTCAGCATCAGGTGAGGGGTGCGTGTTATAAGATGCTTTATTATAGATTGGTGTTTCATATACATACAGTCTTTATCATTTGTCTTTCCCGTGTTTGCACTGGCAGTAATACCCTAATTTATACAGGGTCAGCATGTGCAGCCGTGGTCTGGGTCCCGTGAGGTGTGCTGTTATTCTCATCTCCCACCGGGCAAACCATCGTCCCATACTTCGGTGCATGCCCATGCAGCGCAGCAGTCTGTAGGCCTTGAGTAGCGATGAGTGTCCCTGCATTGCACTTTCCATGGTGGCGAGATTGCGCAGGGCAGCTCTCGTTTTTTCAATAAATATCTCATTGGGCTCCAGTCCCATGTGTTGTAGTGCATTATCGATGTGTCGTAGGGGCACAGCTCGTCGTTGTAGTTCAATGCCAAATAGGGTATCTTCGTGCCCATATTCAGTGATAGCCTCGTCAAACTGTATGGCTCGGAATGTGGCGCGACGTATGGCAAAGTTGAATGGTGTGAACCTCTCATAGGGATGCTCTGATCGGTAGCATGCAGCCCGTTGCTTGTCGGCTCGCTTTTCATATGCATAGCGTAAGCTCACACAGGGGGAGGGTAGGGTGTCAGCATGGCATAGCCCGCCACATACCACATCGATATCATCAGTTATGGCGTGCACATAGTCTTCTATATATGTAGGGCTTATCACCTTCGCATCGGCATCCATGAAGAGCAACCATGGGTATTGCGCTTCTTTGGCCAGTAGGTTACGTATCCGCGCACGACCTATATTCTTGTTTAGCTCTATCAAACGGCAGTGAGGTAGCTTGTTCACCTCTCGATTCTTCTCCTTATATATAAGCATTGGCGAAGCATCATCGGCCACAATGATTTCGTAGTCGATGCCTGCCTGTTGTGCCTGTTGCTGTAGGTCGCCTACCAGGCTTGTGCAGTCGTAGTTGTATGTAGGTATTAGTATCGAGAGCATGTCACGCCATCCTTTTCGTTGGCAAAGCTACAGAAAAACTTTGGGATGTCCAATTGCTGCCGATGAAAAGTTATGAGATGGCGGTGAGGCTTTTGATTAATCCTCCTGTCCTCATCCACGCAAAAAAGCCCAAACTATTCGGCTAAATCTTTTTTGAAATTCGATATATATCCGTATATTTGCATCGGCTTAAGGTGTTCGCTCATGGTAACTGCCATAGCGGATGAAAAGGGAACTTCGGTGCAAAGCCGAGACTATACCCGTAGCTGTATGTCTCAATCGATACTTCGTGCTATCTGACGTTGGTCACTACTGCAAGGTGGGAAGGCCGCACGGAGGAGACGAGTCAGAAGACCTGCCTTAATGCTTACAATGATGCAATGCTTTCGGGAGATAGGGCATTGGAGAGGCGCTTGGTTCTATTATGTGAGTCAGGCTTGTGTTGTAACCTCCATTCTCCCCAAATGTTTGCACGGCTGGCGAATGAATGAAGTAATAAATATAACTCAACTTTCGCAAGTTGAATTTATGGAGATAAAGGATATAAATGGAGTTAAAAGGAGATAAATGCCGATAGTTATTACGCGCGAACGGACATATGGCCTTTATCTCCCTAACGGAGCAAAGCGGAGTGATATCTCCCTTTAACTTCTGACTCCCAGAAAGTTGAACTTGTGAAACTTAAAAATATAATATAGGTTATGATACAGACCGTAGTCAAGAGAGATGGACGCATCGTAGGCTTCAACCGCGAGAAGATTGCTGCCGCTATACGCAAGGCAATGCTCACCACAGAGATGGGTGAAGATGAGATATTGGTAAACAAAATTGTAGACCGTATCGAGTATAAAGGTAAGGCGCAAGCCACCGTGGAGGAGATTCAAGACATGGTGGAGGTGCAGTTGATGGCATCACCGCGTAAGGAGGTGGCCAAGAGCTATATCGCTTATCGCGATAAGCGCAGTATTGCCCGTAAAGCCAAAACTCGCGAGATGTTCCTCGAGATTGTGGAGGCCAAGTCAAATGACGTGACACGCGAAAATGCTAACATGAATGCCGATACACCGGCTGGCATGATGATGAAGTTTGCCTCAGAAACTACGAAGCCCTTTGTTGATGACTACCTGCTCTCTGAGCAGACCATCTGGGCGCAGAAGAACAACTATCTGCACATCCACGACAAGGACTACTATCCCACCAAGTCGCTCACCTGCATACAGCATCCGTTGGATAAGATATTGGAGAAGGGCTTCGTTGCCGGACATGGTGAGAGCCGTCCCACAAAGCGTATCGAGACAGCTGCCATCATGGCTTGTATCTCAATGGAGACGGTACAGAACGAAATGCATGGTGGCCAGGCCATCCCTGCTTTTGATTTCTATCTTGCTCCCTATGTGCGCAAGAGCTACATTGAAGAACTCAAGAATATCGAGAAGCTTACCAATGTGAACTTGACCCATCTGTATGAGGCGCCCATCGATGACTATATCACTCGCGAACTCGACTTCTTGCAGGGCGACGAGCGTTTGCGCCAGCATGCCATCAACCGTACGGTAAACCGCGTACACCAAGCCATGGAGGCATTCATCCATAATATGAATACTATCCATTCTCGTGGTGGCAATCAGGTGGTTTTTTCTTCGGTAAACTATGGTACCGATACTTCGGCTGAGGGACGCTGTATCATTCGCGAGTTGCTGCAGTCTACTTACGAGGGTGTGGGCAATGGCTCTACAGCCATCTTCCCCATTCAGATATGGAAGAAGAAGCGCGGTGTGAGCTACCTCCCCGAAGACCCCAACTACGACCTCTACACCATGGCCTGTAAGGTGGCAGCCCGTCGATTCTACCCTAACTTCGTGAACCTCGATGCTACCTTCAACCAGCACGAGAAGTGGTGTGCCGATGATCCCAAGCGCTACCTGTATGAGGTGGCCACCATGGGTTGCCGCACCCGTGTCTTCGAGAACCGCTATGGGGAGAAGAGCTCTATCGCACGTGGCAACCTCTCGTTCTCATCCATCAATATCGTGCGCCTAGCTATCGAGTGTATGGAGATTACCGACAAGGCTCGCCGTATCGAACAGTTCTTCGTGAAGCTCGACGAACTGCTTGAGATTACCGCCCTACAGCTGTGCCGTCGCTACGACTTCCAGAAGACCGCCATGGCCAAGCAGTTCCCCTTGCTGATGTCATCACTATGGTCGGGTTGCGAAGGTCTCAAGCCTACCGATACCATTGAGCGTGTCATCAATCAAGGCACCTTGGGTATCGGCTTCATTGGCTTGGCCGAGTGCTTGGTTGCCCTCATCGGCAAGCACCATGGCGAGAGCCAGGAGGCACAGGCATTGGGACTGCGCATTGTTACCTATATGCGCGACCGTGCCAACGACTTCTCTGAGCGCTACCAGCACAACTTCAGTGTGTTGGCTACTCCTGCCGAAGGTCTCTCAGGTAAGTTCACTCGTAACGACCGCCTGAAGTTTGGCGAGATACCCGGTGTTACCGACCGCATCTACTACACCAACTCCAATCACGTACCCGTATACTATCCCTGCTCACCCAAGCACAAGGCTGAGGTGGAGGCACCTTATCACGACCTTACACGTGGCGGACACATCTTTTACGTCGAGATCGATGGCGATGCTACACACAACCAGCAGGCCATCATGGATATCGTAGACCTCATGGATAAGTACAACATCGGCTACAGCTCTGTCAACCACAACCGCAACCGTTGCATGAACTGCGGCTACGAGGATGCACAGGAGACGCTCGACACCTGCCCCCAGTGTGGTAGCAACAATATCGACAAGCTACAGCGTATCACAGGCTACCTGGTGGGTACTACCGAGCGTTGGAACAAATCAAAACTGGCCGAACTCAATGACCGCATCGTCCACAAATAACAGCATACGCATCCTGAGTATTAAGTATGGTACCTCGGTCGACGGCATCGGACTTCGCACCTCGCTTTACTGCGCGGGGTGCGAAAACCATTGCCCCGGTTGCCATAACCCCCAGTCGTGGGATGAGAATGGTGGCGAAGCAATCTCTGTAGACGAGCTCTATCATCGCATCGTGGAGGCCGACATGAATGTGACTTTCACGGGTGGTGACCCTATGTTTCATCCCGAAGGTTTCATTGCCCTGGCACGCCTTCTAAAGCGTCATACCGACAAGACCATATGGTGCTACACAGGATATCGGTTCGAAGATTTGCTGGCACACCCCATCCGCCGCCAGCTTGTAGAGCTTTGCGATGTCATTGTCGATGGGCGCTACATCGAACCTGAGCGTGACTTGTCGCTGCATTTCCGTGGCAGTCGCAACCAGCGCATCATCGATGTGACAGCCTCGTTGGCCGGTGATGTCGTGTTGGTCGACTGCTGAGTCATACAACTAAACTTGCAGCTGTCGCTATGTTTGTAATGGAAAAAAAGCTAACTTTGCAGATGAATTGGTGTCGTGTTTAGGGTTTAGTGTATGGCACTGGAGCGTTTTCCTAAATATGAGCCTTAATACAAGTCGCTATGGAACCATTAGCCGAACGTTTGCGTCCATCGACGCTCGATAATTATATAGGACAGAAGCACCTGGTGGGCCCCGATGCCGTGTTGCGTCGCATGATAGAGTCGGGGCGCATTTCGTCGTTTATCCTGTGGGGACCTCCGGGTACGGGTAAGACCACATTGGCGAATATCATTGCCAAGAAGTTGGAAGTACCCTTCTATACGCTCAATGCCGTGTCGTCGGGCGTGAAGGATGTGCGCGAGGTCATCGAGAGTGCACAGAAGAATCGCTTCTTCTCGCAG
>JAZRMG010000086.1:0-4120 GCA_045647345.1 Bacteroidaceae bacterium | reverse complement strand
GCGCTTGGTGAAGCCACCGGGATAACGGCCGAATGAGGCATATTTTTCTCTGTACTCAACCTGTAAAGGCATGAAATCTGTGCCGGGAACTGCATCTTTGGCGGCGCATACAGTAGCGAGGAGCACGGTGTTACCCATGCGGAGCACTACAGAGCCGTCGGCCTGCTTGGCCAATTTCCCGGTTTCCAACGTGATGACTCTTCCGTCGGGGAGAGCCACTGATTTTGTAATCGGATTCATCTTAACTTTTTTATATATATTACGTCTAAATTGATATAATCAACCAAAATTCGGACAAAATTAGTGCAAACCGAATGAAATACCAAATTTCAACGAGCGAAAACAGAGAAATACTTATATTTTCTTAGTTGAGCGGGACAGATATTCAACGAAGTTAAATTTATTTGAGCATTTGTCTTCCCCTTACGGCCAGCGACCTAAAGGTTCTGAGGAACAGTCTAAATTCAAAGCAAACCTCGGAAAACTGCAAATAGATTTGTGTTTTCCGAGGCGCAGCCTATCTAATGGACTTGCAAGCAAACGCTAAACTTAGTGCAAAGGCATATACTATTCTTATTTAACTATAACCTTACGTCCATTTACTATATATATACCTGCAGGAAGGTTCTCCATCGCTTCAGAAGCACCCTGGAGGCGAATGCCTATCATACTATACACTCCTGAAGGGTACATGGGCGATATGTTCTCAGGCTGAATCGTCGGTTCATCGATGTCGGTTACAGTTTTTAGACTCATAGTTCCATAGTAGTAAAGTCGAAAGTTATCAAAGACAGTCCAAAACTTTGCACCTTTGCTGGCACTGCGAATACCTAATGCTATATCCTTGTCGCTGAAGAAGTGCTGCATAGTAACCATATTATCATACAGGCCATGGTCAAAATAACGGCTAGCCGATTGCATATCATTGGGAATGTAGTTAACGGGATTGCCAACAGCCGATTCATTGCCTCCCAACTTGTTCTTTTGTGCCTCAGCTGCTATATGCTGTATTTTCGCAGATTTGCTTCCTATGTATAGTTCTGTGGTGATTATACTGTTACCTTCCTGGTAGTTTGCATAAACTTCTGAAGGGGTTCCTGGACGTTGGAAAGCTTGAGCACGCAACTGATAAACTCCTTTAGGCATTTTATGGAGCGTTTGATTGAAGTCAAATACGGACTCATAAAATTCCATGCACGAATAGTTGAAGGTAGGTTCCTCGGACCATCCTGTAACATCATCAATCGATGCATTGGTCATCATATAGGTAATGTCAAAAGGATGCTCCACTTCGTTGGGCGTCACTTTGGACAAATATGTATGAAGAGCTGTACGTGCCATTTCCACACTTGCGGCAACATCTGCAGTGGAGGGTGATTGAGCACTTATCTCTTTTAGCTTATCCGCTACTTCCTTCAAAGCAGCATCGACACCTTCTTCACTTGCAGTATGAGGTACGGCAAGCATCGTATCCACACGAGCTATCCAAATATCCAGTTCCCCCATGAAAGAACTGTTCGATGCTTTTTCAAACTTCTCAACCTCATTAGCCTCCATAAACACCCATCGTTGCGCACTTGCCGCATCGGTTAGATTAAATGCCGCAGAGGTGACCTTCCCATTGACTGCTGCGCTCAAACAGGGAGGGGTAAGTGTGGATACTGGTTGTATCAACCAGTATCCACGAACATTCATCTTGCTGACGCTATTACCTACGACTGTGTTCACACGCGAACGCATCATATGGAAATCGATGTTGCTCGCCGTTGCGTCGGCCGAAGTGGCTCCGCCATGGGCAATATACTGTCCCGTAGCAGCATTGCGCAATTGGTAATAGCTGTTTTTAGGGTTAAAAGTCACGTACCAAGCAGCATGGTCATCGGTCAAAGCTTCGGTACCTGACATCATTTTCCATAATATTTTGTTGTCTTCTATTACCAGATACGAGGTGCGCAAGCCATATTCATCACTTTCGTTCTTGATGTAATATTTCACCGTGTCTTCCTGTTCGAATGAATAGGCCGGTGTAGCAAACCCACCTGTAGGCGGAAGGCCGTCTTCACCCAATGCTTGGTAGATAAGCGTATTGCTGATATACAACATCGGATCGTTGTTGTCTTCGTTAGAACCGTTGATGCCATAAGGCCACATGTGGGTGTTGTCACCCGTCATCACAGATGTGTTGTCATTATTGAGAAAACGCACCACTGCGGTAGCACGATCGCCCAACCAGTCGCCACGTCCACTACCAGCACGTAGTGGTGAATTGCCGCCATACCATATATCGTGCTGACCTACACCGATGGCGTGTCCTAACTCGTGTAGTATAGTACCAGTCTTCTGATACGAAGCATTAGGGCCTACACGCATCCAACCACCATAGGAACAGTCGGCAGTAGGAGTACCTGATCCATAATGCACATTGGCATGCAATCCTTTGATGCTAGTAATCTGATTGAAATAGTCTACAGCATCAGCGACAGCAGTGTTGATACGTACATTGGCCTCAGCGTCGGCACCGTTATCATAGCTCCAAGTTACGTCACCCTTGGGCAATGTAATTACTTTCACCACATCACCATAGCCTACAGCATAGTTCTTGGTCATCGCGTACGCGCGCACATAGTATATTGTAGAGGGAGTGAGGTCTTCCATTGTATAGATGCGCCCATTCTGAGTGTGATATTTGGTGGTGCGGTTATCAAGTACTGTAGGGTTGGGATAAATGCTCCAGCAGAATCCCTGTTCGAGCAGTTCTGATGCTGACGCTCCGCTGACAGTGCTTCGACCAAAAGCCTTTGTCGCTCCACGTGCCACAAAACCATGTGTGGTTACCGCAGGTACGATACCTGTAGCATTAGCTATGCGGAAGGCAAGCACTGCCTTTTTCAATGCAGCGGCTATTGTCGGATAGTTGGTGTCTGTATCATTGCCCAATTCGGCTTTGGCAGCATCAATTGCAGTCTGCAAATCGTAAACACCCATAGTGCCCTGCATTAGCAACCGTTCTGCTTCGTCGATACGTCTCTTCAACTCTTTTTTCAGCACTTCAATATTGTCTTCAATCAAGTATAAACGGAAGTTGTCGCAGGCGAGATAGTTTCCTGTTGCCCCTATAGCCTCGAATCCGATGCTTGCCTGCTTTTCTATCACCGTAAACTCTATAGCATAGTCATTGGCACTACTTACACTTACACGATTGTCATTGGCAACAATCCATGCTCCTGATTGGGTTGCCTCAGCATTTTGTTGTACGTTTTGTGCAGCTACAACCAGTTTATAGTGTCCATTGGGCATTGACTTGATTGTTTGGCGAATATGAGCATCTCCAGCACGGTTTCCTTGACTCACCCACTTTTCAAGATATACGTTTCCTGCTTTCTGGGAGAAACTGGTGTTGGTCTGTTTTACCATCTGAAGGGCATTCCAACCTACCATCCCCTCTTCAAATCCAGGATTGGCAATCAGCGCCGTTCTATCATTCTGCGCCAAAGTATGGCCTGTGCCTACTCCGAAGAGCAGGCACAGACCTATAAATGCTTGTTTATGGCTTTTCATTATTGTTATTTTTCAATCGTGTTCAACTTCTTGTCCACAAGCATAGCGTCAAGCATTTGCAGGTTGAGCGCACCGCTCTGGCGTGCCTTGAAGGTAATCTCCACGAGAGTGCCATTACCATTGAGCGTAGCCTTATTTCCTGTGTTGACAAAGGTGGGATAGAGTGCCTTCTGACCATTCTTATGCAGACGGTCATAGGTGAGGTTTTCCATTTCCTTGTTAGCTGAAGTTGTTATGTTCACATAGGTGAGCTGTTCTGCGTCATAAGGGATAGCCACGCTCCATGCGTTTACTTCGTTAAGGTTAGTACCACGGATGATAACCTTCACCTCCTCGCCCTCGCGGATGTTCTTAGGAGCTACGAGTTCAAGTTCACCGGAAAGTGTACCCATGCCATAAGTACTTACACCACCACGTGCAACTACTCCCACGGTAGAGATGTCGTATGCATCGATAAGTCCATTCTTATTGATATCACCGCCACTGATATAGCCGTCGAAGTCGGAGTCGCCGGCACGAAGACCAGTGTAGTTCATATATGAAGTGAAGTCATCCATGTCGA
>JAZRMG010000085.1:0-6180 GCA_045647345.1 Bacteroidaceae bacterium | reverse complement strand
CACCAGTGGCAAGGTGCTGGGCAACAGAGACAAAAAGGAGAACAATGCACTGATCTATGCCGACCTCGCCAGTGACATCTCTGCAGAGAGCAGTACCTGGCAGTTGCGCCGCAAGGCAAGCGATGCCAACTGGTTCCAACTCTACAACCCCTATGCGGGCAAGGCAATGGACATGGCTCTTTCGTCGAAAGACATGCTCCCCCTACAGTGGGATGCCTCATTCACCAACATGAACCAGCAGGTTACCTTCGTTCTCGTTGACCCCAAGCAAGGCCTCTATCAGATTGCTTGCCAAAAAGAAAAGACAAATAATATCTACTATATTGTGGTAGACGGCAACAAAGTGTCAATGAGCATGAATCCCACAACCGAGAATTCATACTTCACCCTTACCGAGGTGTTCCCAGAAGATCTTCCCCTACCCGAGTATTGGGAAGACGAGACCATCTTCGAAGAAAACAAGGAGAGAGGACACGCCACCTATATGCCCTACCCCACTACCGAAGCCATGCGCGACGATGAGCGTTACGAGCTGCCCTGGCTCGACCCCAATGGCGCACGCTACATGACCCTCAATGGTGTATGGAAACTCAACTATGTGGAGAGCACAGGCGATCGCCCAGGAAAAGACGATTTCTGGGGCAACGATGCCGACGTTTCCAAGTGGGACGACATTGAGATTCCCTCATGTCTGGAGATGAAGGGCTATGGAGATCCCTACTACATCAACGTAGAGTATCCTTTCAAGGATAATCCTCCCTATATAAACATGAAGAACGGATTGCCCGAGCCCGTGGCCTCATATCGCCGTACCTTCACCCTCCCCGAGGGATGGGAAGAGATGCGCACCTTCCTCCACTTCGATGGTATCTATAGCGCTGCATACGTATGGGTCAACGGCCAGTATGTAGGTTACACCCAAGGCGCCAACAACGATGCCGAGTTTGACCTCACCAAGGTGGTACGCAAGGGCGAGAACAACATCTCTGTACAGGTGTTCCGCTGGAGCGATGGCTCATACCTCGAAGGTCAGGACATGTGGCACATGAGCGGCATACACCGCGATGTATACCTCTTTGCTACGCCTAAGGTGCATGTCGCAGACCACTACATCACCTCAACACTCGATGCTGCATCGGGCTACACCGCAGGTAGCATGAATGTGGAGCTCACCCTCGACAACCGAGACGGTATGGCTACCTCTAAGCAGGTGGCAGTGCGATTCTTCGCTCCTGACGGCACACTCATCAAAGAGCAAACCGAGAACATCAGCTTCACCGAAAAGGATAAGACCAAGAAGACCGACATCGTATTTGGTGCGCTCAAAGACCTGAAGCCCTGGACCGCCGAGACCCCCACACTCTACACCATCGAGGTGGCTCAGAAGGATGCAGAGGGCAAGGAAGAGCATGTCTTCGCTACGAAATATGGCTTCCGCCACATCGAAATCAAGGATGGGCTGGTATATATCAATGGAGAGCGCATCCTCTTCAAGGGTGCCAACCTGCAGGACACACACCCTGTGACGGGTCGCACCGTGGATATCGAGACCATGCTCACCGATGTGAAGATGATGAAGCAGTCAAACATGAACACCGTGCGCACCAGCCACTACCCCCGTCAGGCCAAGATGAACGCCATGTTCGACTACTACGGTCTCTACTGTATGGACGAGGCCGATGTGGAATGCCACAAGAACTGGGAAGACAATGGATGGTCGGGTAAGGGTATCACCGATGCTGCGTCATGGCGTCCCCAATACATCGACCGCACCGTACGCATGGTACAGCGCGACCGCAACTTCCCCTCTATCATCTTCTGGAGCCTCGGCAATGAGAGTAACGGAGGCAGCAACTTCACCCACACGTACAATGCCGTGCGCGCCATCGACGACCGCATCATCCACTACGAAGGAGCAACTCGTGCAGGCACCTTCCCCACCGACCTCTTCTCGGTAATGTACCCCAACATGACAGAGTGTGAAAACGATGCCAACCGCAACAACCGCCAGCAACCCTACTTCATGTGTGAATATGCTCACGCCATGGGTAATGCCGTAGGTAACCTCAAGGAGTACTGGGATATCATCGAAAATAGCCGCTATGGTATCGGCGGATGCATTTGGGACTGGGTAGACCAGTCTATCTTCGATGCCGAGGACATCAAGAATGGCACCACCATCGTTACCGAGGTGAAGGGTACTGCAGCCGCACATCCCGCAGGACTCAACAAGTACCGCACCGGTTACGACTACCCAGGTCCTCACCAGGGCAACTTCGTGAACAATGGTCTCATCACAGCCGACCGTGCATGGAGCCCCGAGCTCACCGAAGTGAAGCAGGTATACCAATACATCAAGTTTGTTTCTTTCGATAAGGAGAGCAAGGCCCTCACCCTGAAGAACGACTACGACTTCATCACTCTCGACGACTTCGAACTCTACTATAGCGTAGCGCTCAATGGCCATGTGCAGCAGAGCGGCACCATAGCCCTCCCCGCAGGTATCGCACCGGGCGAGAAAGCTACCGTGACCATCCCTTACACTCTTGTAGAAGGCGAAGGTGAACAGCTGCTCAATGTAGAGATCCGCTTGCGCGAAGCTACCTCATGGGCTACAGCATCCTATCCCATGGCTACCGAGCAGTATACCTTGGTGGAGCGTCCCGCAGCGTTTTCTGCTGTCGAGACTGATACCCCAGTGCTCACGCTTACTCGTGAGGGTAGCGACTACCTCTTTGCCAATGGCGAGGGCACCAGCGTACGCTTTGCCAGCAATGGTGATATGCTCTCATGGAAGCATCGTGGCACCGAGTATCTCGTGCGTGGTCCCCAATATAGCAACTACCGCTGGGTAGAGAACGATGGCCCCACCCAGAGTCTCAACCAATATGGTGCCGACAATGGCATCACATCGAAGAGCCTCACCAAAGCTCAGCTCGCCAGCGACAACCGCACAGCCACAGTAGTGACTACAGGCCGTGGCCGCAACTGCGACTACACCTTCACCTACACCATACATAGCAATGGCGTGGTGCAGCTCGATGTCGCCTATACTGCCAACATCAAGAACCTCCGCCGTATAGGCCTCGACATGGAATTTGTTGACCGCTACAACCAAGTAGAGTACTATGCCCGTGGCCCGTGGGAAAACTACACAGACCGTCACAGTGGCTCACACATCGGACGCTACCACACCACCGTGGACGACATGTTCGAGCCCTACCCCAAGCCACAGAGCATGGGCAACCGTGAGGCACTGCGCGACCTCACCCTCTATACCACGAAGGACGATGAGCGCGAAGGCTTCCGCATCGAAACCCTCGGCCAAGTAGCCTTCTCGGTGCTTGCCTACGACGACGTCAGCCTCAAGGATGCAGCCCACACATGGGAACTCGTGCGCCGTGGCTCCACCTATGCACACTTCGACTATGCACAGTTGGGCCTTGGCAATGGTAGCTGCGGACAGGGCACGGGTACCATCCCAGCCTACCAGCTCCCCGCTTCGGGCACCTATCAGCATTCGCTGCGCTTCGTACCTTTGGCCGAGCACAACACGAGTGTTGACACTCCGAAGGCAGACCACTATACCGTACAGTACGATGCCGCCTCTCATGCCATTGTATGTAGCGGCACCTTCACTCCTGGGACCACCGCTACCCTCTACAACATGGGCGGTCTCACCATGACGACCTCCGAGGCTGAAGGCAATGCTATCGTCCTCACGGTAGAGTCTGTACCTCACGGTTCATACCTCGTAGTAATCCGCAACGACGAGAGCGAATATGTGTACAAGATAGCACTATAAAGTGCGTATACCCATCCATAGCATGATATAGGGGGTGTGTTGCGACACACCCCCTATTGTTTATCGATGCCGGCAAAGCGACCATAATCGCCTAAACAACTCACTGCTTGCCTTTGTTATAGTGCGCAGATAACATAGATTATAACCAAAACCTTTCTTGACTATGGCAAATATAGGTAAAGCAACGAAGCTGAGTGTGGCCACACTCGCTATCATGAACGTGACGGCTGTAGTGTCGCTGCGCGGACTTCCTGCCGAGGCTGAATATGGACTGAGCTCGGCATTCTATTATCTCTTTGCAGCTATCGTGTTTCTCATCCCCACGGCACTCGTGGCGGCCGAGCTGGCGGCCATGTTCTCCGACAAGCAAGGCGGTGTGTTCCGCTGGGTGGGCGAGGCCTTCGGCAAGCGCATGGGGTTCCTGGCCATCTGGCTGCAGTGGGTCGAGAGCACTATCTGGTACCCTACGGTATTGACCTTCGGAGCGGTGTCATTAGCCTTCATCGGCATGAATGGTACGCACGATATGGCCTTGGCTTCAAACCGTATTTACACACTCGTTGTCGTATTGGCCATCTACTGGCTTGCCACGTTCATCTCACTCAAAGGCATGTCGTGGGTGGGCAAGGTGTCCAAGATTGGCGGCCTCGTGGGCACCATCATCCCCGCAGGTCTGCTGGTGGTACTGGCCATCGTGTATCTTGTCAGTGGAGGTCATTCGCAGCTCGACTTCCATGGCAGCTTCTTCCCCGACCTGACCAACTTTGACAACCTCGTGCTGGCATCGAGCATCTTCCTCTTCTATGCCGGTATGGAGATGGGCGGTATCCATGTGAAAGATGTAGATAACCCCTCGCGCAACTATCCCAAGGCGGTGTTCATCGGTTCGTTCGTCACCGTGCTCATCTTCATCCTGGGCACCTACTCACTGGGCATCATCATCCCCAAGAGCGAGATCAACCTCACGCAGAGTCTGCTTGTCGGCTTCGACCGCTACTTTGCCTATATCCGTGCTTCGTGGCTGTCGCCCGTGATAGCTATTGCCCTCGCCTTTGGTGTGCTGGCTGGCGTGCTCACCTGGGTAGCCGGTCCTTCGAAAGGTATCTTTGCCGTAGGTCGTGCAGGCTACCTGCCCCCCTTCTTCCAGAAGACCAACGAGAATGGTGTACAGCGCAACATCCTGCTCATCCAAGGTGCGCTCGTCACCCTGCTCGGCTTGCTCTTCGTGGTGATGCCCTCGGTGCAGAGCTTCTATCAGATACTCTCCCAGCTCACCGTGCTGCTCTACCTCATCATGTACCTGCTCATGTTTGCCGCTGCCATCTACCTGCGCTATACGATGAAGAAGGCCAATCGTCCCTTCCGCATCGGCACGAAGGGTAACGGCTTGATGTGGCTTGTCGGTGGAGTAGGCTTCCTCGGCTCACTGCTTGCCTTCATCCTCAGCTTCATCCCTCCCGGACAGATTGCCGTGGGTAGCAAGGCCATGTGGTATGCTGTGCTTGTCATTGGATGCGTCGTAGTGGTAGTCATCCCCCTCATCATCTACGCGCTGCGCAAACCTTCTTGGAAAGATGCCGCTACCACGTTCGAGCCGTTCCATTGGGAAGAAAAGGCCGATAGTATCAAATGATACATACATAGAGAGGGAGCCGTCATCGGTGACAGCTCCCTCCTTCATATATCCAAATCTCTTACTTCATCGGGCAGGTAGGCTTCAGCTGCTTGAAGAAGTCGTTGCCCTTGTCGTCCACAAGGATGAATGCGGGGAAGTCTTCCACTTCAATCTTCCACACAGCCTCCATACCCAGTTCGGGGTACTCTACGCACTCAATGCTCTTGATGCTGCTCTGTGACAACACAGCGGCAACACCACCGATTGTACCCAAGTAGAAGCCACCGTACTTCTTGCAGGCGTTGGTTACGTCTTCCGAACGGTTACCCTTGGCAATCATTACCAGCGAGCCGCCGTTTGCCTGGAATTCATCTACGTAAGAATCCATGCGGCCAGCAGTGGTGGGACCCATAGAACCGCAGGGATATCCTTCGGGAGTCTTGGCAGGACCGGCGTAGAGCACGGGGTAATCCTTGAAGTAGGCAGGCATTCCTTCTCCGGCATCGAGACGTGCCTTCAGCTTGGCATGGGCAATGTCACGGGCCACGATGATGGTACCCTTCAGGTTAACACGTGTGCCGACGGAATATTTTGACAATTCCTTACGAACGGCATCAATGCCTTGGGTCAAGTCTATTTCAATTCCCTTTCCGCCTTCTCCGGGCTGACGCAATGCTTCGGGAATCAGTTCGCCTGGATTACTGTCCATCTTTTGCAACCAGATGCCGTCCTTGTTGATCTTGGCCTTGATGTTGCGGTC
>JAZRMG010000084.1:0-17849 GCA_045647345.1 Bacteroidaceae bacterium | reverse complement strand
AAAAAACACAGCACTATGGCAAAGAAAAAGAAAGAGGGAGGCATCCGATGCACCGCACACCGCACCTACCTGCGCAATGGAAGCACGAAAGCGAGCGTACAGGGTATACGCGTAGACGTCATGGGCAGCCAAAAGACCGAGCTGAAGGATATAGCCGAAAGCATTGGCTATGCCAACAGTGCCACACCGGCCGACGTGCTTGCCGTATGGGGAGCGATGGAATATGAGATCATCCGTGCCCTGGAGAATGGGCGCCGCGTATCGCTCGGCAATCTCGGCACGCTACGCCTTGAGGTGGGCACCAAGAAGGGAAAGAGCACGGCCAAGAGCGTCACGAGCAAGGATATCGAGGCTAAGGGCATCACCTTCACGCCTTCGAAGAAGCTGAATCAGATGCTGAAAGACCTCACCTTCGAATGCAACGGCATTGTTGGGCACGAACTGAGCGCCTCACGCACCGAGGAGGCACTGGCCGAGTACTTCGCCACACACCAGTACATCAGCGCACGCAACTATGCCAGCCTATGCCACTGCAGCGAGAGCACGGCACGACGCCGCATCGCGCAGATGCGGAATGAAGGGAAGCTGGTGCCAAGCGGCGTGGCGAAGGGAGTTTATAAATTGAAAATTGAGAATTGAAAATTAACCAGCACATCTCTCTTCTTTGACTACGGTGTTATCGTCAACGTTGCAGCTTCGCTGCTCGCCACCGCCAACCGATTTATGAACTTTTGTAACCTGAGAATTTGTCTGCATCAAGCTCCACACCTGATGGAGAAGGGAAAATCGCGTGTGCGAATCATTTAAAAGTATAAGGGCAGCCCAACAAGGACTGCCCTTATATTATGGAGTAGAAAAAGATTACTCTTCGTTCTGACGCAAGCTCTGAACATATACGGCACGCTCCATCTTGAGGCGCTTGATTTCAGAGGGCTTGTTGAACTGCTGACGACGACGGAGTTCCTTCACTACGCCAGTCTTCTCGAATTTTCTCTTAAATTTCTTGAGAGCTCTTTCAATGTTTTCGCCCTCTTTTACAGGTACTACAATCATGTTTGTTTTTTGTTTTATTTAATTATTACTCTTATTCTGTTTTATTTACGCGCTCGCGGCACGTGCTTCCGGGGTTATACTTGTGGTATATTTCTGTTGGTTTTTACCTCCTTTACACTTTTAGCGGCTGCAAAATTAGTGCAAGCCGAGCGAAAAAACAAATATTTATTTGATTTTTTCCGAGGCGTAGCCTAATTTCTACTTGCAAAGCAAGTTAAAGATAGTGCAAGCCGAGGGGAAAAACAAGTATTCACTTATTTCTTTGACCTCAGCCGAACTTTTCATCAGCACCCGACGTTACATACCCATATAGATAGAAATTTCGTCATGAGCCTCAGCATCCTGGTCACCGGAGCTTCTGGATTCGTCGGTAGCCACATGGTAGGGCGTGCGCTACAGGAGGGCCATACCACATGGGCCGCCATACGCCCGACAAGTGACTTGCAGTATCTGACCGACAAACGCATACACTTCATCGAATTGGATTATTGCAATCCACAAGTACTATACCGACAGTTACGCACCTACCGCAAGACGGGCAACAGATGGGATGTCATCATCCACTGTGCCGGCGTCACGAAATGTCGGGACAAGGCCGACTTTGACCGCGTCAACTACATGGGGACACGCATCCTGGCAGAGATACTCATCAAGCTCGACATGGCACCCCGGCAGTTCATCTTCATGAGTTCGCTCGGCAGCTATGGCCCTGCACATGAGCAAATGCCCCACAGACCTATCACCGAGCGCAGCACCCCATGTCCCAATACAGCCTACGGACGGAGCAAGCTCAAAGCCGAGCAGTGCCTCATAAGTATAAGAGATTTTCCTTACGTGATTTTCCGCCCGACGGGCATATATGGTCCTCGCGACAAGGACTACGCCCTGCTGATCGACTACGCCATGCGTCGCCCCATAAGCATAGCGCTCGGACGTTCGCCACAGTCAGCCACCTTTATATACATAGCCGACCTCGTGGAGGCTGTATTCCTCGCCATCGAAAAACATGTGGTGCGCCGCAGCTATTTCGTCACCGACGGGCACACCTACACGGGGCAGGATTTCACTGACACGATATGCGAGTTGGCAGGACATAAGCACGTCCGTCACATACACATCCCCCTATGGATGGCACATATAGCGGCCATGATGACCGATACTGCTGGGCAACTCCTCGGACGCACATTCACCTTCAATGGAGACAAGTACCGTATCTTGAAGCAGCGCAACTGGACATGCGACATCGCCCCCCTCATCGGTGATTTAGGATACACACCACAATACGACCTACGGCGTGGACTCACGGCAACGCTACTTGAACGATTGCACCCTACGCATCACACGCAGGAAGTTGCCTCCCCATAGTTTCTCTATATCCTGTTCGGTAAAGCCCTCGGCACGCAACCGGCGGGTGAGATTGATGAGTTCAGAAGCATCGGCACAACCGATGATGCCACCGTCGCCATCAAAATCGGTGCCTATGCCCACATGGTTGATACCGGCCACATCGACCATATGGCATATATGGCGCACTGCGTCATCAATGGTTGCCCCACCCTCCTTGCGTAGGAATCCGTCGTAAAGGCAGGTCTGCACCACGCCACCTGAAGCCGCCAAGGCACGCAGCTGGTCATCGGTAAGGTTACGGGGATGGTCACACAGGGCACGTGCCGACGAGTGACTGCACACAATGGGCGTTCGACTCACCTCTATGGCTTGGTAAAAGCTACTCTCGGCAGCATGCGAGAGGTCCACCATCATGCCTACACGATTCATCTCACCGATCACCTCACGTCCCAACTCACTCAGCCCGCCATGCTCGGCATTGCCTCGTGCTGAATCGCAGAGATCGTTGTCACCATTGTGACAGAGCGTCATATACACCACGCCCCGACGGGCAAAATAGGCAACCCGACCGATATCATCGCCTATGGCATAACCATTCTCGATGCCCAACATCAATGCAAGACGCCCCTCACGCTTCAGACGATACAAATCATCGGGAGTATAGGCAATACCCACACTCGCGGCATGCTTAGCCACCATCTCCTCAATTTCGGAAAGCAAACGGTCGGCCTTGGCAAAAGCCGCATCGAGCGATGCTTTGTCACGCTCCTGCTGCCGCAGGTAGGCCACCATGATGGTAGCATCGAGCCTTCCCTCGGTCATCTTGTGGAGATCGACAAGGATACGTGGGTCGCGGCAGTCAAAACCAACCTGCAAATCAAACTTCATCGGTGTGTCACAATGTGTGTCAAGCGTGAGCACACGGCCATGCAGCTCACGTGCCTCGGCAAAAGAGCGTGCCTCGGCCACAAGCCATTCGAAAAGCGGCATCATAGAGCGGTCACCACCCAGCAGCATACACTCAGGATGCCACTGCACACCAATCATTGACTTATGCTCTATGCTTTCTATCGCCTCGATGAGCCCATCGGGCGAAAGTGCCGACACGGCAAACCCTGGTGCTACCGTCCTCACCGCCTGATGATGAAACGAATTGACGGGCAAGTGCTCCACACCGAAGATCCCAGCCAGGCGGCTCCCCTCGGCAATACGCACGCGATGCGTGGCTACGTGACGGTCGGGCCCCGTATCCTGACTATGCTTCAGTGTTGCAGCAGCTTCCTTATAAATATCCTGATACAGCTTACCTCCAAGAGCAGCCGTCATCACCTGTATACCACGGCAGATACCGAGCACAGGGATCTGACGGTCAGCGGCAAGACGGACGAGCATCAGCTCGTGCCAGTCACGGGCAGCATTCACCGAACCGAGCTCGTGCAAGGGATCCTCACCGAGATAGAGTGGATTGATGTCTCCCCCACCAGACAGGATGAGCGCATCCACATGGTCGAGCAGACTCACCATGGCATCCACATCCTCAAAGGCGGGGACAATGAGCGGTGTGCCACCAGCCTCCAACACCGAACGATAGTAACCCTCAAGCAAAGTACACTTGCCGGCATCGTAGTTACCCGTGATACCGATGACAGGACGACGCTTATATAAAGGAAAAGAGGAATGCAGCGCTGCATATTCCTCTTCCATGTCAAATCGTAGCATAGCCTATTCTTCTATAGTGATAGGGATTTCTTTCTTGATGCTCTGATCGAGCGAGATCATTGTCTCTGTAGCCATCACACCGGGTATCTCCTGTATGCGTTCGTTGAGCAGATTCATCAGATGTTCGTTGTCGCGAGCATAGAGTTTCACAATGACGCTGTAAGGTCCGGTAGTGAAATGCGCCTCCACAATTTCGGGAATCTTCCTCAGCTCTTCCACCGCCTCCTTGTACATAGATCCTTTAGCGAGATTAAGCCCCACATAAGTACAGGTGCGGAAACCCAGCATTTTGGGATTCACATGATATCCTGAACCGCTGATAACCCCTATATCCATCAAGCGCTGTACACGCTGATGAATAGCCGCACGCGACACGCCACACTCCACGGCCACATCTTTAAAAGGAGTACGCGCATTCTGAGATATGATTTCTAGAATTTTCTTGTCTAAATCGTCAATCTTTTCCATTATTATTAGATTTTACTTCATTTCTACAGCAAATGTAGACCTATTTTGGGAATTCTCCACACATTTTCTCACTTTTTGTTTCTTAAAGTCATTTTTTTCCACCAAAAAGCCAGAGTGAGCCCCATCAATGCTGACTTTTTGCAAGAGAGAATCCAAAATCGCCAATATTGCAGACAAGACAAAAGAGGGCTGTGCACGCACAGCCCTCTTTCCTTATTACATATTACATTCGTCACTTACTTTACCACGGTTTTGCGTCCGTTGATAATGTATACGCCTTGTTCCAATTCATCGACCGACTTAGTGCCCAACTTGACGGGACGTCCCGTGATATCATAGATAGTCATTTCAGGCTCAGCCCCCGTCATCTCATCAATATGGTCGGCCAACACCACCGTTACCACGCAGGTAGCTACCACATCGCCTATGCGAGCTGTTATGGTAGCCGTGCCAGGAGCCACGCCCTTGACAGAGCCTCTACGTACAGTGGCCACTGCCTTATCCGAAGTTGTCCACGACGCGATATTGTCGGTTGCGTTTTCGGGAACTACGGCCGCCGTGAGTGTCAACGATTCACCCACCGCAATCTCTGCCTCAGTGTGATTCAGAACAATCTCAACGACGGGAATATACCGTTTCGTCACAGTAATATTACAGGTAGCTTGCTTACCACCAGCCGTAGCTGTGATGGTGGCAGTACCGGGAGCCACGGCTATCACCACGCCATTGTCAACGATAGCCACGGCAGCATCTGACGTCTCCCATGTCACGGTCTTATCGTCGGCATTGTCGGGGTTCACAATGACGGAGAGCGTGAGCGTATCACCCTCAATGAGGGATGCGGAAGATTGTTCCAGGATGATGCTACGCACGGGAATGGTCTTCTTCACTACAGTGACCTCACAAGTGGCCACCTGATCGCCTGACTGAGCAGTAATAGTGGCTGTGCCGATGCTGAGACCTACCACTACGCCCTTGATAACAACAGCCACGTCGGCATCAGAAGAGCTCCATGCCACCCTCTTGTCAGTGGCATAGTCGGGGGTTACTGTAGCAGTAAGCGTGAGTGTGCCGCCCTCCTCTATGGTGATAGAGCTTTGACTGAGCGTAATTCCGTCGGCCTTTACAGCGGGGAACTGTGCCAACGCCTTCTTGGGACTAAAGGTACCAGCGGGATATATGGCACATGAATTGCCGCCATCGGGAGTAGACCAATCATTGATGACCATCTCCTTGCTGCCGCCCACGTTGATATAATGTGTTTCGTCAAAATAGGCCACGAAGGTAGTATCGTAGGCACCTGCCATGAAATGGATGGCATCGGTGGGCACGTCGACCAATGAGCCGTCCTTATTGACGAACTTCTTCTCCGCTGCATGGTAAAGGTAGTGGGTAGCACCATTGTCGTTGCTGATGAAGGCAAACTGCTGGCGCGTATCGGCCTTGTCAGTGGTAAGACTGAGGTCGCCTGTAGTCTTCAGTGCTTTGCCACCCTCAGCTACTGCCCATGCTGTGATACCCTTGGTATGGTAGGGTTGCGATACATAGTAAAGCTGCGTGTTGCTCAGCTGGGCAATAGAGGCTACGATGTCTGATGACTTGCTGTAGATTACGATGTTGTCCTTCTTCAGCGAGAAGCGTTGGATAGCCATACAGCTCTCCCCGGTGATATTAATGAGCAGACCGAGGCTTACGGTGGTCTCCTTGCTGAGGGTAAAGGCGACCTTGTTGGTGGTCACGTTACCCTTGGGTCGCATAGCGGTGTAGGCCAAAGCCTCATCGAGGGCTGCTGTCACGGGCAATGTATTGCCTTCAGCTGCCACGATATAGCTTTCACCACATTGGCCTTCGTAGGTATCGTCATACATGGCTTCAAAGGTGTAGCGACCGGCAGGGAGTGTAACGGTTTGATATACCTTATGGTCGTTCAGTTTGGCCGCGAAGCCATCCCACTTGGTAGTGACGGTGAAGCACGACAACTTACCGGCATCAACGTGAGCACCCGTGGTGATGTTACCCTCAGTAACGGCATTCTCGATAGTCCATCCCTGCAATGCAAAGGTGCGGGTCGAGAGATTGGGGTTCACGCATGTGTTGCTCTTTTCAAAGGCTTTGGCGTAGTTGGTCAGATACTCTGCCGTGACGTCGGTGCTGACGCCCTCCTCGAAGTTGAGACAGAAGACACCCTTCGAGAGTGCCCAAGCATCACCGTCAGGGCCAAAGTTGGAACGTACACCATGGTTGGCATTCGAAGTGGCATCCTGCACGTTGCCTCCACTCTGGTTGAAGTTGTAGTAGAGCAAGAGCTGGTCTTCGGCTTCGGCCTGAGCTACATCTTCGATGGGGGCATTGGAGTATACCTTCATCTCCTCTTCGGTGAGCACCTTGCCCCATACACGCAGCTCATCGATGCTACCGTTGAAGGGGGCTTGCGAACCACCAATGCGGAATGTGTTGACTGTTGACAGTGCAGTAGTTGCGCTCATGGGACGGGTGAGTCTCAGCCATCCGTCGCGATAGAACAGTACCTTGCCTTGGTTGAAGGTGATGGCATAGTGGTGCCATTCGCCGGGGATGACGAAGTTGTCGGCGGTCATTACGCTCTTGCCATTGATGTAGAGCGCAAGCTTGCCGTTGCTCAGGGTCTTTACAATCATGGTACCCTCACTCTCTCCTAAGCCATTTGAGTCGCCTTCGGGGTTACCGCAATTCATCCACCAATCGATAGAGAAGGTCTTCTGCCCTGCAGTCAGAGGGTGCTTGGAGGCAGTCACCGCAGCAGCGTCGTAGTTGAATACGAGTCCGTTCTTGCTGTCGGCATTGGTCACTATGATGGCGCGTTCGCGTGTGGTGCTGGTGGCACCTGAACCGTTGGTGGCGGTGAGTTTTACCGAGTAGATGCCCGGTTTGTCGATAGCAAATGTCTTATGCTGGTCGTAGGCGAGGTAGTTGGCGCTGCCGTTACTTACATACCATTCCCATGCAGTGGGGCTGTAGAGTGACTTGTCGATGAGGTTCAATGTCTCGCCTTTGACTACCACGGCGGGGGTAATCTCGAAGGCTGCCTTTGGTGCAACTTCAAGCACTTCGAGTTGTTCTGAGTGGCTCTTCTGTGTACCATCGGGGGCAGTCACGGTAAGTGTCACGGTGTAGGTGCCTTGCAGGGTGTATGATGTGGCAGTATTGATAGCCGTTGAGGTTTCCTCCTCGGCGCCTGGCATCTCCCACAGGTAGTGGCATCCGCTCATGGGGTTGGTGGGGAGGAAGGTGACGCGCTCGCCGGCAGGAACGCTGCGGGTGGTCATCGTAAAGGTGGCGTCAATCGCGGGAGCTGCCTCTACGGTGATGTCGTAGGTGGCAGTAGCGGTACGGCCATCGTTGCTGGTGGCTGTCACTGATACGGTGTGGGTACCTGCGGTGGCGAAGGTTACTGTGGGACTTGCTATAGCGAGGCGGTCAAGGCCTGCAGTCTCAGATGTCCACTCCAAGTGGGTAACGGCGGTGTTGTAGGTGGCTGTGAGAACCACGGGAACACCTGCATATACGCTGCCCTTGGGAGTATCGATGCTTACTACGGGGTCCTCGTTAGGAGTACCCAATGTAGGCATGTCAGTGTTCACCTCAGTGTAGGTGCCTTGCAGCTTGGCATGGTGGCCACCCACATAGTCGAACATCACCAGGTTGCCCTCGGCATCAGTGATGACGTCGCCCTTAAGGTAGGCAATAAGCCCCTTCGGCATGATGCTACCTACAAACTCGGCATCCTTGCTTGCCTTGATCTCGGCTGCCGTGCGGGCAGTGTTCCATATACGGATTTCATCGTACACGCCGTTCTGTGCGTTGGTTGCACCATTGGCCGAGAATACGAGGTCGCCGAAACCGCCGATACCGTTGTAGGTCTGTGAGGTGACACTTCCACGGTTCACTCCGTCAAGGTATACGGTCATCTTGTTTCCGTCGACAACGATGGCAACATGGTTCCACTTGCCCGTCTTGAGCGAAGCGCTGGTGTTGAGACGGTTCGAGGTGTCCCAACCGGCAGTAAAGGCTCCACCGCTATTGGCATGGAACATGAAGGTATTCCAGCCAGGTCCACCGCTCTGGTTCCAGTTGGTGAGGGTGGTGGGCTTGATCCAATATTCGATGGTTGCCTGTGTATACTTGGTGCCAAATACGCCGGGAATAATGAATCCACCCAGATCGAACTTAACACCCATATTGGTCTCCGATGCTACCACGGGAGTCTGCACTGAGACTTTGGATGACTCGTTGTCGTCGGCATAGAGTGCGCTAACGGCATATTCTCCTGCAGCGAGGGTCTTGGGTCTGAAAACACAGGTACTGGCAGGCACGTTACCTACAAGCAAACTGTTGTGGTAGATGCAGTATGATGCTACGGGGAGGTTAGAACTTTGGGGGGCTTCCCATACGAGTGAACCGTTGTTGAACGCTACGTTCTGCGGAGCATGATAGCTGCTGCCATGGACAATGACCGAGATGATGGTTTGGTCGCCTGCATTCTGGATCTCTACACCTTCGCCAACGCTGAAGGGAATCTCCAGCCCCTGCAGGTCGTACTGGTAATCCATGATAGAGGCTTTGTGTATGGTACCCTTACCCTGTGCCCAAGACTTGGTGTCAACGATGAAGAAGTATTTAAGCGGAGCGTTCATGTCGTAGCCATCGGTGAGGTCGGTAAGGTCATAGCCGAACTCCATGGGCTCGGTGTGTAGCTTGCCGTCGGCCCAGCGGCCCAGCATGGGTACCTCAGGAGCGGGATTGCTGTTACCGTAGTTGCCATCACCGGCATAGGTGAAGTGCACGAACGATACGGTCTTTTCGGGCTTGGTGGCATTGAGGTCGGCACTGATACCGGCGCTCAGTGCTATCTCGCTGCGGCGGCTATAGTCCATCTCCAACTTGATGGTACGCAGCGGACGGTAGTCCTTGCGTACACGATAGATCTCGGGAGTCCAGAAGTTGTTGGGCACGGTGCCGTTGCTATTGAAAGCAGGTACTCCATGAGCATAGGGACAATAGATGAATCCCTTGTTCTCCCACATACCCCATGAGTTGACGATGATCCATGCACCCAGCTCATCGGCCTCCGGTTCACCATATTTACCGTCCTTGTCGAGGTCAAACTCGATACGGTCGTCATAGCCCACGATGGTGAGGGCATGGTCTACCTGTGTGCCCCATTGATGTACGTAGCCCATGCCGCTTACGCCAATGGCATCGTTCGTGGCAGTCTTGGGGATATCTTTCCATACACCGCCCGAAGCAACACCGATACCGCAGATACCTCCTGCAGCAAACGAGTTGTCGCCGTTGTGGTTCCACAACCAGTTTTTCACAGCTTCGCGTCCCTCTGGGGTACCTACGTTGACCGGGAAGTTCGAGGGTTGCAGCATACGATTGTGCATGGCTTCGAACCACTTGTCGTATCCCTGCATCCATCCGAAATCATTATAAGTCTCCTCTTGATAGCCAAATAGCTCAGAGTAGGTCTGTCCGCCATAGGTGGCGGCTGAGGGTACACCCACGTGCATCACGAAGGCATCCTTGCCCTGATTGCCGGGCGAGTTGGTGTGTAGCCATACGAAGTGTGAGGGGTAGTAGTTAGCGGGAATCGAACCATCGAGGTCGCGGTAGGCTGCCAATTCGTAGCTAAACATGTAGCAGATACGCGATGCCGATCCGCACGAACCGCCCGCCTGATTGAATACGGGTGGAAAATGTTTTGTTTCAGCATTGTTGACATGGTCAGGACGTTGTCCGCTCGTGCGGCCATATGCCGGTGCCTTGGCCTCTTGGGTCTGTGGCATGAGCGACCAGTCAGGATTAAACTTTTCCGAGTAATCGGGATACTTGGTACGGTCTACATCGACCGTCTGCTGGGCAGTCATTATCATCGGACTACCGAAGAGCAGTGCGGCAAACAAAGTTGCCAGACGTGTTTTTTTCATTGGATTTTCTTTAGGTTTTACTTTCACAATACGCCATCGAGAACAACCGAATGTTCACAATACAGCACAAAGATAGTGAAAGCATAGCGAATAAACAAAGTTTATTCACTACAAGCGCAAAAAACTCACAAGGCACTCCTTAAAAATCGGACATATCCCACCCTAAAATGCCATACAAATTTAGAGCCTAATTGTCAACAGGATGGCAACCAGGCTCTAAAACGGGAAAACGATATACAGCAGTTATACTATCTATTTTTTCGGAACGACGAAGCGATAAAGATTACAGCCCACAAAGTTTCCTACCACCAAACATGGATAGAGCACTGCGAGCTGGGCTATATGCGCACCAGTATAAGCCACAGGAACGGTAAGATAATAGAAAGCATCGGCCAGACAGTGAGGAAAGCCACAATTGATGAAGAGAGGCACTCCGAAAAGTAAAGGCAACATATTACCTTCACGTGCAAAGGTGACTACTGTAGTCATAATAAAACCGCAGCCTATAGCCAGCAAACCTGCACGTAAAGGGCCAATGGCCAGTCGAGCCTCCATAATCTTCTGTGCCGTACCACCTAAATCTATTGGCGACAAGCGGCTGAGCAATGAAATGAGCAGACAGCCCACGATATTACCCAAAAGGATAAAAATCAGCTTACCGACAGCACTAAACAAGCAGCTTCGTCCCTGCTCGTCACGCAAAGGGATAAATCCTGCCGTACCGGTATAGAGCGGCAGTTTATAACCGACTACAGTAAGCAATCCAAAAGAGAATAGCACAGCACCTACAATCGTATTATAGGCCAGATACCCCCATCCGGCAATGCCAATGGCAATACCCGAGAGAACAGCGGAGCGGAATGTCGACAAGTTCATAATTGATGATTCAGAGCAAATGTTTCCTCCCTCAAGAGGGCATAACGTTATTTTCGGGTGCAAAAGTAGTAAAAATCGGACAATAACCATTATCTTTGCCCTATAAAAAATGACAGACACACCATTCATCAATCTCTAAAACGACAAGCCATGCCCCTACTCGCTCCACACAAGGACCCCATGGGTGCCGCCATTACGGATTACCACAAGAACCGACGTGCTGGTACACTGCGGGTATTCTCTTCGCAGTTCGATGAAGACGAGATACCCGTAGAACAGTTGTTTCGCACCTACAGCGACATGCCCTCTATAGAACAGCAAGCCCTGACACTTGCCCAAGGCCGCATCCTTGATGTGGGTGCCGGTAGCGGATGCCATGCATTGGCACTCCAAGAGATGGGCAAAGAGGTAACGGCCATCGACATATCAGAACTCTCAGTACAAGTAATGCGCGAACGTGGTGTAAATGATGCCCGTGCCATCGACCTATACGACGAGCATTTCTCTGCACAGTACGACACGATATTGCTACTGATGAACGGATCGGGAATTATCGGCAACATAGAGGGGATGGAGCCCTTCTTCAGACGAATGAAGCAGCTACTCGCACCTGACGGATGCATCTATATGGATTCAAGCGACCTGAAGTATCTTTTCGAAGAGGAAGACGGTTCATTCCTTATCGATATCGCCGACGAATACTATGGAGTCGTAGACTTCCGCATGCAATACAAGCAAGTCAAGGGTGACACGTTCGATTGGCTATACATCGACTTCGACACACTGGCCTACTATGCCGAACAATATGGGTTTACCGCCGAACTGATACACGAAGGCGAGCACTACGACTATTTGGCAAAGATCTATTAAGCCCACACCAGGCGGCTTCCATCGGACTGTTCCTCGATGGTCACCTTCACGGTATCCTCGGGTAACAGTTCCTCGATGAGTTCAGGCCACTCGATAAAACAGAGGCCACGACCATAGAAGTAGTCCTCATATCCCATGTCGTAGACTTCGGACAAGCGCTTGATACGATAGAAATCGAAGTGGTAGATAGGACGCCCCGCAGGAGTGTCATACTCGTTAACGATAGCAAACGTAGGGGAGTTCACTGTATCGGTCACGCCCATAGCCTCACACAGAGCCTTGACAAAAGTTGTCTTACCGGCCCCCATAGCACCATAGAAGGCGAATATCTTGCTGTCGCCCATCTGAGCGATAAATTCTTGCGCTGCGACTTGGATCTCGTCCAGTCCTTTTATTCTTATCTGCATAGTCTTTCTTTACATTGAGCGCTCGGCTCTCTTGGGTTATCTTTTTTTCTTGGGTGTCAATGTTATCAAAGGCACTATCATCTCTTCCATCGAGATGCCTCCATGCTGGAAGGTATCACGATAATACGATACGTAATGATTATAATTGTTGGGATAAGCAAAGAAGTTGTCGCCCCAGGCAAAGATATAGGCAGTACTCACATTGGGTGAGGGAAGGAATACCTTACGGGGATCCTTTATTTCGTACACTTCGCGCGGATTGTAGCTAAGATTCTTACCCAATTTGTAGCGCAAGTTGGTGTTGACATTACGATCGCCCACCACCTTGAGCGGATTATTGACACGTATGCTGCCGTGATCGGTAGTGATGACTACCTTGAAGTCGCTTTCGGCAAGGAGAGCAAACAATTCCCTCAGTGGAGAGTGACGAAACCACGTGGCCGTCACCGAACGATAAGCAGCCTCGTCGGCAGCGAGCTCGCGCAGTGTTTTCGACTCGGTACGTGCATGACTGAGCAGGTCAATAAAGTTGACCACCACAACATTGAGGTCATAGTTAGCAAACTGACGGTACTGCGACACCAACCTCTCGGCTCCCAATGCATCGTTGATCTTATGGTACGAGAAGGTGTCGCGACGACGATAGCGATCTATCTGCGTCTGTATGAGAGGAGCTTCATTAAGGTTCTTGCCCTCCTCTTCATCCTCATCGACCCACAGCTCGGGAAACATCTCAGCAATCTTGTTGGGCATCAAGCCCGAGAAGATGGCATTTCGAGCATATTGCGTAGCGGTAGGCAGGATGCTATAGTAGAGTTCCTCATCGAAAGAGAACTCCCCACTGAGTTCCTGACTTACCACCTTCCACTGATCGTATCGGAAATTGTCAAACACGATGAGCACCACCTTCTCCTGCTGGTCGAGCAAAGGGAAGATGCGGTTACGAAAGATATGAGGAGAGAGGAGGGGGGAAGAAGAGGCCCCCATCCATCCCTCATAACTCCTTCTGATATATTTGGAAAAGAGGTTATTGGCCTCCTCCTTCTGCATGCGCAGCATCTCACTCATGTTGTTGTCGGCATGCTCCAGTTCCAATTCCCAGTACACAAGACTCTTGTACACCTCTACCCAATCTTCGTATGTCGCAGCATCGTTGATTTGCATGGCGATACGCCCCATATTCTGCTGGTAGTTGGTATTCGTGGTCTCGGTAATGATATCTTTCTTATGGATATTTTTCTTCAGCGACAGCAGTATCTGGTTAGGGTTGACAGGCTTGATGAGATAATCGGCAATCTTGGCGCCGATGGCCTGATTCATAATATTTTCCTCTTCGCTCTTGGTCACCATCACTACGGGTACAGTGGGCTGCACCTCCTTGATGAGGGTAAGTGTCTCCAACCCCGTCAGTCCAGGCATATTCTCATCGAGCAAGATAAGGTCGTAGCTGCGTTCACGGCAACGATCCAGCGCATCACGTCCATTGGATGCTGTATCGACCTCGTAGTCCTTTCCTTTAAGAAAGAGGATATGGGCACGTAAGAGTTCTATCTCGTCGTCAATCCAAAGTAGCGTTCCATTTTTGGCCATAGCGTATTATATTTACTTTGCGAAGATAATACATTCTTCCCAAAGACCATGTTTTTTTATGGTAAAAGTTCATAAACGGGCTTCCGGTCCCTACTCAAATATCACTTCATCGAGCGTACCCTTTGCAGCATCCATCGTGGGCTGATCAGTAAAGTGTGTATCATAAAATTCGGTGTACTCATCTACGCTGTAATACTTCAGCAGCAACTCCAAGTTACTGTCCGTGATGAGGAGGACACGCAGACCGCTAAGCTTGACCGCCATTTCAGCATTGGAGTAGAGGTCGTGCATATACTGGCAAGCCTCATCATAGCTAGCCAGTCCCGTGACATGAAGCATGCCGATGCCCCCTTGCTTGGTCATAACAATATCAAAGTTACGGACCATAAACTTACTGAAATTGTAGCGAGCCACCTCGAAAAGCAGTTGATTATCATCCACCATACCCTCCTCATAGGCGAGCACAAAACGGAAAGGAGCGTAGCGCTCTGCACTGAATGGCTGTCGCAGACTATCGGCTACGATAGCCTCTTCGGTCAGGGCAAGACGACGGCTCCAGATATTACCCAACGAGCCAGAGCCGAGCAATCGTCCTTCCTGCATACCCTGAGCTATGAGTCCCGCGAGCTCACTGATTTCATTCTTAGGATATTTGCTTACGATCTCTTTCAGCTGAGTGAGAAAGGCTGTCTGGTCACCCTGTTGCAAACGGGTCATTGCCTGCATAAACATAAACTTTGCCCGATGCGCACCAAGCGGATATTTCTCGCCCGAAACAGCGGTATTGGCCTCTACCTCATCAAGGTCACCGTCTAAATAGGCTGCATAAGTAGCCGCATAGAGCGAATCCTCGATATGCTTACCCAGAATGGCGCTGGTCATGAAATCGGGGTCGTTAATTGTGAGCGTATAGTCGCTATAGGGAAACTCCTCGGCAAGCAGAGCGCGGTATCGTTCAGCCTCATCCCATCGTTTCCAACGCGAATACATTAGAAAGAAGTTATAATACACCTCATCGGTACGATCAAAGTCGGGAAACTGGCGATGGAGTCGGCCAAGCGTATTCTCTGCCAAGGAGAAATCCTCAAGCTTGTCTTTATAGATGATGCCGGCATTGAATAGCGCCTCCTGCAAGATAGCGTTCGACTCTGCCATCTGATCCTCGGTAAAGGGTATCTGCTGCAAGTAATACATGCGATCGTGCGGGTCGGTCACGATGCTGTCGGGAAGAGCCACGGCAGTCGTATCCGAAGCGATGGAGTCGGCAGCCAAGTCCCCTTCCTCCTCATCATAATTGACACCCTCATCTGACTCATCGGCAAGCACCGACTTGTTGCTACGCCTCCAGTTGTCTTCAAGCTTACGCCGTCCCCACATCTGTTGGAAATCCTTCTTACCTTGTGCCACAAGCTGTGTATTATAGAAATACCACGACTTGTCGCCCGTCGTCATTTGCGGAGTATTCATTTGCGGACCTTTTGCCTGTGCTGCTCCCAGTGCCTCCTCGCGCTGCGCCATCAAAGCAGCCTCTTCCTCGGCCTTCTTGGCCTCTTCCTCCAATCGAACGACCTCAGCAATGATATCATCAATTACCTTATATAATTGATCTTCGGGCAATGTGGCAAGGTATTGCAAGCTATCCTGCAATTCGATGGCCTCGGTATGTTCGACCAATTCATCGAGTATCGTAGAGCGCAGGTTCACCACATCGTACAACTTATGTTCTTTATCGATAAGGCCTATTGCTTCACCGTAGCAGCGCTGGGCATCTGTATATTTAGCACGATCCCAATATATCTGTCCCAGCTGGAGCAGCAAGATGCCCTTTTCTACCCCATTGCGCGTACTCAACTCGGCCCCCTTCTCATACTCAGCGATAGCGTTCACCGTATCGCGTTGCGCCAAATAGATATTGCCCATGGCATAGTGCACCTGATCCAGATAGTCCTTGTTGTTGGGATCTTTGCCCATGCGTTTGAGTGTCTTCAGCATCTTGGGTGCGGTAGTTCCACTCACCGTCTCGGTCTGCTGTATGCGAGCATTGAATTCCAATTCATAGGGAGGGTTCTGCCTGATAGCCTTTGCAAACGCCTCATAAGCCTGCTGACTGTTGCCCACATGCTTGTGTATCTGTCCTAAAAGATAGTATTCGCGTATTTTCTGCTTCTTGCTGCGCCCCGAGCGCTTCACCGCCCTCTCCAAATAGGGCAATGCCTCGTCGAAACGTTCTTGACGAAGCAGATGCGATGCCATAATAGCATCGTACTCCTCGGCCAACTGGTAGGGTATGCTGTCACGCCCCAACTGCATGAAGAGGTTCTCTGCTTCATAATTCCAATCCAATTCGGCATAGCACTGTGCCATACGCATGCGTGCTTCGGCCACAATCTCAGGTTCCTCACTATAGAGGCGAGTGATGTAGGAGAAGGTGCTGGCAGCCTCCAGAAACTCACCTTTCTGGAACTGCGCCTTTCCCATGAGCATCCATGCATGGTGCAAAAAAGGGTTATACTCCTTCTTGGCATACCACTGCTTGTCCTTCTCTGTAAGCGGTTTACCGGCCTTCTTCTTGGGTTTCTGCTTGATGGAATGCAGCTTGATAGCCTTCTGCGATTTCTCTATCGCCTTGTCGAAATTACCGCCTCCTGCGCTGCGCGTGCTCTCCTTACTGACGGGAAACAAGGGGATAATCTCCATATAGTTGTCCTTGTGAGACTGCTCCTGCGCCAACAGTCCCTCCTTGTATGCCTCATGACCGTTGTGGAACACATTGAAACGTGTCACAAACGACTGATAGAACCTCGACTGTGCCGTGTTCACCTTCGTGGAGCCACATGCCGTGAGCATGAGAAACGCCAACGATACCATCAACATATATGCAGATTTCCTATGCATAGCAGTTTAGAATCTGCTTGGGACCATAAATACTTATTAACGGGAATCCAAACAGATTCTTACTATAAACGTTCCGATGCGCCGTTTATTGTGTTATCCTCAGTCAATCGTCTTGTCAATAGAGAAGCGGGTAATCTTGCGTGACGTATTCTTTTGGAACTCCACGTCGCGCAGCTTCACTCTCTTCACCGCCTTGTAGGGCGGCATCTTGGCATTGATCACCTTCACCTGATCCTCAAAGTACTTCTGAGCATCGGTGATACCCTTGTCGGCAAGGAAGTCGGCATCGGGGAATATCTCGGCCACGATGGTAATCTTGTCCTTCTGCACACGACTCTCACCGGCATATACCACCACTTCGCTCACGCCCTCTACCTTCTGCAGGTCGGCCTCGATCTCTTCGGGGTATACGTTCTTTCCGTTCGAGAGGATAATCAGGTTCTTCTTACGTCCAGTGATGTATATCCAGCCCTCTTCATCGAGCTTGCCATAGTCGCCCGTGTGGAAGAAACCATCCTTGTCGAACACCTCGGCCGTAGCTTCGGGGTTGTTGTAATAGCCCAGCATCACGTTGGGACCCTTGACGCATATCTCGCCCTCGCCGTTCTCATCAGGGTTGTCAATCTTGACGCGGCAGGCAAGGATAGGCGTGCCC
>JAZRMG010000083.1:0-7007 GCA_045647345.1 Bacteroidaceae bacterium | reverse complement strand
GGTGCGGTCTTCAAGTTCTAAAAAATCCTCAAAAAAGGCACTTTTATACCTATATTATAATAGGGATTGATTTTTTTTGTCTACTTTTGCGGCCAAATTCGTGAAAGCTGTATAAAGTTATGCAAAAGAATTTAGTAATTGTTGAGTCTCCGGCTAAAGCCAAAACGATAGAGAAATTTCTAGGTAAGGACTATAAGGTGATGTCAAGTTTCGGTCACATCCGCGACTTGAAGAAGAAGGATTTCAGTATCGATATCGATACGTTTGCACCAACGTATGAGATACCTGCCGATAAGAAGAAGGTGGTTGACGAGTTGCGCAAGGCAGCGGCACAGGCCGAGACCGTGTGGCTCGCATCCGATGAAGACCGCGAGGGAGAGGCCATCAGTTGGCACTTGTTCGAGGTGTTGGGGCTCAAGGCCGAAAACACCAAGCGTATCGTCTTTCACGAGATTACAAAAGATGCCATCACCGCTGCCATACAGGCGCCGCGCGACATCGACATCAATCTCGTCAATGCGCAGCAGGCACGCCGCGTGCTTGACCGCATCGTAGGTTTCAAACTTTCTCCCGTGTTGTGGAAGAAGGTGAAGCCGTCACTTTCGGCAGGACGTGTGCAGTCTGTGGCTGTACGCCTCATCGTGGAGCGCGAGCGTGAGATGCATGCTTTCCAGAGCGAGGCCTCATACCGTGTGGTAGCCACCTTCGTGGTGCCCGAAGGCAATGGTAACACCACAGAGATGAAGGCTGAACTGGGTACACGTTTCAAGGAGAAGGCCGAGGCCGAAGCCTTCCTTCAGGCATGCAAGGATGCCACCTTCACCATTGAGGAGGTGCAGACCAAGCCATCGAGCAAGTATCCATCAGCACCCTTCACCACATCGACCCTGCAGCAGGAGGCCGCACGTAAGTTGGGCTTCTCAGTGTCGCAGACGATGACAATCGCCCAACGGCTCTACGAGTCAGGACAAATCACCTATATGCGTACTGACTCTACCAACCTCTCGGACCTCTGCCTCGGTGCTAGCAAGAAGGTGATTGTCGAAAGCATGGGCAAGGAGTATCACCAGATACGTAACTTCAAGACCAAGACCAAGGGCGCACAAGAGGCTCACGAAGCCATCCGCCCTACCTATATGGACCGCCAGAGCATCGATGCTCCGGCTCCTGAGCGTCGCCTCTACGAACTCATCTGGAAGCGTACTATCGCCTCACAGATGGCCGAGGCACAGTTTGAAAAGACCATCGCCACCATCAGCATGAGTGGCTCCCCCTATATCTTTACAGCCACTGGCGAGGTACTTGTGTTCGACGGCTTCCTGCGCGTCTACCGTGCCAGTGCCGATGAGGAGGGCGAAGGACAGAAAGGCCTGCTTCCTCCCTTGCATCGCGACCAGCCATTGCAATATAGCGAGGTGCAAGCGATAGAGCGCTACACACAAGGTCCCAGCCGATATAACGAAGGTAGCCTTGTAAAGAAACTCGAAGAACTTGGCATAGGCCGACCCTCTACTTATGCTCCAACCATAAGCACCATACAGAATCGTGACTATGTAATCAAGGAAGATACCCCCAGTCAGGAACGCACTATCAATGTCTTGAAACTCAAGAACGGCAAGGTGACAGACAAGATGACCAGCGAGACCTATGGTAGTGAGAAGGCAAGCCTCAAACCTACCGATATCGGTACAGTGGTCAACGATTACCTCATCGATTACTTCCCTCAAGTGCTCGACTATAATTTTACCGCCAACATCGAGAAGGAGTTTGACGAAGTAGCCGAAGGCGAGAAACCTTGGAATGGTGTCATCGCAGCCTTCTACAGCGATTTTGCCCCCCTTATCGACCGCTCGATGAATGAGAAGCAAGAGCACAAGGTGGGCGAGCGCGTTCTTGGCGTCGATCCCAAGAGCGGACGTCAAGTGTCGGTGAAGATTGGCCGTTTTGGTCCCGTGGTGCAGGTCGGTCTAGCCTCCGATACAGAAAAGCCTCGTTTTGCCCAATTGCAGAAGGGGCAGTCTATTGATAGCATCACGCTCGATGAGGCTCTGGAACTCTTTGCATTGCCCCGCACACTTGGCGAGTGGGAGTCGGGTATCATCGTGATCAACGTAGGCCGTTTCGGTCCTTACGTACAGTTAGGCAAGGAGTATGTGAGTCTGCCTGCAGGTATCGACCCTATGCAGGTAACCTTGGATGAGGCTATTGCTCTCATTGAGAAGAAACGCCAGTTTGAGCAGCAGCGCCTCATCAAGTCCTTCGCTGAGAACCCCGATGTAGAGATTCTTAATGGTCGCTATGGCCCCTACATTGCCATGGCTGGTAAGAACTATAAGATACCCACAGGCACGGACCCTGCCACACTTGACCTTGCTGCTTGCATGGAGATTATTGAGAAGGCAGCCGAGAAGCCTGCTTCACCCCGTCGACGCAAGAGCAAGTGATATGAAGCGCATCCTGCTTGTCGGATTTATGGCTGCTGGTAAGACCACCTTGGGCAAAGCGCTTGCCAAGGAGATGGGTCTACAGTTCATCGACCTCGACCACTACATCGAGAACCGCTATCGCTGTACCGTGTCGCAACTCTTTGCCCAGCGTGGCGAGGAGGCTTTCCGTCAGATTGAGCGTAACATGCTACACGAGGTTGCCGAGTTTGAGGATGTCGTCATCGCTACAGGCGGCGGTACCCCCTGTTTCTTCGACAACATGGACTATATGAATACACAGGGCGTCACCGTGTTTCTCGACGCATCGGTCGATGTCATCCACACCCGCCTTACGATAGCCCGTGTGCAGCGCCCCTTAGTGGCAGGCAAGAGCGCCGAGGAGTTGCGCACCTACATTGCTGAGATGCTGGGTCGCCGCATGCCCTACTACTCTCGTGCTACACATACCTTCTGCGCAAATCGGTTAGAAAATGTGGAGCAAGTAAGCGAATCAGTTGTGCGATTTAAGGAGTCTATATTGGGAATAAAATAAAAAAGCAGGAATTCCTGCTTTTTTATTTTGCTACTCGCACCTTCCCTAGGCCGTTGGCACTTATGTGGGTCTGCTTGGGGTTACCCTTGTAGTAGATACTGCCTACGCCATTGGCATCACAGGTAAAGCGTTCGGTAACGAAACACTCAATACTGCCTACACCTTCGAGGTCGGCATTGAGGTTTGACACCTCGAAATTGTAGGCATTGATATTTCCCACTCCTTCTGATTTGAATACTGCATTTGTGGCCTTTCCTATGAGGTCGACATTGCCTACTCCTTCGTTGACAACCTGCATGCGTTCACACTCCATGCTTTCGATGGTGATGTTGCCTACTCCCTCGTTTGTGATGGTCATCATCTGTGTCTTGAATGCGCCCTTCGTGCATATATTGCCCACCCCTTCGTTGTAGATAAGGCTTAGCTGGGGGGTGACGATGCGGATGGATATTCCATTCTTCTTAACTTTATATTCCTTCTTGGCTTTGATGGTGAGTGTCCCTCCTTCTTGTTGCAGTTCGGGCTCGATAAGTTGGATGAGATGTTCGGGGCCTTGCGCCTCAATGAAATATTCGTTGCCTTGCTCGATGGTAATATTGGCCACCACATCGGAGTATATGCCGCTGAATGCGGGCAGGTCTATACGCGCTATCACGGTATTACTCTTGTCGGGAGCTTCAGCCTCTGATGCGTTTGCTTCAATGGTGGGCATTGCACTTAGTGGCGACATGATGGCTTGCATTCCGCAGCATAGCAGGGTCGTAAAGAATAACTTTTTCATATCTCTTCTTTTTCGTTTGGTTCTGTTTCTATCCGTTAGACGTAACGAACACCCCTAAAGGTTGCAGCAAAATGAAAAAAATATATATTTTTCCTATATTTCATGTTATTTCTCATCTGTGGTGCCGATATGCCTGTCCAACCATATTGCCGTGATTATAGAGGCAACAACGGCCAATACTACCCATATCCACATCATTCCCACATTGTCCATCTGTTCCTCGATAGTAGTCGAGCCATAGAGTATCATGTTGACGGCCGCAATGGAGTTGTTGAGCACATGCCCTATGATACAGGGAAGCAGACTCCCCGTGCGGTAGTAGAGCCAGCCGAACATCAGGCCCATGAGGAAGGCAAAGGGAATCTGTGCGGGGTTCAGGTGTATGACGCCAAAGATGAGCGACGATACCATGATGCCTATCCATGGATTCGTCCACTGCTGCAGTAGTCGGCCTTCGATGGCGCCACGGAAGAGCAACTCTTCCAATACGGGTGCCAATAGGGCGATAGTGACGAAACCAAAGGGGTTGTTGCTCATGGCAATGAAGGTCTCTTCCATTGTGTTTGGCACTCCTGCCTGTTCGATGACCACGTTGAGCACATAGGTTGCGGCCATGACAAACAGGGCCGATACGAACAGTACTTGCCAACTCAGTGTCCTGTACCTGTCGCGCCCGAGGTCCACGTACTTAAAATGTATCAGGTGCCATGCCATGGCAAGTGTCGATGCTACCATTGCCAGTGATGTCATTGTGGCTATATCCATTGGTACAATACTGGTCGAGATGAGCGTTGCCACCGCTCCAAATCCCAATTGGTAGATGAAGTAGTAGATAATCAGTTTAAGGATTGTCAGCATGATATCGTTTATTATAAAATTTTCAATTTTCAATTTTCAGTTGCCTTACCCTCTCCTTGTCGGCCTCTAACTGCGCCATCAGTGCCTCCAGACTTTCGAAGGTCTGTTCGTTGCGCAGGTGCTCCACAAATTCCACGCACAGCGATTGGCCATAGAGGTCGCCCTCGAAGTCGAGTATATGTACCTCAATGCTACGTTCCTCCCCATTGTTCACCGTGGGGCGATGGCCGATGTTGAGCATGCCTTTGAATTGACAACTCTTTCCTTCCTGCTCACCGTTTTCGTTGGTGCTCACCTTCACTGCATACACCCCATCTGCGGGCAGTAGTTTATTGTCTGCGTTGCTGATGTTTGCCGTGGGGAATCCAATCTTGCGTCCCACCCTATAGCCGCCTACCACCGTGCCGCATAGCCTGTAGTTGTAGCCCAGTAGGTGGGCAGCTCCAGTCACATCTCCTTCGGCGATGCAGCGGCGTATACGGGTCGAGCTCACCGCCTCGCCATCCTCTATGCAGGCCTCGCCACGCACCACTTCGATATCTAGTTCACGACCATAGCGTACATAATCGTCGAATCCATCGGTGCGGCCACGTCCGAAGCGATGGTCATAGCCGATCACCAGTACCGCTACGTCCAATTGCGCCTTGAGCACCTGTTGCATGAAGTCACGTGCCGTCATTGCCGCCATCTCATGGGTAAAGTTCAGCACCGCTACCTCGTCCATCCCTGCTTGGTTGAGCAGCGCTATGCGCTCTTCCATGCTGTTGAGTTGTACCATGTCGCTACCTCCCAGTACACTCTTCGGTGGTAATGCAAAGGTCACGGCCATAGTCTTCAGTCCTTGCCTGTCGGCTATCCCACGTACCTGGTCCAACAAGCACCGGTGGCCCCGATGCACTCCGTCGAACGAACCTATGGTGGCTACCTTTCTCATAGATCGAAGTTAAAGTCGCTCATCCAATCTGTATTGGCTATCGGGCAGTAGGTGTGGAATCCTAGTGCTGCAGCAGCGTCGCAGCTCACCTGCAGGTCGTCAACGAAGAGTGTCTCCTCGGGCTTGATGCCAGCCATCTGTGCCACCTTGCGGAAGGCCTCGGGCGAAGGCTTCAGTTCGTGTATCTCATTAGAGAGGAATATCTGTTCGAAGAAGTCTTCAGCCTTGTGTCCCTGATAGTTAAACTGCTTGCTTCCCTCGGCCCAGTGTACCGCATTGGTGTTGCTCAAGAGGAATAGGCGGTAACGCTCCTTCAGCCTCAGTAGCATGTCGAGTTTATAGGTTGGTATGCCCAGCAGCAATGCGCTCCATGCATAGTCGATCTGCTCATTGGTCATGTTGGGCCCATACACGCGGCGCACCGTGTCGTGAAACTCATCGACCGACATCAGTCCCAACTCAAAATCCTTCAGGTCGGTACGCTGCCCATAGGGGTTGATCACATCGTCGCCCACTACCACGCCAAATTCGGCAAAAGCCTCCACGCAGCGATGCTTGTCGAGGTGGATGAGCACGCCGCCCCAGTCAAAGATAATATTCTTAATCATTGTTGTGCATATCAGTTTTTAGCATCCACAAAAATACAATAAACCCCTCAATAAACGAAGTGTCCCCCGAGGAAACCCACAAAAATAGCCGATTTTAATCCTTTTTTGTCTAAAATACTTGGTGAATTCAAATAAAGCGCTTACTTTTGCACTTGCAAACGAAGGAAACTTCTGTTTTGTGTCGGGCTTTTAGCTCAGTTGGTTAGAGCAACAGACTCATAATCTGGAGGTCCTAGGTTCAAGCCCTAGATGGCCCACGACGAAAGGGAAATGTCAAGTGCTGTAAATCAAGCATTTGACATTTCTTTTTTTGTGCTAGCTCATGCACGACACCACACCGAGGGTACCTGCGATGGCGGTGAGTACTGCGATTAACACTTTAAGCAACTTGCCCCAATCAATGGAGACCCACCCCATCCCTCCCTCTAGGGAGGGGGCTGCAAAGCCTCCTGATTTAGTCTTCGTATCCAGCATAGTAGTTAGTGGTTAGTGGTTTATACTTCAGTTTATTTACCCACCCCGACAGGCTCTCCCCATAGAGGGGGCCGACGCGAGATGAGCGTCGGTTGCGACGACGGGGACTTTAGTCCCCCCAAGGAGCGCTGCGGAGCAGCATTCCTTGGGGGGTGGGTCTCCTTACGCCTTCTTCTTCGCAGGGTCATACGCCTCGCTCGCCACGATCTGATATCGCATGCTCTTGGCGAGATTCTTCTTGAGGTCCACTTCGGGACGGAAGATGATGCCATAGCCCTTGATCTTGGCCGAGGGCACGAAGTCGCTCTCCTGCATGTCGGCCTTGGTGAAGCACTTCGAGCGGACGCTGATGACCAGTGAGCCCAGGTCGTCG
>JAZRMG010000082.1:0-2756 GCA_045647345.1 Bacteroidaceae bacterium | reverse complement strand
TAAGTTGAGCATAGTAAGTATAAGTACAGACACGGATGACGTGTGGCGCGAAGCCTCGAAGCAGCATCCTATGACATGGTACAACTGGTGCGACGGTAATGGTTCAGACAGTATGTTCGCCCGTTACGGGAAAGGTAGCATCCCACTTTTCGTGCTGATATCTCCCGAGGGCTATATCCTTGATACATGGAGAGGATATGGACAAGGGAGTCTCACAAATAAATTAAAAGGTATAATAGAATAAAGAATGCATTAAACTACAATGAAACCGATTAAACTATTCCTTGCCCTTGCTGTAGCGGTGCTGCTGGGGGCGTGTGCAAGCAAAACAGAGTTTACAATCACTGGCCATGCTACAGACTTTGAAGATGGCAGAATAGCCTACCTGGTCACCTATATTGATGGCGAACCAGGTATCTTGGACTCGGCGATAGTGAAGAACCATTCATTCACAATGAAAGGCAAGGTGGAGAAACCCAGTGAGGCCAAGATTGGAATCTTGGAATCCTTCGAGTCTAGTAGAGGAATATTGATAGAACTTATCTTGGAACCTGGACATATCATGCTCGGCGACTATGACGAAGCGAAGAGTAGTGAACGTACGGCGACAGGTACACCCCTCAATGACAAACTGACCCAGTTCTTCTGTGAGAAGAAGTCTATAATTGATAATACTTCCCTCACACGAACGGAGTCAATGGAGCAGCAGGTCTTTGCACTCGTCCGCTCCTATGTGTTGGCAAATGCAGACAATCAGGCAGGCATTTACCTGTTTGAGCGGTTCCACCCCTCTATGCCCAAGGAAATGAAGTTGGAACTGATAGATGCCATGTCGGAAACCAATCCTACACTATACGAAGACCTCCATAAAGAGACTCTGGAGGAGATGGAAGCACAGAAACGTGCCGAAGAGATGGCACAATGTGTCGCACCTGGAAACCCCTACAAGAACGTTGAGGGGAAGGACTTGGCTGGTAACGCACTTGCCTTGAAGGAGGTGGTGGAAAACAAGAAGAACCGTTATGTCCTACTCGACTTTTGGGCTACATGGTGCAGTCCTTGCATGTACGAAGTTCCCTACTTGAAGGCTGCTTACGAGAAATACCACAACAAAGGCTTCGAGATATATGCCCTGTCCATTGACCATGACCGTGATGCATGGACGAAGGTGATCAAGGAGGAGAAACTGCAATGGACAAATGTGCTACGCGTGAGCACTGAGGCTACCGAGCAATACGGTGTGAGCGGCGTGCCGTCGAACTTCCTCATCGATTGCTCTACAGGCACCATCATAGCCACCCATCTGCGTGGCGAGGCTTTGTCAGAGAAGTTGGCCGAAGTGTTGGATAAATAGCCAAACACTGGAGAAAGTAATCAAGATGATAGAGTAACAATATATATGTATTATGGAACAATTGATTAAAGAACTTTTAGAGCGTATAGATGCGCTGGAGAAGAGAGTGGAAAGATTAGAAAAAAAATGAAGGAAAAGCGGCCTCACCCCAGCCCTCTCCAAAGGGAGAGGGGGCAGCAGACATCGCGGAGGCCCTAAGTAAGCTATTGCAATGCCGCACGCCCGATGGGCGTTACCTCGTGACGCGCAAGGTGCACTGGATAGCGATATTCCGCATATTGGTAGACCGTGGTATCTATCCCGATGGGACAGACTACCGCGGTTTCTGCTGTTATATGGAGGAGGTGTTTCCTACAGCGGAATGGCGCGTGCCGCTCAGCTACCAGTCGCTGAAGGGCATCTCGCGCACAATGTATGTGCGCCCCTTCACGGAGTGGCGCTACGATGCCGTCTATGGCATCAGCCGACAAGCATACGAGCGAATGTGCCGTATAGCGGCTACACTAAACGAGTTGCTAGAGTGTCGATAGCCAATTGTTAAAAAATCACCGAGATATCACCCGTCGGTGATTTTCTTGGTCATGCGCGGCAGATTGGCTTACTTCGCATAGAAAAATCAGAGCCGTCCGATGGATTTATCAGAGCCTTTTGATAGAATTATCGGAGCCTTGCGGCAGAAAAATCGGACGGCTCTGATTTGCGAGAACCGAGGATTGATGAAAGTGCCAACACATTTGGCGTGGCACTTTTGCAAGCCGATGATTCACAGACGGATAAGGCACTGAAAGTGCCATTTGGCACTTTCTTTAACTGTTTTTCCGTACACGACGAAGCAATAAACTGATTGACAATGTATTTCATTCAGAATTCAAAATTTATAATTCAACATTCAACGGACATGACCAACGACGAACTCACCGCCCTGCTCGGCTCCCCAGCCGACATTCCCCAGCTGCTCGAAGAGCAGAGTACCTACACCGACGATGCAGGCCACCGCATGCCGCTGCCACTCGACGAAAGCTTCTTCGAGGCGCTGCCTCCGCTGCTCACCGATGTGCTGGCCCATTACCCCGACCGCGCCCTGCGCACACAGCAGCTCCTCGCCATGCTCACCCTCCTGGGCACGGCTGCCATACACTGCCGCGTGACACACGACAACCGCCAGTATGGCACGGCACTGATGACGCTCATCTACGGCTCGCCCGCCTCGGGCAAGGGACGCATGACGGAGCTGCTGCCCCTCGTCCAGAGCATCGACCGTCGCGTGCGCGAGGAGAGCCGCAAGGAGCGCCTGCGCACCGAACGGCAGATAGAGGCACAGCGCATCAAGCGGCAGCGCATGAGCAAGAGCCGCGACCTCACCGACAGCGACATAGAGCGTGCCGTGATGAGCGAAGAGGAG
>JAZRMG010000081.1:0-44434 GCA_045647345.1 Bacteroidaceae bacterium | reverse complement strand
CGGGCGCCCCGAAGTGCAGGACACCGTCTATGCCGTATGCATATACCTCGACGGCAGTGGCGACATAGGCACCGGTATCGAGGGTAAAGACAAGTTCAACCTCTATGTCACCGAGCAGTATGGCAAGCCCTCGGTATGGTTTGGCAACATGGAGAACTACCTGGGCGGATGGAGCAAGGCCAAGCACCTCTACCTCGCCAACCATACGGGCAACAACACGTTCTATACCAACCTCTACGACGACAGACTGAGCATGCATCTCATCGACTCCATCGTCACCCTCAACGTGAGTGCCGTCAATGCCTTGCTCGCCAGCGAGCCCGAGGGCGTTATAGAGGTCGACCTCCCCATCCTCCGCGAGAGCGACTATCCCGCCTATTTAGAGCCCTACTTCTGGCATCTCTACGAGGACTATCTGGGCACCTTCAGAGCCAACAAGTTCTGCCGCTTCACCACCATGCTGGGCGGCTCCAATACACGCGACATCGCAGCGCTCTATGCCAGCCAGGCTGGTATGGACAAGATGGTCGAGGAGGCCGAGGGCTTCCACAAGGCCGATGTGCTCGAGATGCTGCACGAATATTACAACTATGCCCAGTCGGGACTACCCATTGCCGAATACAAGGCTCTCTGCTGGGTAGAGATGAAGAACAGTGTCAACTATACCGTGCGCATCCCTTACTGGTGGGAAGACCCCCACGCTTTGGGCACGGCCGACATCGTGAAGCGCTACTTCGGCAACTACGATACCGAGAAGTACCAGTTCATGCTGAAGACCGTGATGAAGGACGATGGCGAGCCTCACTTCATAGCCGCCTCCCTACTTCCTTTCGTCTGCCTCCCCGAGCAGGGCACGTATGCCTGGGACCAGACACCCTTCGGCACGAAGCAGTTGGCCGGCGAGGAGCGCCTCAAGGAGTGCTACCGCCTCATCAAGGCAGCCAACGACAAGCGTCCCTCGATCAAGCGCTTCGACATTCCTGCCGTCGAGCTGGACTGATAACACACCTTCAATAAAAAAGACCGTTTTATGAAAAAGATAACATCATTCTTCCTGCTGGCTCTTCTCCTTACGGGCTGTTACAAGGACAAGGGTAACTATGAATATACCTTAGACTCGATGAACGAGATACTCTCCGTCACCTTCCAACCCCCCGTCGAGAACAAAGTAATCGAGGTGCAGCAGGCCCTGGACGAGGAGAGCAGCCATTGCCGTGTCGAAGCCATCGTAGAGCAGTCTCTGGCCCAGGATCTCGACGAGCTGGAGTTCTATTGGTGCCGCAGCTACATCAACGTGCAGGGTAAGAGCGTCAAGGACACGATACGTACGAAGGGCTATCTGGAGTTCGAGCTGCCGATAGGCAAGGAGATGTCCTACGACATATTCTTGCAGGTCTACGACCGCAGTACCGCGCTCTCGCACTACTCCAGCTTCAAGATTGCCACGCGCCCCCTGTTCAAGAACAGCCTTTTCGTGCTGCATGGGAGCGAAGGCGAGCGCAAGCTCGGCAATATCGAGGTCATAGGCAACAAGACCAAGGCCTACACCGACGTGAAGGCAGTCACTCGCGACGAAAATCATTACGAGAACGTCTCCGGACTCTGGTATACTACCTATAGCTATGTCCCCGAAGGCGGCTCCTATGCCTTTGCCGACAGACTGGTCACATACGGTGGTGACGACGCGTCAAAGGTCTACGACCCTCATGGCATGATACTGAAGTATGTGGCCGAGAACATGTTCAAATCGCCCGTCGGGAACTTCGCCTACCGCAACACCATGCAGACGGGAGCTTCTGATATCCCGAACCTTTACAGACTCGTGCTCACAGAGAACGGTGAGGTATATGCTGGCAATCAGGTATACGTGCTCTACCGACTGGGGGCAGGCTGCGAAAACAACCCCGACGTCGCCCATCAGGCCGACCACACCATCACCGCTGCCACCATCACAAGCAACCGCTACCTGATGTGGGATGCCAAGTATGGCCGATTCCTCTATGCCAACAAGGCCGATGGCGGCTTTGTGTACGACGAGGCAGGCTCTACAGACGCCAGCCTCGCCTCATCGATGCCCATCCTCGATGCCCATGTCGAGTATCACGGCCTGCATAGGTCGCCCGCATCGCTTACCGCAGTGATGGGTTACGTCAACTATCGCGACAACTACGAACAGCAGAACGCCTACTTCATATTCAAGGACGAGGCCACTGGCGACTATTACCGCTACGAACTGCAGAAGCTCGACAACAGCAAGGCCGCGAGGAGCCGCCGTAGCGCCAGCCGGGCCGGTGAGCCGGAGAAGCCGCTCCCCGTATATGCTATCGTGAGCGAGAAGCTGCTCACGGGACTCACCCCCACCTACGCGTCCACCATCCTCTACAACGCCTACTTCACCACCTCTAATCTCTTCTTCGCCGAGCGAGGCAAGGTGTATCGCTACAACGTCTCCAATGGCGACAGATACCTCGTCTACGAAGCCCCCGAGGGGTACGAGGTGACCAAGCTCAAGTTTCGTGCCGAGGACAGCTCAAACCAGAATGGCGACCTCGGCCTGATGCTCGACATCGTCATGACGGACGGCACCCACGGCGCTATAGGCAACATCAAGTTCACCACCGCTGCCGATGTCGACGAAGACTATCTGCCCCTCTTCTATGACCGCGACGGTGAGGGCAACCGCTGGGGCGAGATCAAAGACATCCAGTTCGTCTACGACTTCGAGTACAGTAAGCCCGCCCACTGGGGACAATGATCCGCGTGGCATAGTGCGATGCTGCCCCGAGTTGCTATTCATAGTCGTTACATTTGTCTGAACTTCTGAAACGAAGTTCGACACCCGTAGGGGCCAAAGTCAACTCCTGAACTCCTGTAACTACTAAAGAAACAACTCCTAATTCCTAATTGCATTGCAAAGATACTACATTCGCCTTGCCGCCCCCGACTTACTGCAAAGTGCTGCAAAGTGCCACTAAAGTTCTTTGCGATAACCCGCTCGTATGCAGTGCGATAAATATTTTTCGCATTTTCTCCGCCATCGCGCCGCACCTCTGGGAAGACGGTGTCGCAGGCGCGGCACCTAACACGCTGCCGACGCGGAACATTAGCGTCGGTTGCGATGCCAATGCGGGATGAGCATTGGTCTGCGACGGCAACGCGGTATGATAGCGTTGCTTGCGACGACTGGAACTTTAGTTTCACCAAGGAGTGTGCTTTAGCACCATAGCTTCAGCTTCCCCGAGGAGTGCAGCTTGCAGCCCTTTAACTTTAGTTTCCCCGAGGAGTGTGCTTTAGCATCATTAGGTTTATCTCCCCAAGGAGTGCGAAACGTAAGTGAAGCAAAAAGGGATATGCGCATTATGCGCGTGCACCACGCGAGGAGGGAGATAGCTGACGCTGACGCTGACAGATACCTGCGCTGTATATTTTGCCGAGTATGTACTATATATAGGGGCTTATTTAAGTATTATATATACTACGTATATCTAATACAAAAATAAGAGTTTTTACCATTCACTATTTTTCGTATCGGGAGACAGAGCGTATTTTTTTTGTCAGCGTCAGCTGTCTGCCTTTGCACTAATGCAAGAGTCTTGACCGAACAGGAACTTCAAGAGACACTTGCTACTTTTGCAAAAAAAATAAAACTTCCGAAAACTTGCACCGCTGACCACTAATTCGTATCTTTACGCAGAAATCGCGAAGAAGATTTTAGGGAAAGCAGATAAAAAAATATACACTATGGACAACAAGCAACTCTTGCTTCTCGGATGCGGACTCGCGGCTACTCCTGCCATGAATGCCTTGCAGGCACAGGAGCAGCGCCCCAACATCATCTACATCATGTGTGACGACCTGGGCTATTCTGATATAGGTTGTTACGGACAGCAGTACATCGCCACGCCCAACCTCGACCGCATGGCCGAGCAGGGCATGCGATTCACCCAAGCCTATGCGGGCAGCCCCGTGAGTGCCCCTTCGCGTGCCTGCTTCATGACGGGCCAGCACACGGGTCACACCAAGGTGCGCGGCAACAAGGAGTGGCGCTCGGGCAGTGTGCAGTATGGTAACCTCACCGACGATGCTGTCGTTGGCCAGGAGCCCTACGACCCCAACCATGTCATCCTCCCCAAGATCATGAGCACCGAGGGCTATGCTACGGGTATGTTCGGCAAGTGGGCCGGTGGCTACGAGGGCTCGGTGTCGACACCCAAGACATGGGGCCTCGACGAGTACTATGGCTACATCTGCCAGTATCAGGCTCACCGCTACTACCCCAACTTCCTCAACTCGTATGTGAAGGGCGAGGACGATGATGTGAAGCGTGAGTTGCTGTGGAATACTACATCGGCGCTACCGCAGGCAGTGGAGAGATTGCAGGCTGTCACTACTTCAGCTCTATCGACTGCGCAGACTATAGCGATGAGAGCGCAGGCCCCCGCGCACTCAACAAGGACGGTGCATCGAGCTATGTCATCACCTGGACAGCAGGCGTGAGCAACGTAGGCTCCTACTGGAAGATCGTGGAGACCACCGACGAATACCAACGTCCTGCGCCTCCAGCACATACCGAGCAGACAAAGGCGCTCATCGTCTACTTCCGCCCCTGCGGCATGACCTACACACCTACCTCACGGCAGCCACCATCAGTGGCGCCGACCCCGTCGCCTATGCAGCTACAGCCAAGCCCGGCAGCTTCTATGTGCCCTTCTCGAAGGATCATGGTGCCGTAGTGCGCGGCAGCGAGTTCAACGTGAGCATCACCCTCAGCAGTGCCGATGATGCCGACCTCAAGGCCAACGTCTACTTCGACTGGAATGCCGACGGAGAGTTTGAGACTACAGCGCCCATCACCCTCGATGGCACAGCAGGCACCGCCACGGTGACCGTGCCCGACGATGCAGTGAGTGGCGACACCCGCATGCGTATCCGTCTCAACAGCAACGGCCTCGACCGTGCCGACGACGATGTGGAGGGCTTCGTCTATGATATCCCCTTCGCTGTAGTAGGTGGCGAGCGCAAGGTGCTCGTTGATGTCAATGCCTCTGACCGCGGTACAGCGACCCTCTCGGCCAATGCCGAAACCTATGCCGTGGGTACCCAGCTCACCGCAACGGCTACACCCAAGGGCAATGCCACCTTTGACAGCTGGCGCGAGGGCGGTGTGGTAGTGTCACGCGAATCGACCTACACCTTTGCTGTAGCGAACCGCAACATGACCCTCAAGGCCTACTTCACCCCAGGCACCGAAGTACCCGAGGAGCCCGAAACTACTGAGGCTACTCCTGCACAGTGGGACTTCACCTTTACCCGTACCAGCACCACAGCAGCCGATGTGCTTGTCGCTAACGGTGGCGTGGCGGTAGAGGGAGTGACAGCTACCATCGCCATTGCTGGAGGCTATCAGGAGAAAAATCAAACAGCAAGTAACAAGGGCATCCTCTGCATCGACAGAAACACCGTTGACGCTTCAGCATCAAACCCCAATGCCTACACGCTCACCATCACCAACAGCAGCAACGTTGACTACGCCTTCGACTATGTAGTCGTAGGTGGCGTGGCGTTGAATAATGAAGGCATATTCCAAACAGCTGATGCTCCGCGCGATCGCATGTTCCAGGTCACTTGCGGCACTACTGCCATCGAAGCCAAGAAGGTAAGCATCAATGATTCACAACATTGCAACGGCAAGGAGACCTTCCATGCCTTCGCTGCTCCGATGACGATACCTGCGGGAGAGAGTTATACCATTACTGTCAATATATATAACGACACAAATATTATAGCGGAAGAGCAGGCCAAGGGCTGCTTCTACGGCCTCTCCAAGATTGCCTTGGGCAACACCGCCGTATCGTTTGGCGCTACGGGTTATGCTACGCTGTATGCCCCCATCGCCCTCACCATCCCCGAAGGCGTGACAGCCTATACCGGCACACTGAATGAGGACAACACTTGGCTCACCCTTGCCCCCATCAATAACATCATCCCCAAGGAACATGCCGTAATCCTCAAGGGCGAGACGGGCACGAAGTACACCTTCGAGGCAGCCAAAGAGGCTGGTACAGCCGTTACAGGCAACGCCCTCAAGGGACAGACCTCGACCATAGTCAAGCCAACAGAGGGCACCGTATATACCCTGCAGTCATACGACAAGGACGAAGACGGCGTGAACGAGAGCGTCATCTTCAGAAAATACCTCGGCGCAAACGTCAATGGCGGACGAGCCTATATAGTACTCCCTGCCAATCAGAATGGCACCCCTGCACAGTCTATCGGTGTTCGCTTCGAGGACGGCACTACCGACATCGAGCATTCAAACCTCAACTCTCAACCCTCAACCCTAATCTATGACCTCATGGGGCGTCGCGTGCTCAACCCTACCAAAGGCGTGTATATTGTTAATGGTAAAAAAGTTGTGAAATAAACATAAAGAGAATAATATGGAAAAGAAACAATATATTTCACCTGCTATGGAGATGATAGTGGTAGAAATGGTGACGATGATGGCCACAAGTGGACTTGGCTTCGACACCGAACACGAAGGTGGATACGAACAACTTGGCAATGGCCGACGCGGTGTTTGGGGCGACCGATGGAACAATAACTGACACAAAAGATGTTTTTTTATAATGTTGAATGACGGGAGAGTGTTCATCGTGAGATGGGCACTTTCTATTTTACGCTTGCCTAATCGGAAAAAAAGACGCGTCGCACGATTGTGCCCACTGCCCTTGACTATTCTGATGAATTTTTCGTACCTTTGCAGCAAACTGAAAAATAGAACGAACTATGGATTTCAAAGACCTTATTCAGAGCCGACGCTCGTGCCGTACATTCACCGAACAGCAGCTCACCGAGGAACAGACCGTGGCGCTGATGCGTGCCGCACTGATGTCGCCATCGTCGCACCGTACCAATGGATGGCAGTTTGTGCTTGTCGACGACAAAGCAAAGCTACACGCTCTCTCGGCATGCAAGGAGCACGGCTCGGCACTTATCGACAGTGCCCCACTGGCCATCGTGGTGTGTGCTGACCCCGCGGCGAGCGATGTGTGGATCGAGGATGCCTCGATAGCTACACTCATTATACAGCTGCAGGCCGAGGAACTGGGCTTAGGCTCGTGTTGGGTGCAGGTGCGCCGCCGGAAGACTATCGACGGGCGCGCATCGGACATTGTAGTGCGCGAGATATTGGGCATACCTGAGACGATGGAGGTGCTCTCTATCGTGGCTGTGGGATACAAGGCGGTAGAGCGCAAACCCTTCAACGAAGAACATTTGCAATGGGAGAAGCTGCATCTGAACGAGTGGTAGTCCTCGGCGCGGGACGTGTGGCCACGCATCTGGTACCTGCGCTGGCAGAGGCTGGCTATGAGGTGGCACAGGTGTGGTCGCGCACCGAAGTTGCGGCACGCCAGCTGGCACAGCCTTTGGGTATGGCCTATACCGATGACCTCGATGCCGTGGTGACCGATGCCGACATCTACCTTGTCTGTGTGGCCGACGGGGCGCTGCCCGAGGTGGCTGCCCAAATGGTGGCGCGCGTGGGCGAGAGACCGCTATTTCTGCATACGGCAGGGAGCGTGTCGATGGAGGTGTGGAGTGGGGCGGGAGCCGTGCGCTATGGTATACTGTATCCGCTGCAGACCTTCAGCAAAGAGCGTGCTGTAGATATGCGTGAGGTGTCGCTATTTGTGGAGGCGTCGGACGAGGAGGCCTTGAGGCAAACGGAGACGATGGCCCGCAGACTGAGTGGGCGGGTGCTGAGAGCCGACTCGGAGCGTCGTGCACGGCTACATATCGCAGCTGTCTTTGCCTGCAACTTTACCAATGCGATGTATGGCGCGGCTCATGCCCTGCTGGCTCGCGACGGCATACCTTTCGAGGTGTTGCTCCCGCTCATTGACGAGACGGCGGCCAAGGTGCATAAGCTCACCCCGTGCGAGGCGCAGACGGGACCTGCTGTGCGGGGCGATACGGATGTGATGCAGCGTCACTGGGAGGCATTGGCCGAAGAAAAGGACTTGCAGCATATCTATGAAGTAATGTGCCGGTTGATTCGGAATAAGGCATGACACGAATGATTGGGTAAACTGCTATATTATTACCAAAAAAAGAAGAAGAACGTTATGAAACTGATCTTAGCCTCGAACTCGCCTCGCCGCCGCGAACTGCTGGCTGGACTGGGCTACCCCTATGAGGTGCGCGTGCTCGACAACATCGACGAGTCGTACCCCGACACCTTGCGTGGCAGCGAGGTGGCGTCATATATCTCTCGCGTGAAAGCTGAGGCCTATCGCTCCACGATGGCCGATGACGAACTCGTGATAACGGCCGACACCATCGTGTGCCTCGATGACAGGGTGCTGGGCAAGCCTACCGATGAGGCCGAAGCCATGGTCATGCTACGCAGCCTGAGCGGACGCACCCATCAGGTGTATACGGGCGTGGCGCTCACCACCAAGGAGCGGCAGACGGCATTCGTGAGCTGCAGCCACGTGACCTTCGCCCAACTCACCGAGGAGGAGATACAGCACTATGTGACGCACTATCGCCCTATGGACAAGGCAGGGGCCTATGGCATACAGGAGTGGATAGGGTACGTCGGGGTGGAGCGCATCGAAGGGTCGTACTTCAATGTCATGGGGCTGCCCGTGCAGCGACTCTATACGGAGCTGAAGAAAATTTTGTGATTTGTTTTCTCACTTCTCGGAATTTCTTGTATATTTGCTTCTTGTAAATGTGGGTATGCTCTTGAAGAGGCTGCTCTGTGGCTTAAAAAATACATAATGACAATACGATGAAAAAACTATTTCCCCTTCTGGCGCTGCTGCTGCTGAGCACAGCTGCCAATGCACAACGTGTGACCGACGTCGTTGACCGTGGTCTGGTTGCAGTGAGCGTATCTGACGGCGTATTCCTCTCGTGGCGCATCTTCGGCGAAGAGTACTATGATGTGGACTATAATCTCTACCGTGACGGCGTGAAGGTCAATGCTGCACCGCTCAGCGTATCGAACTATACCGATGTCGCAGGCACGTCGACCAGTACCTATACCGTGGCACCCGTGGTGAGAGGTGTGGAACAGGAACAGAGCGCAGCAGTGAAGGTGTGGCGACAGCAGTATATGGACATTCCCATGCAGCCTGTCATCAATCGCAACGGGAAGAGCGTCAACGCGGACTACTCGCTCAACGACGTGTCGCTGGCCGATGTGGATGGTGACGGAGTGACTGAGTTTATTGTGAAACGCAACAGCGCCACAGCACGCGACTACTCTTCCAATAAATATAATTTCCATCGGCTGGAGTGCTACAATATTCAGGGAAAGCGCCTGTGGTACATTGATCTCGGCCCCAACATGATCTCGGGTCCTGACGAACAGTACGATATCGTGGGCTACGACTGGGACGGTGACGGCAAGGCCGAAATGCTGATGCGTGGTGCCGACAACATGATCATACATAAGGCCGACGGCACTACTGTGGAAGTCGGAAACATGAACTTTGACAGCCGCAACACATTGATGAGCGATGCCAACATGGCCTATACGCATACCGGAAACGAATATCTGCTCTACCTGAACGGAGAGACGGCCGAACCCTATGTAGTGATGCCCTATCCGCTGCCCCGTCTTGAGAACGGACAGAACAACCTTGAGGCGGTATGGGGCGACGGCTACGGACATCGCTCTACGAAGCACTACTTCGCTGCACCCTATCTGGACGGACGCAAACCCAGCATATTCCTCGGACGCGGCGCATACACGATACATAAGATGTGTGCACTGGACGTCAATCCCGAAACACACGAACTCACACTGCGCTGGCGCTGGGACGACCCGGGAGGCCAGTGGCGCGGACAGGGATACCACAACTTCGGCGTAGCCGATGTAGACCTCGACGGACGTGACGAAATCGTCTTCGGCTCAATGGTAATCGATGACAATGGTAAGGGACTGTCCACTACGGGTCTTGGACATGGTGACGCCCAGCATACAGGAGACCTTGACCCCTACCGTTGGGGATTGGAACACTTTGCCTGTAACGAGGACAACCCTGCCATGAACTACCGCAATGCCACCACCTCGAAGATATACTATCGCTTGCAGGGTACGGGCGATGACGGACGCGCACTGTGTGGAAACTTCACCAATCAGTATCCAGGATGCGTGGGCAAGAGCGCATCGAGCGCTGTCATCTCTACCGTAGCCGACAAACCCCTGCCTGGATTGCCCGGATTTGACCTCAACTTCCGCATCTATTGGGACGGCGACCTCTGCGAGGAAATACTCAACAGCCCGGGTACGGAGGGTACGGCCAAAATTGACAAGATGGTGGGCAGCGGCATCACCCGCATCTTCACCTCGTCGGACACGAAGATGAACAACTCGACGAAGAACAATCCCGGTGCTACGGGCGATATTCTCGGTGACTGGCGTGAAGAGATGGTGCTGCGCACAAGCGATAATGCCAAGTTGCGTATCTACACCACCGTGACACCTACACCACATCGCATCTACACCCTTTGGCACGACCATCAGTACCGCAATGCCATGGTGTGGCAGAGCATGGGCTATAACCAACCTCCTCATGTGAGCTACTTCATCGGTGAGCTTGAAGGCATTACCATGGCTCCGCCACCCCTCACGATGAATGGACGCGTGGAGGTGACCAATGGAGGAGCTATAGGTGCTGAGCACAACGGCAAGCATGCCATTGTGTGCGAGATGAACAGCACGGAGGTGAGCATAGCACATGGTGCGTCGCCCCATGTGGCAACGTTCAACGTGGCCAGCCATGTGCAGGGAACGACCAACAACAATAACATTATTTATGAAAAGGATACTTGCGTGGTGACCGGTGGAGGCCTTGCCGGTGCTGCACGTCTGGTGAAGCTGGGCGACGGTGTGCTCTGTCTGCCCAAGGTGGAGATGACCCACACGGGAAATACCGATATATGGGCGGGTACGGTCAACTTTGACGGTACGATGAAGCATTCGCCCCTCTATCTGAGCCGCTTTGCCGAACTCAATAGCGACGGCGGTGAGTTCCACAGCATACGCATGGATTATGCCTCAGTGCTCCGCCCCGGTGGCGCAGCACAGATTGGTGAAATCACGGCTGACAGCCTGGCACTCGGCTTCGGCTCATTCGTGGAGATTGACATCTGCGGTGCCAATCTCGCTGCCGACCTCATCAAAGCGCGTAGCATCAGCCTGGAAACCAAGGACTGGAACTATGGACCCGAGTATATGCAGCCAGTGTTCAGATTTGTCATTCAGGATGGCACCGAACTGGCCGATGGAGCCTATACCATCGCAATGGTCGACAACATCGTAGGTGATATAGCCTCCATTAAAGTTATAGGAACAGGGAGCAAGAAGGCCTATCTGACCCATGCCGACGGCAAGCTCTCTCTGGTCGTAGAGGGTGTGCGCGGCGCGGCAACTATTGTCTGGAGTGGTGCAGAGAGCGCTATCTGGAACTACGCAGCAGATAATAACTTCCTCATGGACGGCACACCCACCTATTTCGTGGAGGGCGACGATGTGCACTTTACCGATGAGGCTGTGGGCGGATACAACGTGCAGATTGCTACCGACCTGCCGGCCGACACGGTGTTCGTGGACAACTCGGAATTTACCTATACCATGTCGGGAGCCGGTGCCATCAGCGGTAATGCTACCCTGGTGAAAACGGGCAAGAGCAAACTGGTGATGCGCACAGACAATACCTATACCGGCGGCAACCGCATCAGCGGCGGAACGGTGAGCGTGTCGTCACTCTCGAATGCCAACCAATCCTTCGGCAACCTCGGCGGTGTGACTCCGCAGATATCAAAGTTCGTCATCGAGAATGGTGCTATACTGGAAACTACTGCCGCCGTGCAGATGGGATCTCCCATACGACTGGAAACTCCTGCCGGTGGTGTCATCAGCAATAGTGCCGACTTTGTGATGAATCGCTCGTTCTCCGGTACTAAACTCACCAAACGCGGTAGCGGATGGCTCAAAACGCATGCTACGGGAGGAAGTCTCGATACGATGGTCATCGCTGCCGGTACGGTGGAGAACCATTCGGGCAATGCAGCCAAGGTCGTGGAGTTCCAGAACGGAACGCTCAACGAACTGGTGGGCACATCGAACACGATGTATATACCTGCAGGAAGACGCGGCACATGGAGCACGGCCAACCGTCAGACCTATAGCAACAAAATTACTGGTAAGGGTACGATTACTGTATACTGTGCAACGGAGAAGGGTAGCGGTTGGTATGCTACACGTACACCGATGCGTCTCAATACTGCGGAATTCGAGGGTACGTTCATCCCGCAGGCCGTATATGCTGCTGACGGACGCTTTACCTTCGATACCGGTAGCGGTATGCCTAATGCCACAATGGAGATACCTGATGGTATCGTCGTGCAGAACTCAGGTAAGAGCTTTACCATAGGTGCACTTGCTGGTAAAGGCTCGCTTGGCGGTGGATGTACGTTCAGCAACAGTTCGTCGGTAGGAGCCAATACCTGGAGAGTGGGCTCGCTCGGCACAGATTTCCGCTTTACTGGTTCTATCACCGGATCGGGAACCAAGTTCGAGAAGGTCGGAGCAGGCACGATGACCGTATCGGGCTCTAATGACTTCTCCGGTTCGGCTGTCATATCAGAAGGCACACTTTGCCTCAACAACACCTCTGCCTTCGGTACGGGGACCATGACTGTGGCCGATGGCGCTACATTGTGCGGTAAGGGTACCTTGAAAAACAGTTCGGTGACAGTCAAGTCGGGAGGTACGCTCTATGCAGGCAATAAACCCGATGCCTCGTCAGGCGCAATCGCCTTTGCCAATCATAACCTGACGATCGAGAAGGGAGCTCTGCTGAGTTTCAGCGTGTACAGTACAGGTAGCTTCTACACCAAGCTGGAGGATATTGCTACGCTCACTGTCAAGGGTACACTCAAGGTGAACCTGCGCGATGGCATCGCCTTCAAGGAGGGCGACGAACTGCAGCTGTGGGAAGCTGAGAAGACTACGCTCGCATTTGATGCCGTGTGCGACATCGACAGCATTGGTGGCGGACTGACATGGGATACCTCGGACTTCAAGTCGGGAATCCTTCGCGTGGCCAATGCCATGGCGGTGGAGCACGTCGATGTCGACGAGGAGGTATGTTGCGTGGTATACGGCACCGATGGTACCGAACAGGCACGCTTTGCATGCACACGGCGTGAGATTCAGCACCAACTGGAGTGCCAATCGTTGCCAAGAGGCATTTATGTGGTGCAAATGACTGCAGCGAAGATGCAATGGGGCAGAAAGTATGTGGTTAAATAAAAGATAGCGGTACCTTTTTTGACCGTAGATTAAAGAAGAGGACGGCAGTGATGCTGTCCTCTTTTTTTACAATGTTAAAGGCGGAAAATGCTAATATTAATTTTATAAATTAATTGCACAGATTAAAGTTTTTTTGCAAATTTGCACATTGATATGCTCGCATATTACGCATGGTTTGAAAATCATAAAATATAAATATCTATAGATTAATGAAAAACAACCGAAAAGAACACGCTGCGAGATGGTGGCTATTGGTGCCAGCAGTGGTGTCGATGATGCTTTGTGTCTCGTGTCGGGAAGAGTATTATCTCGATGAGCAGGAACCTACATGGTTAGGTGAGAGTATTTATGATTTCTTGGTCCAGGAGGGTGATTACACCTACTATGTTCGGATGATTGACTCGTTGGGTCAGACTCCCGTGCTCTCCAAGACTGGTAGTAAGACACTCTTTGTTGTCAACGACAAAACGTTTGATGAATTTTTCAAGAACAACGAGTGGGGTGTGACATGCTTTGAGGATCTCAGCTATTCGCAGATGGAACAAATCTTCTACTCCTCAATGCTCAACAATGTGTTTTTCTCGCACATGCTGGGTAATGAGTCTGATGAAGAGTCGGGAAGAGGTATGACACTGCGCCGCACATCGGCAGTCTCTGGTGTCAGTTCCTATGGGCTTTCGTCTGCAATCAACTATCCTGGCAGCTATTATTGGGGCATGATTCCTGAAGAGCATATCCTTAGACAGGATAATACCCCAGCCCCTATGGTTTGTTTTACACATAACTATTTGATTGCAAACTCTCTCAAAGGAGAAGACTATGCACTCTTGACCAATCAGGACCCTGCGTATGTCTATAGTGGTAGCGATATCTTCGTTAATGGAGTACGTGTAGACTCGGCCAATTTGAAATGTAAGAATGGTGTAGTGCATCGTCTGGAAAAGTTGGTGGTTCCCTTGACCAATATGGCGCAGGTCGTTACAGAGAACGAAAACACTAAGGACGGGTTCGGCGTATTGCTTGACCGCTTCTCGGCACCCTATCAGTGCGGTGTGGAGGATGACGTGCCTGTTTATGTGAAAAAGTATTTCACGAAGCGTGGTCATAGTCTCGGTCTTACGGAATACTATCCTCGTTGGGCTACCGGCACCGACAATGTCGCATTTATGACTACTCCTACCGATTCGGCTGTAGGTAGCGGACTGAAATTCGACCCAGGATGGAATACATTGACCTCTTCGGATGTCAAGGCCATGAATCGCGATATGGCGGCGATGTTTGTACCCAGTACTTCTACAATGGAGAAATATTGGGATATGGGTGGTAAGTTCTTGCAAGATAAGTATGGAACTTGGGACAATGTACCCGATTATGTGGTGGTAGATCTGCTCAATAACCATATGAAATCCTCATTTGCAACCTCTGTGCCGAGTAAGTTTGATCAGGTGAAGAACGATGCACAGCTCGACATGGGAGTGAAATGGGAAGATGTGATTGAGACTGTGCTCTGTTGTAATGGTGTGGTGTATATTACCAACAAGGTATATCCTCCAGTGTCCTATGTGGCAGTGACTGCTCCCACGCTTGTGAATGATAACATGAAAGTGATAGACTGGGCAACGAAGGAGTTTGGCTTCTTGGCTTATCTTCACTCTATGGATTCATACTATAGCTTCGTGTTGCCTACCGATGAGGCATTCACCAGCTATCTGGATCCATTGTCGGTAGCAAAGGGCAACCCTGAGACGTGGAGTTTCTATTATAATGCAGACTACAAGCGTGTGGATGCACTCGTGAGAGATACTGCGGGTGTTGAGAAGACATTGCAGGGCATTCAGGGTAGTGCTGCTTATAATCAGATTCAGAATCGTTTGGAAGACCTTATTGACCAACATATTATCGTAGATACCATAGACCATGCACTGAGCGGAAAACTCTACTATCAGACCAAGGGTAACGGTACCATAAAGGTTGTTCCCGGTAGTGGTCAGGGTGGGCTTGACTTGAATGGTGGCTATCAGTTGGAGACAAACGCTCCGATAGCTGTATCGAAAGTGAGCGACCACTCTGTAGAGGGTAATGGTAAAACCTATATTGTGAATAAGCTGATGCAGTCATCATTCTGTTCTGCCTATGAGGCTATGGCAGCGCAGGCAATGGATGAGAATGCACCCTTTTATGAATTCTTTAATCTGATGATGGATGCTGGCGTGTTCTTCAAGGACAAGGATTTTGCAATGTCAAGTGCCTATACTGTAGACCTCTTCAATACGTTCCATTATACTTTCTACATCCCTACCAACAAGGCGGTGGAGGAGGCCTATAATAACGGACTCCCCAGATTGGAAGATGCTGCAGAATTTGTTGATTCACTGAATAGAGTCAACCCGGAGAATACGTTTGACGGCCAGGCCTACCTTGATTCTGTAAAAGCCATGTTGCATGATTTCGTTTGTTATCATATTCATGATAATTCGGTGTATGTGAATGGTGATCACGTCGTAGGTCGGAAATTCCAGACAGGTACGCTGGATATGACAACCAATACCTTCCGTCGCTTGACTGTGGATGCAGGTAATGGTGCGATCGCAATCGTAGATGGCGCAGAACAATCACACAAAGTAAATGTAGTTCCCGATAAGGAGGGAGAACTTTACAATATCATGACTCGTGATTATCTGTTCGACAATGAGGATATCCAGGCTTCGACACTGATTGAAACCTCTTCGTTTGCCGTGATTCATGCACTTGAGGATGACAAGGTGTTGCTCTACGACATGGGGCAGTTGGAAAGATACAAGCGGAAGTTAGAGGAAATGAGAATGCCGCAAGGTGAAACTACTAACGAATAATGGCTATGAGAAACAGATTATATATATTGGTAATGATGCTCGCTGTGAGCATATCAGCGACTTATGCTCAGGTGATTATTTCGGGTAATGTAGCCGATGCTATAGAGCCGTTGATGATGGTAAACGTGGTGGAAGTTGACGAATCTGGACGTTTCGTTGAGGCTACCACGACAGATATGAACGGAAACTTCTCCATGCAGGTGAAGAATACAAAGGATAAACTTCAGATTTCTTATATTGGATATCGTACGGAGGTACTTCCTATCGGTGACCGCAGAGTGTTCAATGTGGTGCTGAAGGATGAAAACCAAATTGAAGAGGTGGTCATTAAGGCACAGGTGAAAAGAAGTGCCGGTGGTCTGGAGATTCCCGAGCGAGAGATGTCAATCTCTGCACAGAGCATCAAGATGTCAGAGTTTGAAGGACTGAACTTTACCTCTGTCGATGAGGCTCTGCAGGGACGTATCGCTGGTTTGGATATCGTGATGAACTCCGGTAACCTCGGTAGTGGTACTACCATGCGTCTGCGTGGTGTGTCCTCTATTAATGGTAATGCCGAACCGCTTATCGTGGTTGACGGTAACGTGTTTGAGGCAACAGGTAATGACGAATTTGACTACACCAGTGCCAATGAGGAGAAGTTTGCCGAACTCCTTTGTGTGAATCCCGAAGACATCGAGTCAATCGATGTATTGAAGGATGCTGCTGCTACGGCAGTATGGGGATCTCAGGGTGCTAATGGTGTGATTATGATCAAAACCAAGCGTGGTTCGCGCGGTCCTACACGAGTAGGCTATTCATATGGTCTCAATGTAACCTATCAGCCAGATGGTATACGTATGCTCAATGGTGACGACTACACCATGTTCATGAAGGAGGCTTACTTTAATCCCCACTTGAATGATGAGGCGGCTGATTTGGACGAGTTTAACTATCTGCCCGGTTACTCGGAGTATCACATGTATAACAACAATACCGACTGGGTGGATGCCGTGAAGCAGATTGGTATGAAGCATTCGCACTCTGTGAACCTTACTGGTGGTGGTGAAAAGGCTACTTTCCGTGTCTCGGGTGCTTACGATACGGAGACGGGCTCGATTATAGCACAGCGTTTCGACCGTTTCTCTACTCGTGTGAACCTTGACTACTATGTATCGGAGCGTATCAAAATCAAGTCTGACTTCTCACTTACCTATACCAATAACAACCGTAACTATTCAGACCTGTTGGGAGCAGCCTATCTGAAGATGCCTAATATGGCCATCTATCGTGAGGATGAGAATGAGGTTCCCTCTGATGAATATTACTTCTACTTACAGACTTCCAAGGATCCTGATGTGCTCAAGGACCAACGTAACCGCATCAATCCTGTAGCAGAAGGATGGTTGGCCAAGAACAAACAGCGTAACTATCGCTTGGATGCTTTGTTTGAGATGCGATACCATCTACTCAGCCCCGATGACAGTGGGCATCAGCTCAACTATACAGGACAGGTAAAGATGGGTGTGAACAATGACTTCACTGATAAGTTCTATCCTCGCGAACTGTCTACTTTGGGTTGGGCCGACAAGTCGGTGAACCGTTCGGAACAGAGTTCGGGTAAGAGCGTTTCGTTCAGTACCAAACACGATTTGGTCTTTACTCCCAAGTTTAATAACGATGACCATTTCTTTACCACACTGGTACGTATGGAGGTTCACAGTGGTGATGGTAGCGGCTATGGTACCATAGCCTATGGCTTGCCTTCGGGTGATATTAATTCAGCCACCACATCTGGTCAGATGGAAAACATGTGGACCAACCAAAGTCAGTGGCGCAGTGCATACTTTACCTATTCGGGACACTACTCATACAAGTCAAAATATATGTTTGACATCTCGGCACGCGCCGATGGTAGTACCAAGTTCGGACCTGGTAAGCGTTGGGGTGTATTCCCTGCCATATCGGGACGCTGGAACATCATTGACGAGCCTTGGATGGAGTGGTCGAGAGAGAATATGAAGATGAGCATGCTTTCTATTCGCCCAGGATGGGGTAAGAGCGGCCGTGCACCAGGTGCTGAATACTTGCACTTCAGTAAATATTCTCCTGCTGATGTGTATGGTGATTTGTCGGCAACAGCTCCCAACAACATTCGTTTGTCGGATCTTCAGTGGGAAACAAAGACAACATGGAACTTAGGATCGGATATAGGATTCCTCGATGACATGTTCACGATGGATATCAATGTCTATTCAGCATTGACAGAAGATCTGTTGATGAACAATGTACGCATTCCTTCGTCTACAGGTTTTGCTCACTTGTCTTCTAAAAATGTGGGTAGTATGCTCAATCAGGGTTGGGAACTCAATATCTATGGAAACAAGTGTGTGAAAGTGGGAGATTTCTCTGCTGGTTTCAACTTTACTTTGGGTAACAACGTCAACCAGATTGTGGAAATGGATGAGACTGTGCTTGCCAGCTTGAACAGCGACTTCAACTATGCTAACGGCTCGTACTTGACTCGTATACAGGTGGCTAATGCTTTCGGCTCTATCTATGGATTCCGTAGCAAAGGTGTATATCAGTATACTGAATATTCTCCTGAGGAGATTAAGGGCGTGAGTGGCCCGAAAGCTCCTGTAGCTCGTGATGCTAACGGTAACGTCATTACCGATGAGAAGGGAGAACCGCTACCCATGATGTTCGATTATGGCGGCGTGAACTATGAGTTCAAGGGTGGTGATGCCATCTATGAGGATGTGAACCATGATGGTAATATCAATGAACTTGATATTGTGTACTTGGGTAACTGTAATCCCTTGGTGACTGGTGGATTCGGACTTCGTTTCTTCTATAAACGTTGGTCGATGAATATGCAGTTCAACTATCGTTATGGAAGCAAGGTACTTAACATTGCCAAGATGAATGCCGAGAATATGTATGACAACAATAACCAGAGCTATGCTGTGAACTGGCGTTGGCGTACTGAGGGTGATGTTACCACTATCCCTCGTGCATTGCATCAGTATGGTTTCAACTTCTTGGGTAGTGATCGCTTTGTCGAGGATGGATCATTCTGCCGTCTTAACTATCTACAGCTGAGCTACAATCTTCCTCCAGAGATTGCAAAGCGTTGGGGTATGAAGAATGCCATGTTGTCGGTGTCGGCAAACAATCTCTTCCTTTGGACTCGTTACTCGGGTGTTGACCCCGAGGTGGGTTATGGAGGCTATGGTTTGAGTACTGACAACTCGAAGACTCCGCGTCCTAAGTCGTTCACATGTCGTCTTAACGTAACATTCTAATTGTACTATGAGAACAGTAATTTCAAAAATAAAATATATGGTGATGGCCGTCAGCTCGGTAGTGCTGATGACATCGTGCGAAGATTTTCTTAACACTGTGCCACTCAACGAAATTGTGTTGGAAAACTTCTGGGAAAATGAGAATGAGGTAAACTCAGTGGTTTACTCCTGCTATAGTAGAATGTCGCAAGGAGACTTCCTCACCCGTCTGATGCTATGGGGAGAACTTCGCTCCGATAATGTGGTGGAGGGAGCTATCACGGGAGAAATCCCTTATGTGGACAATAATGACCAGCTTCGCGAAATGCTTGAGGGTAATATCCGTGAAAATTATTATATTGCCGATTGGGCCTGTTTCTATAACGTAATCAATCGATGTAATACGGTATTGCACTATGCGCCCGAGGTGTTGGATCGTGATCCAAACTTCAAGCAGTCTGAGTGGTTGGCTATCGAGGCCGAGATGCTGACTCTGCGCTCGCTCTGCTATTTCTATTTGGTGCGCACGTTCAATAAGGTTCCTTTCGTTACGGAGCCTACAATCGATGATAGCAAGCCTTTTGTAGTAGCTGCAGCTGAACCTGACAGCGTGCTCAACCAGATTGTCGCTGATTTGGAGAAGGCGGCAAAGAATGCGGTAGTCGAATATCCTGAGACAAGTAGTAAGTATGTTTATACAAAGGCACGCATAACCAAACAGGCTGTCTGGGCATTGTTGGCCGATGTTTATCTCTGGATGGAACGTTATGATGAATGTATTGCTTGTTGCGAAAAGGTGATTGAAGCTAAGGTGGATGAGGCAGAGGAAAGACGTATGAACTATGATGGCAAATATCCTTTATTGGCCAACCAACGCTCCAGTTCAACGACTAACAGACATAGTGCTTCGCAGCAGATTTTCTTTTCAGGCTTCTCCTTCGAAAGTATTTTTGAGATGCCCTTCGGCTACAACTATGAGGACAAGCGTGATGCTTTCCGTAGCTACTATGGTGCATGGGACCGTACCTTGGGCTGTTTTGCTGCGGCACCGTTCATTGCCGAAGGCGATATGTTTGCTGACACGGATGTCCGTGCGATAGAGTCTTTCGATGCTACGGCTACCAATGTATATCCTATCCATAAATATGTGACTGTTATAGCTACATCTGCTGAGGGTAAGGCTGAGGTACCGGGATATAGCCTGAATAGATATCCCAACTGGATATTCTATCGCCTGACCGATGTGATGCTCATGGAGGCTGAGGCTCTGGTAGAGCGCAATGACGCTGTGAAGGGTGACTTGCGCAAGGCCTTTAATCTGTCGGCAGCGGTCTATGGACGAGCCAATTTGAAGGCTGAAGAGAAGGATTCATTGACATTCAAATCATACAACACACAAGAATTGTTGCGTGATTTTGTTTTGGAAGAGCGTCAGCGTGAGTTGATGTTTGAGGGTAAGCGTTGGTTCGACCTTGTGCGTAAAGCACGTCGTGAGGGTAACAATGGCGCTATGCTCAATCTTGCGACCCGCAAATATACGAGTCCTGGTTCGGTAAAGAGTAAGTGGATAAAGCCTGATATGCTCTATCTGCCCTATCATGAGAATGAATTGAAGGTTAATCCCTTGCTTGTGCAGAATCCAGAATATGAGACCGAAGAAACTGTAACCACTGCTAAATAACTACTGCTATGAAAAAGTATGCTATATATATATGTTCCCTACTGATGCTCGGCATGAGTAGCTGTGTAGAGGAACTGAAAACGGAGAATTTCTACACCTTTACGGGGGAAACGATTACAGACTATGTGGAAAATCGTGACTCATTGTCATTGTTCGCAGACATTCTGCGTCGCTCGGCCAATCCTCGTATGGCCGACCTCTTGGATGCATATGGTCAGTATACCTGTTTTGTACCTCATAATGATGCAGTAAGAGCATTCTTGGCTGGACGTGGATTGACTGATGTAAGCGAACTATCGGCGGAGACTTGCGATACAATAGCTTGCACACACGTCATTAAAGTGGAGTATCCTACCATTGATATGCCTGATGGCGTATTGAGCCGTCCTAACATGAGTGATCGCTATATTCAGGTGGCGATAGATTCTGGTACGGTGTATATCAATAAGACAGCAAGAATAGTTGTCAGAGATGAAGAAGTAGAAAATGGCGTGATACATGTGATTGATCAGGTGTTGCAACATTCAACGACTGCCATGGTGGATATGATAGAACAGGATCCCCGTATCTCACTCTTCAATATGGCGATGGATTTGACGGGCTTTAAGAATCAGTTGCGTGGATACATAGATTTTGGATTCGACAAGATGAAGCGTGACAATGACCTCGGTGATGGCGTTGATCGTACCAGTACGCAGAAGTACTATCCTTCGGCACGATATATTGGTTACACTGGTTTCATAGAAACCAATGAGGTGTTGGCCAATGCGGGTGTGGATACAACCTCTATTGATGACTTGATTCGATATGCCAAAGAGATTTATGGCGAATCCTTCCCTGAGGATAGGGAGGGTGAAGCGTATGGCGCGGATGAGTATACCAATCCCAAGCATCCGCTCTATCGCTATGTAGCTTATCACTTTTTGGGTAGACGTATCTATACGGATAAGATGACAACCTATTTCCATTTCCCTCAGAGTTCGTATGATGCCTTTGACTTTTATGAAACCATGTGTAAGGGTACCATCCTTAAGGCTTCGCGTGGTGCCAAAACAAAGGGTATTACACGCCTGAACCGTCGTTACGGGTTGAGCCATGGTAAGGAATATGGTATTGAAGGTGTTGAGGTAAATGAGACCGAAATGTGTGATGGTAGCAACGGTGTGTATTATCTTCTCAATGCTCCGCTTGTTTATAGTAAAGAGGTGAGCGATGTTGTATTGCTTGATCGTATGCGTTTCGATGCTGCTACGCTGATGCCTGAATTGGCAACAAACAATATTTTCAGAAATGGTGATGGCACCGAAAATGAGGGAACTCGTGGAAAGGCTTATCAGATACCTAATACCTTGGACTATAGCTATGTGGAGAATTTGAAGATTTATCAAGAGGCTGTAGTGTACTATCAGTGTCCTGTTGTTGGTTTCTGGTGCTGGTATGCCGATGAAATTATTGCTGAAGGTTCCTACGACTTCGCCATTAAGTTGCCTCCTGTACCGGCTGAAAGAACCTACGAAATACGCTATGGCTATGTGCCTATGAGCCATCGTGGTGTTACGCAGGTATATATTGAGGAGGTTGGCGGTCCCTCTATTCCGTGTGGTATTCCTGTAGACTTAACAGAGGACGGTACCAGTCAGAAAATCGGATGGTTTGACGATAGCGATTGTGAGGATGAGGATGAAATGCTGAAGAGAGAAAAGGCGATGCATAACCGTCATTACATGAAGGGTCCGTTGACACAGACGGAGGGGGCAAATAAGACAAATATTGCACGTGACCAATCAAACCACTTGCGTCGTATCGTGGCAACCAAGTATTTGGAAAGTGGAAAGGAGTATTACATCCGTTTCCGTGCGGTAGATGAATCTGGTAAAGAATTCATGTTCGATTACTTGGAGCTTTGTCCGAAGGACGTGTATGATAATCCCGCAATGCAAGAGGATAGATTATAATAATAAACAAGTCAGATTATGAAATATAATAACAGAATAAAATACTTCGGTCTGCTGTGGATGTTGCCTTTGGCCATCGTGAGCTGTACTGATACTTGGGATTCCCATTACGATGAAGACAATCGTATGCAAACGGCTGAAAAAACGCTGTGGGAGGAGATTGAATCACGTCCCGAACTGAATGAGTTTGCTCAGTGCCTGAAAACATACGGATATGACAAACTGTTGGATGGTGACCAGATGTTTACCGTATTTGCACCTGAAGGAACAATCGATACGGATGGGCTTACAGAAAAGAAAATCCAAACTGAGGTGTTGGAGAATCATATTGCCCGATATGCCCATTCGGCTAATAGCGCAACAGTAGACAAGGGTGTCACTATGCTGAATAAGAAGGTGATCAACTTTACGAAAAGTGGTGATGGATACATTTTTGGAAACAATACACTGAGCTCGGATAAGTATAATATCATTGCCCAAAATGGCGTATTGCATGTTATTGGAGGTCAGGAGAAATTCTTCCATAATATTTGGGAGTATCTGACTACTGATGCTCGATTCGACAAGGTTCGTACTTATCTCTATTCGTTCAATGATACGATATTGGATGAAAATGCCAGTGTGAAGGGTGATATTGTGAATGGTAAGCAGGAATATGTTGATTCGGTAATCTATGTGAGTAATGACCTCTTCTATAATGTAGGAAAGTTAGATGATGAGGACAGTACCTATACCATGATTGTGCCTACCAATGACGCTTGGGATGAGGCCTATGAAAGGGTGAAGCCATATTATAAATATCCGACCATCAAGGAGCAGAAAGAAAAGTATGATTCATTGCAACAGGTATACACAGGACTGGCATTGGTTAGCGACCTGGTATTCAGTCATACGGTACAGACCTCTCCTGAAGACCAATTGGTTTCTACTTATCCTGCTTATAAAACAGAGGACCGCCATGTGTTTGAAAAACCTTTTGAAAGTATTCTGTATGGGTATACTGGTTGGAACGATGGTGTGCAATGTAGTAATGGAAGCGTGTTTGTGGTAGATCGTTTGCGCCATAAACCATGGGAATCATGGCATACCCGACTGAAAGTTGAGGGTGAGCTTTCCAATGCTTTGGCTGCGATTACTAATGCTACAGAATATCGTAGAGAAATCTCTTATTCCGACACATTGTATACACGCACATCCAGTGGAGCCTATTTGGAATCCGTATCATCATCGGCAGCTTGGGTGTCAGGCGAACCTTCGATGGTTTTTAACGTATGGAATAATCTTGCAGGTAAATATGATGTGAAAATTGTCTTTATGCCACAGTCTTTGGCCACATCCAAGGAGTATAGAGATAGAAATAAAGCTAACCGATTTAATGTGCTCTATGCTTGTAGACAGGCTGACGGCACATTCCCGACCACAATGACTCTCGTTGGAAAGAGAGGATTGACAAACAATCCTTCTGCTATTGATACGGTAGATGTTGGCACTATAGAATTACCTGTTTGTGCTTATGGTGAAGAGAATGCAGGATTGAAGATTCGCATCGAATCGAATATGAGTCGTAACCAATGGAACAAGAACGACTATTCCAAAGCTTTCATGATTGACTGTATTATACTGGAACCCTCTAAAGATTGATATATTATGAAAAAGACAATGAAATCAATGCAACGTATCTTGTGCAGTTTCTTATTAGGGGGACTTTTCTTGTGTGTTCCTGCTGATGTATATGCAGAGGATAATGGTGCTGAAAAGAATGAGTCAGTTACTGTTGGCTCTATTGTTTATGATGCTGCCACGCATACACCTTTGGCTGGTGTACGTATCATAGCCCATGGCCATCCGAAGTATTCGACCATGACTGACGAGAATGGTTCTTATTCACTGGATATTCCCTCTTTCGTGACATTGCTTGATGTCGTAGCGCCTGGATATAATTTGCTGCAAATTTCTGCTAACGAAAAGGCGGAAGAAGTGCTTATCTACTCAGATCGTTTCTCGAAGGACTATACAGAAGAAGTGCTGGTTACTGATGTGGCACAAACGGAAGATTTCTCACTCTCTACAGCTCTTGCCGTAGATCAGGAGATCAATACTCGTCTCAGTGGTGATTTACGCTCTATTACTCGCAGTGGTGTGCCTGCCATGGGTGCTGCTATGTTTATTGGTGGATTCAACTCGCTGAATGCCAATGCACAACCCTTGATCGTAGTCGATGGGGTATTCCTTGATCAGCAGTATAGTCGTGAGGCTTTACATGAAGGACATTATAACAATGTGCTTTCTTCTATTAATGTGAATGACATTGAGAAAATCACAGTACTCAAGAATGCTACCGCACTGTATGGTACCAAGGGCTCGAATGGTGTAATTTTGATTGATACCAAGCGCAGTACAAGTATGGCGACACGTATCGAAGCCAATGTAATGGCTGGTGTTGAACTTATGCCTTCTCTGCCTTCGATGATGAATGCATCGCAGTATCGTCTCTATGCTTCAGAACTGATAGGAACTACTGATACTGAAGAGACGGATTTTCGTTTCTTGACCAATGATGTCAAGGATTACTATTACCACATGTATCATAATGATACCAATTGGAAAGATCATATTTATCGTGAAGCTATCTCGCAGAACTATAGTATCAGTGTGCAAGGTGGTGACGAGGTTGCTGATTATAACCTTTCGTTGGGGTATGCCAATGCTGAGAGTACATTAGATTGCAACAGTTTCTCACGTATGAACTTGCGCTTCAATACGGACATTAAACTGATAGGTGATTTGAGTACTCGTTTTGATGTGGCATATAACTATAATACACGTAACTTGCGTGATGATGGTGTCATAGAGGATCTCTCTCAAGAAACCATTCTTTCACCAGGTTTCTTGTCGCTGATTAAAGCTCCCTTCTTGAATCCTTATCAGCAGGATGCAAACACGGGTCGTGTTACTGAAATTGTATCGGAGGCCGACAATTTTGCATCGGGTTTTGGATTGAACACCTCTTGGGCCAACCCTGTAGCGATAAACAAGTATGGAGAAGCCAAGAATAAGAACCGTCTGGAATATAGCGTGTTTAACCTTTCTTTTGCTCCTCGCTATGATTTCAGTAAGAATTTTTATGCTACCACATTGTTCTACTATGCGCTTTCAACTAACAATCAGCGTGCTTTTGTTCCGATGATTGGTACACCCTCTTTCACGATTGATGGTATTGGTGTCTCAAACAATAGTGCATCGTCATTCAATGCAAAGCAAGAATCCCTATTTAGTGATACTCAACTTAACTGGACATACAATCATAAGGCACATTCGCTCAACCTGCTTGGTGGCTTCCGTTATACCAGTGATATGTATGACTCGGTAGATCAGGAAGGTCACAATACAGGTAACGACAAAACTCCCAATATCTCCGGCTCGCTGAACTATAGCAATGTAGGTGGTGTGGATGATGTGTGGCGTTCGTTGGCTTACTATGCCAATGCCGATTATAATTATAAGTACAAATACTTTGTGCAGGCAGGCATGTCAATGGAGTCAACATCTCGTTTCGGTAAGGATGTAAAGTCTGGTCTGAAGATGGCTGGGGTGCATTGGGCACTTTTCCCCTCTGTGCAGGCGGCTTGGTTGGTTTCTTCTGAGGATTTCTTTGGCAATTCTCCTCTGGGAATCAATAGCTTGAAGCTGAGTGCAGGTTATGATATGTCGGGTAATGATGATATTGCTCTTAGTGCATCGCGTACGACACTCAATGCAACCCGTTTCTTGAATGGATCAATTGGTATCGTTCTGAATAATATCGGTAATACTGGTATTCAATGGGAAACGACCCGTCGTTATCGTGCAGGTGTAGATATGGCAATGTTTGATAATCGCTTCCGCTTGTCGTTCAATGCTTTCAAAAGTTATACCGATAATCTGCTGACACTGAAGAGCCTGCCTGAGATTACTGGTGAAGGTTACTATTGGTCAAACGATGGTTCATTGAAGAATGTCGGAGCTGATGTGGCATTCAATGTCAAAGCGCTCAACCAAAAAGACTGGAAGTGGGAGTTAGGGGCTAATGTGGCTACATATAAAAATGAAATTACAGCATTGCCTGATGGTGACTATACCACTACTATTTATGGTGCCAATGTGTTGACCTCTGTAGGTCGTGCCGCTGGTGTTTTCTATGGATATGAAACAGCGGGTGTGTATGCCACACAGGAGGAGGCCGAATCTGACGCCTTGAAGATTGTGTCAAAGACGGGTCAGGAGACTCCGTTTGGTGCCGGTGATATGAAGTTTGTCAATCATTTTGACGATGAAAATATCGGAAATGTCAATGTGATAGATGAGAAGGATATGGTAGTTATCGGTGATCCTAATCCTGATTTCTATGGAAACTTCTATTCCAACTTGTCTTATAAGCGTTTCACGCTGAATCTCAACTTCAACTACTCATATGGCAATGATATTTATAACTATCAGCGTTCATTGTTGGAAGGTGGTTCACAGTTCTTCAATCAGACCACAGCGCTCAATCGTCGTTGGGTGGCAGAAGGACAGCGTACGGATATCCCCAAGGCTACTTTCGGTGATCCTATGGGAAATGCACGCTTTTCTGATCGTTGGATTGAAGATGGCTCATATCTTCGTCTCCGTAGTATGACGCTCAGCTATGCATTGCCTGTCAATTCGGTATATCTGCAGGGAATCACCGTATGGGCTACTGCCAATAATCTCTTTACCTTGACCAATTATTTGGGTAGCGATCCCGAAGTGTGGGCAGGCAACTCGGTGCTTTACCAAGGTATTGACCGCGGATTGGTGGCTCAGGGACGCAGTCTGTTGTTAGGTGTTAAGATAAATCTCTAAAAAGGAATGAATATGAAAAGAAAATCGATAGTATATACACTTGCATTGACGTTCATGTTGGGTGGATTTTCAGCGTGTGAAGATATGTTGGATGTCAGTTCATCATCGGTGCAGTATGAGGGAACGCACGAAATTAATTCAGCTGCAGACAGTTTGTACTCGGTTATCGGCATTATGAGTAAGCTGCAGAGCATTGCTGACCGTACTATATTGTTGGGTGAGCTTCGTGGTGATCTTGTGGTTGATAATGAGAATACGGTGAATGACCTTCGTCAACTCATCAATCACAATGTAACTCCCGATAACCAGTTCTGCGACTATAGCGACTATTATGCAATAATCAACAATTGCAACTACTTTTTGGATAAGGTTGATACCAATGTGGTAGTATCTGGTCAGAAGGTGTTGGTCAAGGAGAAAGCTGCTGTATTGGCTATTCGTGCATGGACCTATATGCAGTTGGCCTTGATTTATGAATCGGTTCCTTTTATTACCAAGCCGATTCTTACGGTGGTAGATGCAGAGAAGGACTTCCCGATGTATAATTTGCAGGATATGTGCGATTACTTCATTCCTGAACTATTACCCTTTGTTGATACAAAGCTCCCTTCCTATGGTAATATTGATGGTATGGAATCTCGCTATATGTTCTTCCCAATACGTCTGCTCTTGGGGGATATGTACTTGTGGAAGCAGGATTATTGGAATGCTTTCCGTCAGTATGCCGAATATACCTATGAAGAGGGTTTGGGTACTATAGGTGTTGGGACCAAAGTGTATGATATTAATCCGACGACAAATGATGTTGGCTCTATATCATGGTCTACATCTACCATGGAGAATATTACATTCATCCGTATGGCGGCTTCAAAGCTTAATGGTGTCACCAGTAATCTGCCCAATATCTTTAGTCCTACTGATGTCAACGAAGGCAAACGTGCCGTATCACCTTCATACATGTGGAAAGAACTTTCCGAGAATCAGGATTATGCATACAAGCCGGAAACTGCCGGTGCCAAGGTACGTTACCTTCCTTGTGGCGATTTGCGTGCATACCAAACTTATAATGAGGAATGGACAGACGGTTCTTTCAACCCTTCTATCGGTGGTAACGAGGAGGCTTGGTATTTGGTGGATGTGGAGAATAAGTATCTGATCAACTCGAAGTATGATGGAACTTTCCGCAACGTTCCCATCTATCGTGTCGGAAGTGTATATCTTCGCATGGCAGAGGCTTTGAACTGTTCCGGATTCCCGACAGAGGCCTTTAGAATATTGAAGAATGGTGTCAACTATTTTCGTACCACCGCGACAGGATTTAGTGTGAACTATCCAGCAAATGAGTCAGAGGGTATAGCTGGTATTCACTCACGTGGTTCTGGCAACTCTTATGACAGTGACCGCTATAAGTTGAGTGTTGCAGATTTGGCTGATGCTGACACAATTCATCGTGTTATGACATATCAGAATATTGAAGGTATGGATTCGCTTGTAAAGGATACTACCGTTTATTTTTCAGTTAAGTATGCTGACGATTTAGTTCTGTTAGATTCTACGTTCAGAACGCATAAGATTTATGGCGATCCTGATACACTTTACTATGTATATGCACCTGTAGAGTATCTGATGGAGCAGGTAGAGGAAAAGATTGTGGCTGAGATGGCTTTGGAGACTGCTTTTGAGGGACAGCGCTTCTATGATTTGATGCGTGTAGCAATTCGTCACAATGATCCAACTTATTTGGCTGAGAAGATAGCCCATCGTGGAGGAATGAATGCACCTAAGGATGAAGCATTGTATAATCGCTTGCTTAATACCAATAATTGGTACATCCGGAAGGAATAAGTAGGGTATTTATTTCAAAGAAAAGGGAGTGCCCAAGTGGGCACCCCTTATTCTTTTATTATAATGATGATGGTATGAAACGATATGTATTGTTGTTTTCTCTAATAGTTTTTTATGCTGATGTTTTTCCGCAGGCTGTAGAGGCTGGGTTTGGACGAGGTGATGTTCTGAAAATTGATAGTTGGCTGATAAATGATGCGCTCAAGCAGCAGGAGGCAAATACCTATTGGATTGGCTATAATTATCAGACTCATGCAGGAGAAGCATGTGACTATGCTGCGGACTACAACTATCCTTCGTTCACTTTTGGACTTCTCGTTGCTGATTTTAATAGGGTGCGATTGAGATATAATCCCAGTGGACATCGCCCCATCAATTATGACTCTCGCTGCGGGACCTCGTTTGTGGTATACTCGTCGTTCCGTCGTGCATTCTTCCGCTTAAAATCGGGCTGGAGCGCAGACTATACGTTCAGTAACGGCATCGGATACAATACTTATATCTATAATCGTTTCAATAATGTGGACAATGTTATGTTAGGTTCTCGTCTGTCGGTTTATTTCGGGGTGAATTTTGCACTCAACTATCGTTACCGCCAGTGTGAGTTCTTTGTTAGTCCGGAGTTTCGCCATCTCTCCAATGGTGGAGTAGTGCGTCCCAACAAGGGAATCAATAAAGCTGGTGTTGGAGCAGGTGTGAGGTATTATCTGCAACCCTATGATTCTATTCCGATGAATCGTCTGCGCAAGCCTTTTATGGAAAAGAAACTATATCTTAATATAGCCTATCGTCCTGGTTTTAGAGGCGCACAAGGAGAATGGCTCTACGATGCAAATAACTTTATATGGAAAGACAACAATGTTGAGGATATTAAGTATGGTTCCGATGGCTATACTTTATGTTGTTATCACGGATTGTCTGCCGATCTCATGTATCGCTATGCTCGACGCTATGCATCGGGTATAGGAATTGATGCCCTCTACGAACCATACATTCGTGAGGTGGAGATACAAAATGCAGCTGCTGATCGCTCAGACCTAACGAAATGGTCTTTTGGCATTGCTGCCAAGCATGAAGTCTTTTTCCGTCGTATCAGTATGCAAGTTGCTTTAGGGTGGTATCTAAGTCGCCCTCTCAACAATATCTCCAACACAACGGAGGAATATCCCTTTTACGAAGGGGTAGGTTTGCGATATAATCTTCCAATATGGGATAATAGCATTTCTGTGGGATATAATATCTATGCTCATCTTACCAAAGCATATGGTACAGAGTTGGTTCTTGATTTTAAGCTCCCATTTAGAAAATGAGGGTGATGCACACCCTCATACTCTCTTATTCTTTGAGCAAACGTAGGTAGTAGAGACCGGGAACGGGAGTATTTCCCGAGGCATGGAAACGCACATTGATGCTGTCCGGGATTTCTCCTTTGATGTCAAGCAGTTCTTCGCTGATGGGATATTCCCAGTTGTAGTGTCCTCTGAAGGATTTCTTCTCTAAAGTCATATTGATGAGTCTCTTTTCGTTTATGTAAATGGTGACTTCACGTCCATTGTCGGCCGAGTAGAAGCGACACATGAGCGATAGGTTCTTTTTCATCCCCTTTGTTGCTAGCTGATAACTGAACGATTGCCCACTCTTTGTGTCAACGTAGAACTCCCCATCATACGAGCCTTTATTGAAGGTGCCTTGCAGGGCGTGTCCAGCATCGCTTTGTTGCTCTCCAGTTGCTACAAAGTCTAGTGTGCGATTGTTGAGGCGTTGTTTGGCTTCTTCCTCGTTCATTACTTGCTGGCGCATTTCTTCCCATTTGTCAGCGGAGAGTTGGTTCCAATAGAGCATGTAGCGTGCTTCGTGTATGGTGTAGAAAGGTTGCAGTATAAGATCTTTCCAATGTGCATTGTTGTAGAGTCCGGTACGTATCTTGAAGTGTAGTTTTTCTGCATCTACCATGTAGATGGAGTCAAGCATATGCTTGCGGTCCCCAATGAGCATGGGGGCTGAGGTGAGGCTTAGCTGTTGGCCTTGGCCGGGAGCGTGGTCCATGCGTCCTTCGCCAGCGTGTTGGCCTGTGAGGTTTTCGGTGCTGGTGATGGCACCTAAGAGGATCGGTCCATAGCGCAGAGCTATATATTCGTGGTATCCGGGACAGGGAAGGTAGTTGAGTCGCATGGGCAGTGAAATGCCAATGACATCGCCTGCTTGCCATTTGCCTTTCAGATAGATATAGCCGTCTTGTTCTACTACGCTCTTTCTAGTGCTGTTGATGGTGAGCCCGAAGTCGTCGCACCATGAAGGCTTGCGTATGGCGATGGTGTACGAACCTGCTTTGTCGATGGTAAGCGTAGTGCTCTGCTCGTAAGGGAATCGGGTTTGTTGGGTGAGAGCGTAGGTCTCATCGGTTAGTTGCGAGGGAACGAAGAGGTTCACGTAGAGTGTGTTTGTCTCAATATCGCGGCTATAGATGAACTCGCCATATTTAGAGTGGTTTTCCATACCCGTTCCTACACAGCACCACATGCCCTTGTTCACCTGTGAGTACATGCGATAGTGTTGGGGACGTAGCGATGTGAAGTAGACGTAGCCACCTGTTACGGGGTGCTGAGTGGAGAGGATGTGATTGAACATGGCCATCTCGTAGAAATCACTATACTTTCTGTGGGCACTCTGGGCGAAGAGGTTCTCGGTGAGCTTGAGCATGTTGTTGGTGTTGCAGCTTTCGGGACCATCGGTCATGGTGATGTGGTGGTGTGCATTGCTGTGTTGTACGAAGTGCTCATTGACGCTGTTACCGCCTAGTGCCACGGTGCGATTCTCCACTACGTCGGTCCAGAAGTTCTCGGCAGCGACACGATAGTTGTGAATTGTTAATTGTGAATTGTCAATGTTTGCGTTCTGCTGTGCCAGACGGATGTATCCGATATACTTGGGTACCTGTGTGTTGGCATGCTTGTTTGAAAGGAAGGTGGTGTTCACCGTCTGCATATTGTCCACCATAGTTTTGTGTGTGTAGCGGTAGGCAGCGGTGAGGTACTTGTCATCGCCCGTCATTTGGTAAGCATCGGCAAACATCTCGTTGATGCCGCCGTGTTCGGTGTTGAGGATGTTCTGTACTTGAGCGTCGGTGAGGTTTGAGATGAGGTTTACTCCCCAGTCACACATCTTGAGGAAGCACTCGCGGGCCTTCTCGTTGCCCGTGTAGAGCCAGCAGTCACGGAATCCGGCGAACACCTTGTGTATTACGTAGAAAGGCACGTTGCCGCGGTTTTGGTTGAACTTGGTGAGATCACCGCGGTAGAGTCCTGTCCATACACCATTATCGGGCAATCCGCCTATATACCCATAGAGTCCATCGGTGTTGTTGTCAAATGCCGCCTGGCACTGGGCCATCTTGTCCAGCGTGTAATCCATGCGCTCCTTGAGTCGGGCACGCATGTCGTTGTCATCGTGTGTAGCGGCATAGGCCAAAGCCAGGGCCGAGAGGTAGTGTCCTCCTACATGACCATCGAGTCGGAAGTTGCCCGAACCCCAGTTGGGGAAATTGGGATGCTGTTTCTCCCAATCGGAGAATCCCGCTTGGCGGAAATAGGGGGTGAGCAGACGGTCGACGTCGTATTGTAGCAGCAGATCGTTGTTGATGTTGAGGGCATTCTTGAACATGCCGTCGGTGAGTATTACTTCCTGCAAGTCGAAGAGGTGAGGATAGAGCTTACTCTGTGCAAGGCCTGTTGTTGTGGCTAACCCCATGCAGCAGATGAGGAGTAGATGTCGTGTTTTCATAGATATTTTTTATTGTATATTATTTCCTTACTTGCCCGTTACCCTCTATGATATATTTATAGGTAGTGAGCTCGGGGAGAGCCATCGGTCCGCGTGCGTGTAACTTCTGGGTCGATATGCCTATTTCTGCACCGAAACCAAATTGTGCACCATCGGTGAAGGCTGTAGATACATTGGCATATACACAGGCTGCATCCACCGTGCGTTGGAAACGGTTGATGGCAACTGCGTCTTCACTTACGATACATTCGCTATGACGCGAGCTATGTAATGCAATGTGGCGCAAAGCTTGGTCAATGGTGTCTACAGTGCGAATACTCATCTTATAGTCAAGAAACTCGGTACCGAAATGCTTATCGGTAGCTTCGGCTAGTAGGTGAGTGGGATAATGTCCTGAGAGTGCTGCATAGGCTTCTTGGTCAGCATAGATCTGTACATTCTTCTCTGCCAAGGGAGCACAAAGTGAAGGTAGATCGGCCAGTCGGCTACTGTGTATCACAAGACAGTCAAGTGCATTGCACACGCTGACTCTTCGTGTCTTGGCATTCTCAATGATGGCAGCGCCTTTGGCAAGGTCGCCTTGTGCATCAAAATAGGTGTGGCAGATGCCGGCTCCGGTCTCGATGACAGGCACTCGTGCGTTATCGCGCACATAATTGATAAGTGCACTGCTGCCACGAGGTATGATAAGGTCTACTTTGCCTACTGCGCCGAGCAAACAGGCTGTAGCTTCGCGATGGGCTGGGAGCAGGGTACATACGGCAGTGTTGATGCCATGTGTGGTGAGCACGTCGTGTATAATCTCCACCATCTTGCGGTTGGTGTATTCTGCATCGGAGCCACCTTTGAGCAGACACACATTGCCACTCTTGATGCAGAGTGCAAAGACATCGGCCGTCACGTTGGGGCGTGCTTCGTAGATGATTCCTATAACGCCAAACGGTACGCTCACCTTGCGGATGGTCATACCGTTGGGGCGCTCGGTACGGCTGTAGGTGATGTCGAGGGGCGAGGGTAGGGTGGCTACGTGCTCCATGTCTGTGGCAATGGCTTCGATACGTTCTCTGGTAAGCATCAGCCGGTCGTATTTCGGGTTTGATGACTCCATACGTTCCAGATCGAGGCGGTTGGCTTCGAGAATGTCGGTATAGTGCGTGCGCAATGCAGCGGCTGTATCGGTAAGCAATGTGTTGATTGCTGTATCTGAAAGTGCTGATAGGGCCGTTGTCACTTCTCCTGCTTTGATTATTAGATCGTTCGTGTTCATTGAAATCTGGTACAAATGGTCTCTTCTGGTCGGTCAATAAGGTGTAGTAATATGTTCTCGCTCTTTCCGTTGGCAATGATTACAGAGATACCTTCAGCAGCTACCTTGCGGGCTATATGGCACTTGGTGAGCATGCCGCCGCGACCGAGCGATGAGATCTCGGTCTGTATGTATTGCTCCATATTGTCGCTGGTGGCTACCGAGCGTATCACGCTGCTTTGTGGGTCGGCGGGATTACCATCATATATACCGTCGATATTGCTCAAGATGACGAGTTTGTCCACCTGCATCATCTGCGCCATCAGTCCTGACAGTTCGTCGTTGTCGGTAAACATTAGTTCGGTAATGGATAGGGTGTCGTTCTCGTTCACTATCGGTATTACCCCTTCAGCCAGCATCACCTCCATGCAGTGCTGCTGGTTGAGGTAGTGATCTGCTTTGTCGAGTCCCTCCTTAGTGGTGAGCACCTGTCCGCAGGTAATGCCGTGTTCGCGGAACAGCGTGTAGTACTTACCCATCAGCTTGGCCTGTCCGATGGCTGAGTAAAGCTGGCGCGACGATACCTCATCGAGTGTGTGTGAGGGCTTTATCTCACTGCGTCCTGAGGCTACGGCTCCCGATGATACCAATATGACCTGTATTCCCCTCTTGTGCAGTTCGGCTACTTGGTCTACGAGAGCCGACATGCGGGTAATGTCGAGTGTCCCGTCGCGTCGTGTCAGCACGTTGCTGCCTATTTTCACTGCTAAGCGTTTCATGCGTTGCTTGCTTTTAGTCCGTCAATTACTGCTGCTGTAAAACCTCTGCTTTCCATCGTGTTCAGCCCCTTAATGGTGATACCTCCCGCAGTGGTTACCTTATCAATAGCCGCTTCTGGATGCTCGCCACTCTCGAGCAATAGGGTAGCAGCACCTTTTACCGTATGTTCTACAATGCGTGCGGCCTCTTCGGGACGGAATCCCAATTCCACGCCACCTTCCATCGCTGCTCGTATGTAGCGCATAGCAAAGGCGATGCCACACGATGCCAGCGCGGTGCCTGCAGGTATCAGTTTCTCGTCCATAACAAGTGCATATCCCAATGCCGAGAATAAATGATGTATATGTTCTACTTGCTCCTGTGAGGCTCCGTGATGAGCGATGAGTGTCACACCACACAAAGCTTCTACGGCAGTATTGGGTATTACGCGTAAAAGTGGTAAACGCTTGTCAGATATCTCGACTAAATCATTCAATGTGACTCCTGCTGCCACAGAAACAACAATCTGCTTGGCTAGGTTAGGGCGTATCTCGTCCATCACTTGTTTGATGAGCCATGGCTTCACTGCCAACATTACAATGTCAGCTTGGCTGACTGCCTCAGCGTTGTCTTGAGTAACACGGATATGTGCATCGTACTCTCTCACCTTATCTAAGGTGGATTGTGTCTTGGCGGTACATATAATTTCTTCGGGGCGGCATGTGTTCGACTTTATCAGTCCGCGCATGATGGCACCACCCATATTCCCTGTTCCGATAATAGCTATTGTCATAGTCTGTTTTGTCCGTTGCCGATTGTTGTTTTTAGCCTTCGTTCACGAGACGGAAATCGTCAGAGTCAACCAATGAGGGGAACTTGTCACGGTAGTGTCTCAACTCATCCATCTTCACCTCATAGCTAACTATTTGTTCCGTGTTGTCTTCACAAGCAGCTGCCACATAGCCAAAGAAATCTATAGCCGCAGTACCTCCATCATAGTTACACATGGGGTCGGTTCCCACACGATTTACTCCGATGACTACCGCTTGGTTCTCTATGGCACGTGCACGCAACAAGATGTCCCATGCCATGCGTCGTTTGTCTGGCCAGTTGGCAACATAAAGTGCTACATCATAGTCGTCGCAATTGCGTCCAAATACGGGGAAACGCAGGTCGTAGCACACTTGCAAAAAGAATCTCACCCCTCGAAACTCTATGATGACACGCTCCTTGCCTGCTTCATAGTGCTTGTCTTCGCCCGAGTAGCTGAAGAGATGCCGTTTATCGTAGTGTGTCATCTTGCCATCGGGTTCCACGAAGTACATACGGTTCTTATATCCCCCTTCGGGAGTTACCGTAGCCACACTACCCACGATGGCTGCATTCATGATTTTCGCCATGTGGCGCATCCATTGCAGGGCAGGGCCTTCCATCGGTTCGGCTATGCGCTTGGGGTCCATGCAGAACCCAGTTGTAAACATCTCGGGCAATACATATACATCTGCTCCTGGAGCACCTGTTATCAGTTGTTCGGCGTGGCGCAAGTTCTCTGTAGTGTCGCACCATGCGAGATTCATTTGTACGAGTGATATTTTCATTGTCTATCTTTTTCTAGATATTATTTATGCAAAGATAGAGGCAATTTCTCAATGTAGCAACTTTTAGGTGTCCAAAGAGAGGGGTATACTTCCTTACAGATTGGCAGTTTTGCGTCGTTGCTTGTATAGTTGGTATGAGTTAAAAGTATTGTGCCAGATGCTGTAGAATCCTCCTACGATGGCGGTAATTGGAGTGAGGAATGTGTATGCCATCCAAATAGCAAATACCGTATTCTTTTGTCCTATGGCTTGACCTGCTGCGATGTGCTCGTTGTATGGGGCTCCTATACGTCGTCCGATGCTGAATTGTAGCCAGCAGCAGAGGAGAGTGACAAGGGCTATACCCAATTGGGTGAGTGGTGTGACGTGGCTATGCACAATAGACCGCGTAGTGACGGCTATGGCCATGGTGAGTGCGATAGTCCATAAGTAAAAGGCTGTATCGCCCGTGTTTTGCAGTCGTTGGGCAAGGCGTGGCATGGTGTATCGTATGCCCCAAGCGGATAGCAAGGGGAGGATGAGTGTGGGGAATACACGCTGAGCTATGGTAAGGAAGGTCGCCGAGAAAGTTTGCTCCTCGTGTGGGTTGACAAAGGGTACTATGAGTGGAATAAATAGGGCTGCGGCAATGTTGATGAGCAGTACGTAGCTGGTAAGGTGTGCTGCGTTGCCTCCGAGCTTGGCGCATACGACGGCGGCGGCACAGGCGGTGGGACAGATGAAGCATATCATGGCGCTCTCGACGAATAGTCTGCCGGGGAGGGTGGGGAAGACTATAAGAAGGCCGGCCAAGAGTCCAAACATACCGACTTGTGTAAGCAGTAGTCCGAAATGCCAGCGGCAGATGCTTAGATCGGTGGGCTTGAACTTGCAGAACGTGATGAACAGCATGCCGAAGATGAGGACAGGCTGGGCTATGTCAACAGCTTGGCTAATGAGTGCTCCTTTGCTGTGCAGAAAGGGTATTTGTAAATAGACGAGGTAGGATATGACTCCTGTGGCCATGGATATGGGAAGAGCCCAGTTTTTGTAGAAGCGGAGTAGCTTGTTCATGTCGTATACACTTAAAAGAAAAGACCCAAGCAGTTGCTTGAGCCTTGTAGTTGCGGAGAAAGGATTCGAACCAATGACCTTTGGGTTATGAGCCCAACGAGCTACCACTGCTCCACTCCGCGATGTTTTGATGATGCAAAGGTACTGCTTTTTTCCTAAACGACAAATTTTTTGTACTCTTTTTTGTGATTTTTGTGCATATTTTCACTTGCTGAAAGGAAAAATTCGTATTTTTGTGCCCAATTATGAGTATGTGAGTATGGCTGTAACAAATACCACGAACGTTCTGATAGAGGCTGCCCGTGTGCTTTTCACTCGCAATGGTTATGATCGTACGACGATGACCGATATTGCTCGTGAGGCCAAGAAGGGGCGTCGTACGTTGTATATGCATTTCCCGAGCAAGGAGGTTTTGCTGCGCCGTGTTATCGAGACGGAGCTTAACAAGATTCTTGATGCGTTACGTGTCATAGCTGAGAAAGAGATTGCTGCTGATCGCAAGATTATGGAACTTGTTATCAGCCGGCTCAACAATGTACGGCATACGGTATTTCGCAATGGTTCGTTGCGTGCCGATTTCAGACGGTTCTATCTTGCTATTGATAGTATTCGTCGCAAATATGACCAAATTGAGATTGGGCTTATACGTAGTATACTTATTGAGGGACGCAGCCAAGGGCTTTTTTTCTTTGACGATGCCAATGTGATGGCTGAGATTATCCACTACAGTGTCAAGGGGCTTGAGGCACCCTACGTGCGTGGTTTAGTGGCTGGCAATGTGGAAGCGCTAATTCTCGAACGTCATGCTCGTCAGGTGATATTACGCGGATTGGGAATGAATATATAAGAACGATGCAAGTACTTTACGAAGATAATCACATTATTATTGTCAACAAGGCCGCTTCTGAGATTGTACAGGGTGATAAGACGGGCGACTTGCCTTTGTCCGAAATGGTGAAGGCATATATCAAGGAGAAATATGCCAAGCCTGGTGCAGTGTTTCTCGGCGTGGTACATCGACTCGATCGTCCAGTGAGTGGAGTGGTAGTCTTTGCCCGTACTAGCAAGGCCTTGGAACGTCTCAATGCCATGTTTCGTGAGGGTGGACAGATACAGAAGACCTATTGGGCTATAGTAAGAAATCGTCCCGTAGAGCCTGAGGCCAAGCTGGTACATTACCTCGTGCGCAATGAGCAGCAGAACAAGTCGTATGCCTACAGCACTGAGCGCAATGGCGCTAAGCGTTCTTTGTTGAGCTATCGCCTATTGGGCAGTATGGACAACTATCATCTGTTAGAGGTCGCTCTCCAGACAGGGCGTCATCATCAGATTCGTTGCCAGTTGGCCAAGATAGGTTCGCCCATCAAGGGAGATCTCAAGTACGGTGCCGAGCGCTCTAATCCCGATGGTAGTATCAGCCTACATGCACGACGTATACGTTTCGAACATCCGGTGTCGAAGGTGATGGTCGATGTAGTGGCGCCCGTGCCTGATGAACGCTTGTGGCGCATTGCCGAGGCTATGGTTTCTGAATGACCAGCCTTGCTTGGATAGCTTTTTCTTGTGTGTATGAGATGAGGGATATGTTTATCCCTCTTTTTTCTTGTAGTATAATACGCTGCAGTTTCTCTTTTGGAATATCTTATTGGCCGTTTGTCGTACCTCGTCGGCTGTCACTGTGCAATAGCGTGCCAGTTCGTCGGACAGTGATCTGTCCTGTCCTATGAGTTCCATCTGTGCCAGGTTTATGGCGCGGTTCAGGTAGTTGATATTATTGAATGTACGTTCCGATTCGGCGCGGTTGCGCACCTTGCCGAGCTCCTCGTCGGATATGGGTGTCTGCTTCAATTGGCTCAGTTCGTGCCATATCGCTCGCTCGGCCTCCTCTAAGGTGACGTCTTCGGTCAGGCGTCCCATGATGTAGAGCAGTCCGTTGTCCATGCTGCCCTGTATGTAGGCATCGATAGAACTGAAGAGCTTGTTTGTGCGTACGAGATGCTGTATCAAGCGGCTTGATTGTCCTGCCGAGAGGATGTCTGTGATTAGGTCGCATACATGATACTCCTTACTCTGTCTGTTGCCCATGTGAAAAGCCATGACGAGCATGTCGGACGGAACCTGTCGGTACACGGTTTTGCGCCGTATGCGCATTTGCTTGGGTTCTTGGGGGAGTCTTCGGGGAGAGGCCGGACGTTTGGCGATGGGACCGAACCATTTCTCGCTCAGGCTCACCACCTCTTTGTGGCTGATGTTACCTACGACGGCAAGTATTGCATTGTCGGGTGTGTAGTGACGGTGGTAGAAGTCCATCACATCGTCTATCGTAGCCTGTTCGATATGTTGGGTACACAATCCTATCGTAGGCCATTGGTAGGGATGTACCTTGTAGGCCATGGCTCGTATCAGATGTTGCACGTCACCATAGGGTCGGTTCAGATGGCGTTGCTTGAATTCTTCTATGACCACACTCTTTTGCACTTCTACGCTCTGCTCGGTAAGAGCAAGGCCGAGCATGCAATCCGATTCGAGCCAGAAGGCAGTCTCCACATTGTTGTATGGTACGGTGATGTAGTAGTTTGTCAGGTCGTTGTTGGTCCATGCATTGTTTTCTCCTCCGGCAAATTGCACGTGGGTATCATAGTCAGGCACATTGACCGAACCTTCAAACATCAGATGCTCCAGTAAGTGGGCATATCCCGTGCGTTGGGGGGCTTCGTCGCGTGCTCCCACATCGTAGAGCAGGTTCACGGCTACCATTTGCGTGGTACGGTCCTCATGGTGTACGATGCGCAGACCATTGGCTAAGGTGTGGCGGTATGTCATTGCTGTATGGGGGCGCTAATTTCTCTTATTCTCTTGATGATGGCTGGCTCGAGAGGACGCAATTTGGAGTCTACGGCACGTTTCTCAATCTTGGTAACCACATCCATGCCTTCGATGACTTCACCAAACACCGTGTAGTAACCGTCGAGGTCGGCAGCGCCGCCTACCGTTTTGTATTGCTTCTTCTGTTCTGGGGTGTAGTGGAACTGCTGGCGTGTGGCCATCACCTTATCGGTTTCTTCCGACACCTTCTTTTTTATCTCACGTATTTTGGCCATGTTGCGTTTAGTGTCCTTGGCGTACTCGCGTAGTTGCGGAGAGTAGCGTTGGGTGAGCGAGTCGAAGACCTCTTTCCTCAGCTTTTTGTTATAGGCATCCTCGGCGTTGAACAATTTGGTGTCTGAGTACTTGAATCCAGTGACGATGTAGAAATGTCCTCCTGACGACTTCTCCATCCTATAGTAACTGGCCATGGCCAAAGCTCCGCGTTTGTGGTAATATTTGTTGGGCTGTATTTCCTCAGGGATGGTGTAATCTACATCGTTATCGCCTAATGGCACGTCGCGTGTGGCTCCTTTAGACTTGGGATCACCGGCTTGTATGGTGAAGTTGTTTTGCAGGCGGTAGAACTGCTGGTTGTCGTAGTAGCCTTTACGGGCCAGTTTCACGAAGTTGTGGCGATGGAGCGGTGTCTCGCGGTAGAGCTTGAAGGTGATGTTGCCTTCGCTGGTCTCCATCAGCAAGTATTGGTCGGCATCAACGATGACGGTGTCCGTGTCTGCTGGTTCGGCAGTGAGTTCCTTCTTGGTGTTCTGGCAGGCTGTGAGTAGCAGTATACCCACGATGGGGAGTAGTAGATGAAATCTTCTCATATGTCTTTTATTATTGGTGAATGATGGTATCTGTCTATCTGCGTGTTATGGAATGTATCGTTCACCTACTACGAGTTTGTCGCCCGTGAGGTCAACTTTGAAAAGGTGGGGGATACGTATGTAGTGTCCTACGTCTCGATGGCTGTGTACTGACATTAGCCATTGCCCGTTGAGGTCTTGGAATAGCATGCCGTGGCCGAAGTTAGGCGGGGTGATTGGCTCGGGCTCTTGTATCCAGGGACCGTCGAGTGTGCCGCTTGCCGAGTAGGCCACTCCTTGGGTGTATACGTTGTATACCCAGCTGGTCCATATCATGCCGAGGCGACCTGTACCGGTGCGGAAGAGCCATGGTCCGTCGGTCACGCGGTTGGGTACGATCTTGCCATCCTGTTTCTCGCGGCTCCAGGGTGAGTCGCTGGCACGGAAAAGTACTTTGCCTTCGCCTATCGAACCGCTGAGGTCGGCTTTCAGTTCTATCTTCTCCATCGTACCATTGAGGTTTTGTAGCCATTCGCCACAGTACACCATGTAGGGCTTACCATCGGTGTCGATCCAGAATGTACCGTCAAGTGTCGGCATATGATCGGGTAGGTAGGTCTCATCTTTCATGGGGCGATAAGGTCCTTCGGGATTGTCGCTCACGAGCACATGGCTGGCGCGGCGCGGAATGATGTTGCCTGCCACCGTGTCAATCTTGATGGTATTGTTGGTGAAGGTGGCAAAGTAGTAGTACTTGCCGTTATATTGGTGCAGTTCAGCGGCCCATATCTCGGGACGATGTCCCATCCATGAACTGGTGTCGGTCATGGCTACATGGTAAGGTCCTTCCCAGTGTGCGAGGTCGCGGCTCTTCCACAGACGTCCACCCGTACCAGTCATGTAGTACATATTTGTTGCTTTGTCGGCAAGGATGCAGGGGTCGCTCAGACGAATAGAGTCGAGTGCGATGTTGGTGCGGAATCCGCGTGCGGGGCGTATTCCCTCTGTGACGATATTTTCGGTTGTGGCTGATTCCTTCTTCTGGTGGGCACAAGCGCTACATATGACTATGGCAGCAAGGGCGAATGTGAGTTTTTTCATAGATACGTATATTTTGTTGTTAAATGTTGCTTCCCGTGTGCGAAGATACGAAACTTTATTCAATAATACTGAAAAAGGAGCATAAAAAAAACTCGCGCTTGATGCGGTGTCAAACGCGAGTCATAATAGCTGATTGTTGGTTTAGTTATGCATGCTTCGCACTCATGACTAATTGCTTGCTCGGCATAGCCCAAGCGAGCAAACTCCTTTGGAGACCTAAAGGTCTCGTCGTCCCAACCGACGCTTTCACACCGCGTCGGCGCAGCGCTGCTTAGTTATTTTCGGGACGGAGCTTGCGCACTACAGCACCAGTCTGCCACATCTCGCTCTCACGGAGGGCACGGAGCTCCTCTTCGAGTTTTTCGCGGTAGTCGGGCTTCGAGTTGCTGTCGATAGAGATCTGTGCCTCGTTGCCGGTCTTCACGCTCTCGTAGAGTTGCTCCATAACGGGCTTGATAGCATCGTGGAAGGGGCCCATCCAGTCGAGTGCACCGCGCTGAGCAGTGGTTGAGCAGTTGGCATACATCCAGTCCATACCGTTCTTAGCGAAGAGGGGCATGAGTGACTGTGTGAGCTCCTCAACGGTCTCGTTGAATGCCTCAGAAGGTGTGTGGCCATTCTCGCGGAGTACCTCGTACTGAGCGAGCAACAAACCCTGGATAGCACCCATGAGCGAACCACGCTCACCGGTGAGGTCAGAGTATACCTCGCGCTTGAAGGTGGTCTCGAACAGGTAGCCTGAACCTACACCGATACCCAGTGCGATACAACGCTCGAAAGCACGGCCTGTAGCATCCTGGAAGATAGCGTATGATGAGTTCAAACCACGACCCTCGAGGAACATGGTGCGGAGTGATGTACCTGAGCCCTTAGGTGCGATGAGGATAACGTCTACATCAGCGGGAGGAATGATACCTGTGCGCTCCTTGTATGTCACAGCGAAGCCGTGTGAGAAGTACAGTGCCTTACCGGGGGTGAGGTACTTCTGGATAGTGGGCCAGCAAGCGATCTGAGCAGCGTCAGAGAGCAATACCTGGATGATGGTAGCACGCTCGCAAGCCTCCTCGATGCTGAAGAGGGTCTCACCGGGTACCCAACCGTCGGCAACAGCCTTGTCGTATGTCTTACCTGCACGCTGACCAACGATTACGTTGAAACCATTGTCACGGAGGTTGAGTGACTGGCCGGGGCCCTGTACGCCATAACCGATAACGGCGATGGTCTCATTCTTCAATACCTCGCGAGCTTTCTCCAAGGGGAATTCATCTCTAGTAACGACGGTTTCTTCTACACCGCCAAAATTCATTTTTGCCATAACTTTTAGTTTTTAAGTTTATGTTATTTAAGTAGTATTTCTTTGGATGGAGTTATATGGAGTCAGGTGAAGATATCGCTTCGCTCTTTGGGAGTTGAATGCCGATAGTC
>JAZRMG010000080.1:0-3134 GCA_045647345.1 Bacteroidaceae bacterium | reverse complement strand
GGCACGTGCTCAGTTTGATACACACTTCACGCATTACTGGGCGCTGCAGGGCTACTACAATCCTGCTGTGGCGGGATTGAGCGGACGCCTCAATATGTATGGTACCTATGCCATGCAGATGGCGGGCTATACCAATGCGCCTGCTACCATGCTCATCGGTGCCGATATGGCATTACCTACCGAGAAGAAGAATCAAGCAATCAGTGCCAACCTGTATAATGAGTCTATTGGCCTGTTCACCAACCAACGTCTCTTTGCGGGCTATGCCTACCGCTTCAACCTATGGGGAGGCAGCATGGCGATGGGTGTGAGTGCCGGTTCGCTGGAACAGAAGTTTGACGGCTCTAAGGTGGAAGCCGAGGAGTCTGCCGATGCCGCTTTCCCTTCGTCGGAAATCGAAGGTATGGGGCTGGATCTCACGGCAGGCGTACATTATGCACACCCTTTTTTCTATGCCGGGTTATCGGTGATGCACCTTACAGCACCCGTCATTGAACTGGGTGAAACCAATGAGATAAAGATTGACCGTACATATTATTTCTGTGGTGGAGGCAATATTCAGCTGAAGAATCCGTTATTATCCATACAGCCCTCGCTACAGTTGATGACCGACCTGCAAGCCTGGCGGGCCGATGTCACCGTACGAGGCATCTATACCTATGACGAGAAGCGCTACTACGCGGGTCTTACCTATAGTCCCATGACTTCGGTAGCCATTCTCCTTGGCGGAGAGATCAATAGTGTGACGTTTGGCTATGCCTACGAAATCTTCACCTCGGGTGTAGGACTCATCCACGGAAGTCACGACCTGTATGTGGGGTATGTGATGGATTTGGATTTATTCAAGAAAGGAAAAAACAAACATAAAAGTATACGTATATTATAAGTCGTATGAAGAAGACATGGATTATAAGCCTAGCTGCTGCAGCACTGCTGACCTCATGCATGGGGTCAAATAATGCTACTATGGCGGTAGGTGGTGAACTGACGGGATCTCGCTCGGCAGCATTTACAGAACCGGCTCCGTTCGGTATGGTGCTTGTGCCGCGTGGCTCGCTCAAGTTGGGTGAGGAAGAGACCGATAGCCTGTGGGGCTCCAATGCTCCGCACAAAGAGATCTCGGTAGAGTCGTTCTGGATGGACGATACGGAGATTACCAATGCCGAGTATCGCCAGTTTGTGAACTGGGTGCGTGACTCAATCATCCGTGAACGTCTGGCTGACCCCGCCTATGGTGGTGACGAGACCTTCAAAATAGAGGAAGACGAGTATGGAGAACCGATTACTCCCTACCTCAACTGGAAGAAGCCTATCCCCTGGCGCAAAGCTACCGAGGATCAGCAGATTGCCATCAATAGTATCATGAAGCGTAACCCTTATACGGGTGCCATGGAGCTTGACCACACACAGATGAACTACCGCTACGAGGTGGTCGACTATACTCAGGCAGCCCTGCGTAAGAACCAGCTCGATGCGGCCATGCGCGTGCGAAATACCGATGTGAAGGTGAATCCCGATGAAGTGATCATGATCTCGAAGGATACTGCTTATATCAATGAGGAGGGACAGATTGTGCGCGAGACCATCAACCGTCCCCTCTCAGGACCTTTCGACTTTGTAAATACCTACATCGTGAATGTCTTTCCCGATACCACTTGCTGGGTGAACGACTTCCCTAACGCACATAACGAGATGTACATGCAGCTCTACTTTAATCATCCCAACTACAATGACCATCCTGTGGTGGGCGTGAGTTGGGAGCAGGCCAATGCTTTCTGCGCATGGCGTACCGATTTCCTGTTGCGTGGCCTTGGCCCCCAAGCCAAGTATGTGCAGCGTTATCGTCTGCCGACAGAGGCTGAGTGGGAGTATGCAGCACGCGGCAAGGAGGGTACACTATTCCCGTGGATGCAGGATGGTACCAAGAGTGACGAGGGGTGTTTCTATGCTAACTTCAAGCCCGAGCGAGGCAACTACACCAAGGATGGTAGCCTCATTACCACTAAGGCTGGTTCATACTCGGCCAATAGCCATGGCTTGTACGATATGGCAGGTAACGTTGCCGAGTGGACATCGACCGTATATACCGAGGCTGGCGTGTTGCAGATGAGCGACATGAACCCCGAACTCTCATACAATGCCGCCAAGGAGGATCCCTATTATATGAAGAAGAAAACCGTGCGTGGTGGTTCATGGAAAGACCCCGAGCGGTTTATCCAGTCAGTGTCACGTACCTACGAATACCAAAACGAGACCCGCTCGTACATCGGCTTCCGTTGTGTACGCTCATATGTAGGAACAGCAAGGAAATAGAATAGACCATAATATTTGAAATGAATTGGAGCGCTCAGAATGTCAGAGTATCCCAAGTACAAAAATAACTCATCTACTATGAAACAGAATACAAGTGCTATCAGCCGCTTTCAAGACTTCTTGGAAACCCAAAAGGGACAAACCATATTGAACTATCTCTATAGTTGGGGTGCTGCCGTCGTTATTTTGGGCGCGCTCTTCAAGCTCACCCACATCGAAGGTGCCGACCTCATGCTCTTCCTCGGTATGGGTACTGAGGTGCTCACCTTTATCGTGAACGGTTTTGAGCGTCAATCGAGCGTCAAGGAAACTGATGCTCCCGTTGTGGCAGGAGGCCCTGTCATTGTGGGTGGTGCTCCTGTAGCTGCTGGTAGCGTCGTGGCTGCCTCTGCTGCTACTGGTACTTCCGCTCCTGTTGCTGGCGCTGTTCCCCAGCTCGATGCCGAGGCCCTCACCGTTATGGCCAATATAGCAGCAGCCAATGCTGCTGTTGCTGCAGCAAGTGCTGCTACCGTTCCTGCAAGTGCTACTGTTGCTCCTAGCGCTACACCTGCACCCGTCATCGAGGGCAAGGTTGATGTGCCCGAGTTGCAGCAGGTTACTCAGGATTATATCGAAAAGTTGCGTTCGCTCACCGAATCATTCCAGCATATTGCCGACCAATCATCGCAACTTGAGGCTAGTGCCGACGAAGTGGAGCGCCTCAGCCGCAACCTTACCTCTATCAATACCATCTATGAGATGCATCTCAAGAGCCTCGGCTCACAGATTGGTAATATTGACCAGGTGAATGACCAGACACGCCGCATGGCCGAGCAGAT
>JAZRMG010000079.1:0-11896 GCA_045647345.1 Bacteroidaceae bacterium | reverse complement strand
TGACCAAACATTCTTGGGACTTTTTTTCAAGAAAAATTTAACAATTTTACTAATACACTGGTTTTCAATGACAAGAAAATATCAGCATATTTACACGATTCCATGAAAATGGCATTTCTATGTTGCAAAACATGAAAAATGACAATTTAGGGAACATCTTGAAGATTCCTCGCTTTTCCCTTCTCCGCAACATACAGATGCATTTGAAGGACAAATTGACTATTTTTCTTTAGAAGTTCAGGAATATAAGAACGCAATCAACTGATTACTGTTTATTCAGTTCTCAACATCCATCCGAAGAGCATAATAATATAGTATAAGAAGGAATCCTCAAATTGAATCGTTCCTCACGTATCATTATTCCTTTAATAAATAAGCATTGTACATATACAAAGAAAGCGAGATGAGTCATAGCAATAAAGCTTGCTTCGATATTTTTTACAGCAAACACCTAAACCTTAATAGACACGATACAATACTCTGCACCTCAGAATAAAAAAATAAAATAATTTATTTTGTTCTCCTCTCGGCTTGTTGTATCTTTGCTCCCTCAATAGAAACAGAAAAGAATGGAAGAGAATTTCGACATACGTCGGCAGCAATTGGGAGGCAAGGATAAGGACTATGAGAATGCGCTGCGTCCGCTCCGTTTCGAGGACTTCTCGGGACAAGACAAGGTGGTGGACAACTTGCGCATCTTCGTCAAAGCGGCCCGTCTACGTGCCGAGGCACTGGACCACGTGCTACTGCACGGTCCTCCTGGACTAGGCAAGACAACACTGAGCAACATCATCGCCAATGAACTGGGCGTGGGGTTCAAGATTACCTCGGGACCGGTGCTCGACAAACCTGGCGATTTAGCCGGCCTGCTCACCTCGTTGGAACCGAACGATGTACTGTTCATCGATGAAATACACCGCCTTTCGCCCGTTGTAGAGGAGTACCTTTACTCGGCAATGGAGGACTACCGCATCGACATCATGATAGACAAGGGGCCTTCGGCACGAAGCATACAGATAGACCTGAACCCCTTCACACTAGTAGGTGCAACCACACGCAGCGGCATGCTCACGGCCCCCTTGCGCGCTCGTTTCGGCATCAACATGCACTTGGAATATTACGACAACGAAGTGCTATCACGCATCATCGCCCGCTCAGCAGAGATTCTTGGCGTACCTTGCAGCAGCGAAGCGGCCAGTGAGATATCGCGCCGCAGCCGTGGAACGCCACGTATCGCAAATGCGTTGTTGCGCCGCGTACGCGACTTTGCCCAAGTGAAGGGTACAGGCGAGATTGATCTCGAAATAGCCCAGTACGCACTCGAGGCACTCAACATTGACCGCTACGGACTGGATGAGATAGACAACAAAATACTATGTACAATCATCGATAAGTTTGGCGGCGGCCCCGTAGGACTGGGCACCATCGCCACAGCCATCGGTGAGGACCCTGGCACACTGGAGGAGGTGTATGAGCCATTCCTCATCAAAGAAGGATTTCTCAAACGTACACCGCGCGGGCGTGAGGTGACCGAACTGGCCTACAAGCACTTAGGGAAAAGTGTTTACCAGAACATACGAGGACTATTTGATTGAGGAGTCATAAAAGGAAGAAAAGACCAATAGACTTGCACGTCACTCGGGGTCATCTTTCTGTAAGTATCCATAACAACTAAAAACAAAACTTAAACATTCGAAAAATATGAGCAAGGTATCGGAAAACCCTTCAAAAAACCGAATCAAAAATCAAACTAACAACCACACGGCACTGATGATTGTAACAGCGCTGTTTGTGACTTCTTACCTCGTATCTAACATCATGGCTGTGAAGGTCATCAGCCTCTTCGGGTTGTTCTATTTCGATGCAGGAACCATCGTGTTCCCCTTCGCCTATATGTTGGGCGATGTGCTCACGGAGATATGGGGATTCCGAACGGCACGCAAGGTTATTTGGCTCACCTTTACCTGTAACCTAATCATGGTGGTATGCACTCAAATCGGAGTATGGTTACCCTCGCCCGATTACCTAACCGACACGGCCAATGCCTACAACCACATTTTCTCCTACGTTCCGCGCATCGTAATAGCCTCGCTCACAGGATTCCTACTAGGCGAAATCTCAAACGCTTGGTTAATGGAGAGAATCAAAGAAAAAACCAAAGGCAAGTGGCTGTGGGTACGCACCATAGGCAGTTCAGCCGTAGCATACTTGTTTGACAGCCTTCCATTTGTGCTCATCGCCTTTCTCGGCATAGTATCTACGCACGACCTAATCATGATGGTAGTCTTCCAATATGGAGCAAAACTGGTCATCGAATCAGTCTTCGGCACACCATTGGCCTATGCTACCGTACATGCCATACACAAGTTTGTCAAGAAGCCATGATTAAAAGATACTCTTTGATACACACGAAGATGCCCCGTGAGTTTGTCTTGTTGCAGGGCACGGGTTGTCGTTGGGGAAAATGCACCTTTTGCGACTACCACACAGACACCAGCGACAATCCTTTCGAAATAAACGCCCCCGTACTCCAGCAAGTGACGGGACAATATGGTGTACTCGATATCATAAACTCGGGATCAGCAATGGAGTTGGACGATGCAACCATCGGGTTAATCCGTGAGATTGTACACGAGAAAAATATCCATACACTATGGTTCGAGGCACACTACATGTACCGCAATAAGTTGACGGCCTTTGCCCGGCAATTTGCCCCCACTACGGTAAAATTCCGCTGCGGTATAGAAACGTTCTCCCCCACCCTACGCAAACAGTGGAAGAAGGGCATCCCCGCAACCGTCACGGCACAAGATGTAGCGCAGCACTTTCAAGGCGTATGTCTGTTGTGCTGCACACAAGGCGAGAGCCACGAACATATACTAACCGACATCGCCCTGGCGCACCAGCACTTTGAATACTTCAGCATCAATGTCTTCTGCAACAACTCCACCGCAATCCATCACGATGCGAAACTTGCAGAATGGTTTTCCCGCGAAGTATACCCCAAGATAAAGGATGACCCCAAAATAGAGATCTTAATGGAGAACACCGATTTAGGTGTAGGATAGCTATATTCTCACGCCCTATATCGCAAATAAATAGGCAGAGCCTTCGCTTAACCGATTTTTTACACTATATTTGCATTCACAATAATATATAGTTACTATGAACAAGAAGATTTTGTTGCTCGGTTCGGGCGAGTTGGGTAAAGAGTTTGTCATCGCTGCCAAGCGATTGGGCCAGTATGTAATAGCTTGTGACTCCTATGAGGGCGCTCCGGCCATGCAAGTGGCCGATGAGTTTGAAGTATTCAGCATGCTCGATGGCGAGGCTCTCGACACAGTAGTCACCAAGCACCAGCCAGACATCATCGTCCCCGAGATAGAGGCCATACGTACAGAACGGCTCTACGATTTTGAGGAAAAGGGCATACAAGTAGTGCCTAGCGCCAAAGCGGTGAACTTCACAATGAACCGTAAGGCGATACGTGACCTCGCTGCACAGGAGTTGGGGTTAAAGACGGCAAAATACTTCTACGCCAAGTCATTGGAAGAACTACGCGAGGCGGCCGACAAGATTGGTTTTCCTTGTGTGGTGAAGCCGTTGATGTCGTCATCAGGCAAGGGACAGTCGCTCGTGAAAAGCGTCAATGAGTTAGAACAAGCATGGATATACGGCTGCGAGGGTAGCCGAGGTGACATCAAGGAACTTATTATCGAAGAGTTCATCCGATTTGACAGCGAAATTACACTGCTCACTGTAACTCAAAAGAATGGTCCCACACGATTCTGTGCCCCCATCGGACATGTACAAAAGAGCGGTGACTACCGCGAAAGTTTTCAACCCGCCCCCATACGTCCTGACCATTTGGCCGAAGCACAACTCATGGCAGCCAAGGTAACAGAAGCACTTACTGGCGCCGGCATTTGGGGTGTAGAGTTCTTCCTCAGCAACGAAAACGGCGTATACTTCTCTGAGCTGTCGCCCCGTCCACACGATACAGGCATGGTGACTCTCGCTGGTACTCAGTGCCTCAACGAATTTGAACTCCATGCACGTGCCGTATTGGGTCTTCCCATCGCAGAAATTGAACAGTACCGTATGGGGGCCAGCGCAGTAATCCTCTCACCCATCGCTTCAAAAAAACAGCCCCAATATCGCGGCATCGAGGAGGCGATAGCAGAGACCGATACAGACATTCGTCTCTTCGGCAAACCATACACCAAGGTGAATCGACGCATGGGCGTAGTCGTATGCAATGCGCCTAACGGAAGCGACATGGATGCCCTACGAAACAAGTGTAAGGCTGCTGCTGCCAAGGTGGAGGTGTATTGATTCTTGCATACTTAGATAATCTACGAAGAGGGGGCTGAAATGCCCCCTTCTTTTTCTCTTACATCTTCAAGTAAAAATCTTTAACCAAACGAATATAGTCTTGCGTGTAGCTTCGCTGTGCATTCTGTAGACACAACACCTCAGTCCCATGCGCCGCGCCCTGCCTTGTAAAAGCCATCAGCATACGTTTGGGGCGGCCTCCCTCGACAGGCACGACAACAGTCTGTCGCGTAGCAAACAAACCATTGCACGCAGCGCTGACAGTCATATCCGTAGTACGGTCATAAGGAATCACCACCGAAAGTTCGCCTTCGCGCGTAAGCAAACGAGAAGCACACTGAGCCAGTTCGTCGAAACTGAGTGTATCGGTATGACGGGCCATGGAGCGTGCTGCATCAGGGCTTTTCAACGAGTTTTCAAAGAAGGGAGGATTGCAAAGAATAGCATCGAAGAACGGAAAGCCTTCAAAATGCTTCACATCCGTCTCCATCACCTGTATGCGTTCACTCCACGGCGAAGCAGCTACATTTGCCGCCGCCTGCTCCACGGCATTGGTGTCGAGGTCAATGGCCACGATATTGGCCCTACTCCGCTGCGCTGCCATTAAAGCAACAAGCCCCGTACCTGTACCAACGTCAAGAATGCGTTCACACTGCTCCACACGAGCCCATGCCCCGAGTAGAACGCCATCGGTGCCGACCTTCATGCCGCAACGATCTTGATGGATTGCAAATTGCTTAAATGTAAACATTGGAATACAAACTTACGAAAAAACTGTAAATTATGGAATGTTCTACGTTGTTTTCTTGTTTTTTTTATAAATTTGCGAAGAATATCAATCTATTTATGATGCTTATGAAAAACAATCTGGTACGCCATATGGCGCTTCTCCTGCTGACCGTTTCGGCTCCCCTCTGTGCTCAGCAAATCAACGACCACAATACTCCGTTACATCTGATGAAGCCTGCCTATCGGGTCGACTATGGATTGCCCGCCGTAGAGGAGGTGAAAGCCACGATGGACCGCGTGCTCACCTATATTGATGAGCAGACACCGGCAATACTGGTAGACAACCGTACGGGCAAAGAGGTGGCCGCCTTGTCAGACATTGACCGCCACACCCACTTGAAGCAAGGTGGATTCCGCTTGACAAGTTATGAATGGGGCGTTACCTATTCGGCTGTATTGGCGGCCTATGAGGCTACTGGCGATGAGGCCTACCGCAATTATGTGCATACCCGCCATCGTCTGTTGGCAGATGTGGCACCCCGCTTCAAGGAGGTGTATGGCAAGCACGGTAAGATTGACGGCAATGTGCGCCGTGTCATCGACCCGCATGCCCTTGATGATGCCGGTGCTGTGTGCGTGTCAATGATTAAGGCACAGCTGGGCAATGGTGAGTTACCGTTGCGTCCGCTTATAGATAATTATGTAGACTACATTTTGCACAAGGAATATCGTTTGGTCGATGGGACCTTTGCCCGTATCCGTCCCCAAAAGAACACCGTTTGGCTTGACGATATGTTTATGGGTATTCCTGCCGTGGCCTATATGGGCAAGCTCACGGGAAGTGCCGAATACTACGATGAGGCCGCCCGTCAGGTAATGCTCTTTGCTGAAAAGATGTTTGTGCCAGAGAAGGGCCTCTTCCGTCACGGATGGGTCGAGGCTATGCAGCCGCATCCGGCTTTCTTTTGGGGAAGAGCCAACGGATGGGCCTTGCTGACAATGTGCGAAGTGCTCGATGCACTTCCTGAGGAGCATCCGCAACGTCAGGAGATACTTGCCCTCTTGCAGGCACACATACAAGGACTGGCCGCATTGCAGCATCACGATGGGTTCTGGCATCAGCTGCTCGATCGTAACGATACCTACTTGGAGACTTCGGCTACTGCCATCTATACCTATTGTATGGCCCATGCCATCAATCAGGGGTGGGTCGATGCCAAAGCCTATGGCCCAGTCGTGCTGCAGGGGTGGCATGCGGTAGAGTCGGCAGTCAACGCACAGGGACAGGTCGAGGGCGTGTGCGTGGGTACCGGTATGGGCTTCGATGCAGGTTTCTATGCTTATCGTCCCGTGCATGTGATGGCTGCTCACGGCTATGGCCCCGTGATATGGGCTGGCGCTGAGGTCATCAAGCTCCTGAAAGAGCAGCACCCTAAGCTCAATGACAGTGCGGTGCAGTTCTATGATGAGGAGGTGAAGACAGACAAGCCCATCTTCAACTACGACGGAAGCACCCGTTTCTGACCCGTTTCTTAAGAGAAAATTGTATTATACCCATACTGAATACCCGCCATGAAACACTTTATCCGTACCTCTGTGTGGCTCATTGTGGCCACGATGTCAGCTTTGCCAGCTATGGCGCAAATAGGCCGTCGCTTCCCTTCAGAGAAAAAGGTGGTCATCGACCCGGTGACTGGCGTTGAACTCCTGTTTCTCACCAGTCAGAGTGGCACAGGTGATAGCAAAATATATCAGACACACAACCAATGGACCTCGGACGGACAATGGGTGGTGTTCCGGTCAGATCGCGTGCCTGGCGAGGCTATGGCAGTCAATGAGAGCACGGGTGATATCGTGCAAGTCACCGAAGGTGGATATACCGGCATGTTGTGTGTGGCCCGCAACTCGATGCATCTCTATTATATGCGTCCTGTAGGGAAGGGCAAGCAGAGGGAGATGGATATGGAGGTGGTCGAGGTAGACCTTAGCAAGCTCTTCGCCGACTCGGAGAACAATACGTTGAAGAAGAAAAAACATTATGAGCGCATCTGTGGCGTTATCCCGGCAGAGATGGGGGCGCGAGGCGATATGGCGCTTGACGGCAGCGAGGCTTTCGCCTACTTCCGTTTAGGGAAGCAGTATGCCGGAAAGTTCCCTATCAAGGAGGATATATCAGGTACCTTCGGCCCTAGAAATATGGGAGCAGGCCCTTCGGGAATCGGTAAGATAGACCTTACCACAGGTGAGGTGAGTCACGTCGTGAGTGTACACTTCCAGGTGGGTCACATACAGGGCAATCCGTGGCATCCCGGTGAAGTAATCTTCTGTTGGGAGACGGGAGGAAAGGCGCCCCAACGCACGTGGATGGTTAATGCTGACGGTACTGGCTTGCGCCCGATATATCGTGAGACGGAGTATGACTGGGTGACCCACGAGGCGGTCATCAGTGCAGATGAGCTGGCCTTTGCCATCATCGGCCATCGCAAGATTACGGAGGAAGAGCAGCCTGCCGACTACACCAAAGACTGGGGACCGGCAGGCACTAAAGCTTATGCAACAGGGTTGGCTGTAGTGAATATGCGCACTCGCGAGCTCACTCTCGAGGGGCAGGTCGATGGCGACAACTTCTGGCACGTGGCAGGCTCGCACAATGGGCATTGGGTGGCAGGAGACACCTTTGCGCGTGAATTGTGGGTCATCGACCGTCACACCAAGGAACGGATATTGCTCACTGCAGGCCATAAGACCACAGCGCGTGATCACGTGCATCCCACGTTCAAGCCCGATGGCACTGCTATAGAGATACAGTCGGCCATGTTGTCCGAAGACGGGCGCTCTATGAACATCTGCGTGGTAAGGATGCCGCAGCATCTGATCGACCGGTATAATGAAAAGTAAACATTTCCATAACATTCGCTCGTTGAAATTTGGCATTTCGTTCGCTTATTCGTATCTTTAATCTGCTTCGCAGCTTCAAATTAGGCGGCGGCTCAGAAATGCTCAAATAAATTTGGCATTTCGTTTGCCTTGCACTAATTTTGCACTCTAATTGGCTAATTCCGCCAAATAGAGATGACTATGATTAAGAGCAAACTATATTTCGACACCAACGAACCTATGGAGTCAGAGCACTCCATCTCTCTCATTGCCGACTTTGACGGCAATGAGGAATCCCTTTTTGACAATCCTTTGGATGCAGTGCTGCCTATCCTTCCATTGCGCAATATGGTGCTGTTCCCCGGTATCGTATTGCCCGTATCGGTAGGGCGCAAGAGTTCGCTGCGCCTCGTAAAAGATGCCTTCAAGCAGGAGAAATCGATCGGCGTATTCTGTCAGCGTTCTCCCGAAACTGAAGACCCCACACAGAAAGACCTCTATGAGATAGGTACGGCAGCCCGCGTGGTGCGCATCTTCGAGATGCCCGACCAGACCACGACCGTCATCCTTCAAGGTATGCAGCGCCTGAAGCTTACCGATATAGTATCCATCCGTCCCTACTTGATGGGTGAGGCCGAACCGCTTGCCGAGGTGTTGCCTCGCCGCAATAGCCGCGAGTTTCGTGCCACGGTCGACAGCTGCAAGGACCTTGCTACACGCTACATCAAGGCCTCCGAGGAGATGCAGCCCGACGCAGCCTTTGCCATCAAGAACATCTCGAATGGTATGTTCCTCATCAACTTCGTGTGCTCTAACCTCCCCTTCGACATCAAGGACAAGATGCAGCTCCTGTCTGAAGATTCGCTACAGGACCGTGCTACCCGCCTGCTCTCTGTGCTCAATCGCGAGGTGCAGCTGGCCGACCTCAAGGCCAGCATACAGATGCGCACCCGTGAGGACCTCGACCAGCAGCAGCGCGAATACTTCCTGCAGCAGCAGTTGAAGAATATCCAGGACGAACTGGGTGGCAGTGTGCAGGATCAGGACATCAACGAATTGCGCAGCAAGGCCCAGAAGAAGATGTGGAGCAAGGAGGTGGCCGACACCTTCGAGAAGGAGGTGATGAAGCTCGAGCGCATCAACCCCCAGTCGCCCGACTATAACGTGCAGCTCAACTACCTGCAGGTGATGCTCAGCCTCCCTTGGGGCGAGTACACCACTGACAACCTCGATATGAAGAATGCCCGTCGCGTGCTCGACCGCGACCACTACGGCCTGGAGAAGGTCAAGGAGCGCATCCTCGAGCACCTTGCCGTGCTCAAGATGCGTGGCGATCTGAAGTCGCCCATCCTCTGCCTCTATGGCCCTCCCGGTGTGGGCAAGACCTCGCTGGGCCGCTCCATCGCCACTGCCCTGAAGCGCCAGTATGTGCGCATCTCGCTCGGAGGCTTGCACGATGAGGCCGAGATACGCGGTCACCGCAAGACCTACATCGGCGCCATGCCCGGCCGCATCATCAAGAGTCTGGCCAAGGCTGGCTCGTCGAACCCCGTCTTTATCCTCGACGAGATCGACAAGGTATCGCAGGCCAACCACAATGGCGACCCCTCGTCGGCCCTGCTTGAGGTGCTCGACCCCGAGCAGAACAACGCCTTCCACGACAACTTCCTCGACATAGACTACGACCTCTCCAACGTGATGTTCATCGCCACGGCCAATAATATAGGCAACATTCCTGCGCCCCTGCTCGACCGTATGGAGCTCATCGAAGTGAGCGGATACCTGGCCGAAGAGAAGGTCGAGATAGCCCGTAAGCACCTCGTGCCCAAGCAGGAGGAGGCCAACGGCATCAAGAAACGTCAGATTAAGATCGACAAGAAGACCCTCGAGGCCATCGTGGAGAACTACACCCGCGAGTCGGGCGTGCGCGAACTGGACAAGAAGATAGGCAAGATATTCCGCCGCCTGGCATGCAGTTATGCCACCAACGGCTACTATAGCCACACCACCGTGAAGCCTGCCGACCTACGCGAGCTGCTCGGCGTGCAGGAGTACTCGCGCGACCGCTACCAGGGCAACGAGTATGCCGGTGTGGTGACAGGCCTTGCGTGGACTGCCGTAGGCGGTGAGATACTCTTCGTAGAGACTAGCCTCAGCCGCGGCAAGGGAGGCAAACTCACACTCACCGGTAATCTGGGCGATGTGATGAAGGAATCGGCCATGCTCGCCCTCGAATATATCAAGGCCCACGCCTCGTTGCTCGACATCAACTACGAGGTGTTTGACAACTGGAACATCCACATCCACGTGCCCGAAGGTGCCGTGCCCAAGGATGGCCCCTCGGCAGGTATCACCATGGCCACCTCACTCGCTTCGGCGCTCACCCAGCGCAAGGTGAAGGCCAACCTCGCCATGACAGGCGAGATAAGTCTCCGTGGCAAGGTGCTCCCCGTAGGTGGCATCAAGGAGAAGATACTCGCCGCCAAGCGTGCCGGCATCAAGGAGATCATCCTCTGTGAGGAGAACCGCCGCAACATAGAGGAGATTCCTGAGATGTATCTCACGGGACTCACCTTCCACTATGTGACCGACATCAAGGAGGTGTGGCAGATAGCCCTGCTCTCCGAGAAGGTGGATCACCCGATGAACTTCGCCATTGAGAAGTAAAGAACGACGACGAAAGACGATAACGAAAACGTTCTTATTCGTGATATTCGAGAAATTCATGGTCAGAATAAAAAACAATACGTGTGTGTTTCCTTTTCTCGAACGCGAATCGCACGAATCTAACGAATCTTTTTGCGAGTTGACAAAAATAAAATTCGTGTAATCGCGTAGAAGAAAAAGAAACCCGTGACAATCCAGAATTCATAATTCATCATTCAGAATTAATATAATGCTTACATTCCAACTCCAACATACCGATCCTAAGACCCATGCCCGTGCGGGACTCATCACTACCGACCACGGACAGATTGAGACCCCCATCTTCATGCCCGTGGGCACGCTGGGTTCTGTCAAAGGCGTGCATCTCACCGAACTGAAGGACGACATCAAGGCGCAGATCATTCTGGGCAACACCTACCACCTCTACCTGCGTCCCGGCTTGGAGGTCATCGAGAAGGCCGGTGGCCTGCACCGGTTCAACGGCTTCGACCGCCCCATGCTCACCGATAGCGGCGGCTTTCAGGTGTTCTCCCTCTCGGGCATCCGCAAGATGAAGGAGGAGGGCGTTGAATTCCGCTCGCACATCGATGGAAGCAAACACCTGTTTACCCCTGAGCGGGTAATGGACATTGAGCGCACCATCGGAGCCGACATCATGATGGCTTTCGACGAGTGCACCCCTGGCGATGCCGATTACGACTACGCACGCAAATCGATGGAGATGACTCACCGATGGCTCGACCGTTGCCTCACACGATTCAACGAAACAGAGCCGAAATATGGCTACCACCAATCACTCTTCCCCATCGTACAAGGATGTGTATACCCCGACCTTCGTAGACGCTCTGCTGAATTCATCGCATCCAAGGGAGCCGAAGGAAATGCTATCGGAGGCCTTGCCGTAGGGGAACCCACCGAGAAGATGTATGAAATGATAGAGGTGGTGAACGAAATTCTCCCCACCGACAAACCTCGCTACCTGATGGGAGTTGGCACACCCATGAATCTTCTCGAAGGTATCGAGCGCGGAGTGGACATGTTCGATTGCGTGATGCCTACACGAAATGGAAGAAATGGCATGCTCTTCACCAAAGACGGAATCATCAACATGAAGAACAAGAAGTGGGAGACCGACTTCTCGCCCATCGAAGCCGACGGAGCATCAGTGGTCGACACCCTCTACACCAAAGCTTACCTGCGCCACCTCTTCCATGCACAAGAGCTGTTGGCCATGCAGATTGCCTCGGTGCACAATCTTGCCTTCTATCTGTGGCTCGTAGGCGAAGCA